>JANOZJ010000028.1:0-17648 GCA_031429315.1 Akkermansiaceae bacterium
CGCCCGCCGCATCGATCCCCAGAACTCCTGGTTCACCTATCTGGCCGCCGCAGTCGAATGCAAAGGCAGCTTCGAAAAGCGCAAGCAGTCCAAGACCTCCAGAGTTGCCGGTGAGGCCCGCACCTGGGACATCCGCGACAAAGTGAAGTTGGATCGGGCGCTCGCCCTGCTCCATGAGGCCCGCTCTCAGCCGGAGTGCCGCAACTACGTCAAGGAACTGACTCGTCAGCGGATTGAAATCCTACCCCGGAACAACCCCACGGATAACCTCCACTCCATCACCTATCTCGCGGGGACCGGCGCGTCGGATATCATTTACCTCCGACATCTCAGTGATGCCATCAGTGCGAAAGGATGGACCTTTGGAGAAGAGGCGGATGCAGCCGGCTTGCAGGGGCTGATAGAAGACGCGGATGCCTTCGTGACAGCGCTCGCGGGCATTGAGCCATCTAACATGATCGAGATCCTCGTCTTCAAAGTCTGTGCCGACGGAACCGCGAAAGAACTCGGTGCGGCAGCCGCCAAGCTGGGCCTTGCCGCCGCCGCCGCACGCCTCAAGGAGACTCACCGGCGCTTCGAGGAACATAGAAAAGCCCGCGACACGCGCAAGCCCCAGCCTGATCGAGTGGGACCGGAAGCCAACGGCGCACTGCTGGCCAGCCTTACTCTTCCCATGTTGGCCAGACAGATGGTGGAACCGCCTCCGTTGACGGACGACGACGTGAAGCCCGGACGTCTGGCCGATCATGAAATGCTCGCGCGCGCATCGTGCATCGGCACCTGGCTTATCCTGATGGTGATTTTTTGCGCAACGGCGGGCTACCGCTATCGCTCGCCCGCCCTGATCCGCCGACTCGCGAAACGCATGGAGGCGCTGATGCGTCCGGCCGACCGGGCGTGGTTGCTAGGTGCCGGCCTGCTGCTGCCATTGGCCTATGTGATGATTCTCAACCGCCTCACTCCGCTGGGCGGCCGGGACTTCGGGCTTCAATCGACGTTCATGCTCCTGCCCGCAGCGCACTTTCTCGGCCTCACGGTCCTCATGATTCTCCTGCCGCTACTCATCAACCGCTGGCGGCTCGGCAAACGGGCGTCGGTGTTTGGATTTACTAACAACAAGTCCAAATTGGGCTGGTTGGCGGCGGCTTGTGCGGTCGCATTCATCCCCATCGTCGGCTGGAGTGCTTGTGCCGGATCGGAAGTGGGATTGGCCGTTGCGGCGGGGTTGATCCTGATGCCAGCGTTCTGGCTGCTAGCCGTGATGCTGCGTGCCATCTTCAGCACGCCATCGATGCTGCTTCATCGCAGCACCAGCGCCCGGGTGTTGCTGCCGGTCTATGCCACCGCGATGTTGATGTTGGTTTCGCTGGCTCCGATTTACAAAGCGGCCGGACAGCGTTGGTTCGAGCGGGACACGCTGATCCGGTTGGACCCGGCGTATCCCTCGATGACCCGTTACGAATACGAGGCTGCCGTGCAAATGAGGAAGGAGTTCCGGGAACTGATCGGGCAGCGCACGGAATGAAGGTGATCATTTTCCAACAACCGCCGCCACGTCCTTCGCCGCGAGCCAGCCTTTGAGATTGGTGCCGGTCACCTCGGCGTAGTGGAAATCGCCGTTAGTCGCACCGAGCTGAACGCTGCGGCCGGGACCGGGTGTTCCTAACGATTCGGCTTTCTCAAACGGTGACAGCCGGACAGTGGCATTATCCGTTAGAATGATGCCACGGCGCGCCTCGTCGCGGCGCAGATAGAGCGCTGCGGCTCCGGCGACCATGGCGAGGCCGGCCACCCCGGCGGAAACCATGGCTGTCACGCGCAGGCGCCGCGGCAGTCTCACCGCCCCGCCAACCAGGGCGAGGACACCGAGGAACAACGCCGCACCGGCGACCAGCCACGACCATTCGTTCCGGGAAAAATAGTTGAGCGCTACCTCCAGGCGCGGGTTGCGGTCGTTCTCCTCGAAGGCGGTGGCGGCCTTGCGGGCAAGCGCGAGATTGGCTAACAAGTCCGGGTCGCGCGGGGTGAGCAGCCGGGCCCGCTCGTAGGCGAGGATGGCGGGACCGTATTGCTTGAGGCTCTGATAGCTGTTTCCCAGGTTGTAGTAAACGACGGCTCGCGGCCCTTCGGTGGTTAGAATTTCCTCATACGCTGCGGCGGCCCCGCTGAAGTCGCCGGACTTGAACTGCTGGTTTGCATCGGCGAAAGCGTTGGCGAAGACCGCTGAAGATCCCAACAAAAGGCAGAGATGTCCGAGGAGAGACTGCCTTAAAAATGATCTGCAAAGGCTCCGGGCAGGATGCCCGGGCCATGTGGCGCGGGCATCCTGCCCGCCGCCGGTCTCACTGGAAGAATTCCGGTTCATGTCAGCGGGTGGAAGGAGTTAGGGAGGACATTGCTTCGTCCAGCAGCGAGCGCCATTGCGGCAGGATTTCGCCGGTGGTCTGGCGGCTGTATTCGTGACGATCCGCCTCCAGGAAGAAGCGGGTGACTGGTGAATCCTCGGGGATGCGGGCGGAGATTTCCGCCAGCGTGATCGCTTGGGCCGGTTGGTTCCACAACGCGCCTAACCGTTGTTGGATGGCGAGCCGGGCGGCGGCGAACCAGCCGGTGACATCCCTGGCAGCCGCGCATTGGCCGGCGGCTTCGAGCGCCTCGCGGGTCGCCTTTTCCATCGCGGCAAGCGCGCGGCGGCGGGGATCGTCGCGGCGGACACGGAGCCACGCGAGGATCCTACCTAGGACACACAGCAGCCCGGAAACGACTAACAGCGGAATGAACGCAGGCCGCGAAACCAACGGCACCAGCGAAGCGGGCGGCGACATGGCCAGATGCTGGGCGACGAGACTCGCGACCTTCTTCTCCGGCTCCTTCGCGGCGGGAGTGGCGGCGGGTTCGACATCGACGATGTCCTGTCCCGTGATCTGGATTTTTTGCGGCGGGCTGGTGATCGTCTGATACGACCCGGCGGCGGGATCGAAGTAACTGAAGGCCAGCGCCACGTCCTGCGCGCCGCCCTTGCGCGGCACGGCGCTGAATTGAAAACTTTTGCGGCCGGAAAACGACGCTTGATCGCCGCCGCTGAATTCGTCCTTGCCGGGATATGCCTTCCAAGCGTCCGTCGGCGTGAGTTCGGGCGCTTTCATCAGCGCGAAATTTCCCGTGCCACCAAGCTTGGCGATGATCTGCTGCGGCTCGCCGGTTTTCCAATCGTTAGGGATTTGCACGGTCTCGAACTTGAACTCGCCGACCGCACCGGTGAATCCGTTAGGCCGACCCTCGGCGGGCAGCGGACGCACCTCGATTTCCTGGTCGTCCGACTTAAGCGTGACGTCCTTCTGGATCATCGGCGCGTTCATGTCCTCGAAAATGTTGTCGAAAAACGGATCGTCGAAGGGACCGCCCATCCGCCTGCGCTGTGGCTTGGGTGCCGAAGTGTCGCGGACGGCGACAGTCGCGTCTAACGAAAGCGACGCAGGATACTTGCCGGCCTTGGTCGCGGAGATGCCGCCGAACCAAGTGACCACGGTGTAGCGCTTGCCGTCCTTGATCTCCTGGGTCTGCTGCGGCTGGCCACTGACGTTGTGGAGGGTGAAGGCCTTGCCCTCCGGCTGGATGCCGCTGCGGAGCTGGGCGCGGGCATCGTTAGGCAGCCACGCCCGGATCCGCACCGGTGCGATCTCGCCGACATAAGCATGGCTGCGTTTGCTGTCCGCCAGTTCGACCGTTAGAAACCCGAAGCGCTTCTCGCCGGTCTCCGCCTCGCCTTGTGCGGCGGGCTGTTGGCCGGGCGGGGTCGGCGGAATGCCCGTGGGTGGCTGCGCGGCGGCGGAATCCAGAACCCTGAGCTTGAGCGGCAGCGAGGAAAATTTGATCCCATCGATCGTGACCTCGATGGCCGGGATCTGATAGTCGCCGGGAGTGTTTGAACCGACGACATAGGTGTAAACGACCGAAACGCTGGTCTGGCCGTTGATGATCTGCATTTGCTGGCTCGTGCCGCGCGGCTGGATGATGAAATTCGCGATCTGCGGAATCGCCGGCTGGCCGCCTTTGCCGCCGGAAATTTTCAGGCTCAGGATCGCGCCATTGCCCGCCGGGACGGATTCGCGGTCGAGCTCGGCTTCCACCTTCGCTGCGGAAGCCGTGACCGTCACAAGGGCGAAGGTTAGAGCGCATGTGGCGATCCACTTCGCCAGATGATGAGCAGAGTTTACCATGTCTTGCCTTTGGTTGAGTTGTCAGGAGTGTTGAAACGGGTGCGGCGTTGCTGTGGGATGGGGATCACCGTGCGTTCGTCCTGGCGCAGGGCTTCTAGCAACTGTTTGGCTTCCTCCGGAGTCATCTCCTGTTTCTGGACACGCTCGTTGCTCACGCCGCCTTCCTGCTTCTCTCCTTCTTTACCTTCATCCTTTTCTTCATCGCCGGAACCTTGGGCAGCCTTGTCATCTTCAGGCTTCTTGCCGTCCTTGGGTTCCTTCCCGTCTTTTGCATCCTTGGCATCTTTCGGATCTTTGTTGTCTTTCGCATCCTTGGGGTCCTGGGGCTTGTCGCCCTCTTTGGAATCCTTCGGGTCCTTGGCGTCCTTGCCATCTTTGGAGTCCTTCTGGTCCTTCTGGTCCTTCTGGTCTTTGTCGTCTTTCTTATCCTTATCGTCCTTCTGCTGCTGCTTCTTCAGCTCTTCGAGTTTCTTTTCCACGAGCGCCTTGTTATAAAGCGCATCCTCATCGGAGCCATTCAAAGCGAGTCCGTCCTGATAGGCTTTGACGGATTCCTCCCAGGTCTTGATCGTCGCCTCGGGATCTTTCTCGAGTGTTCCCTGGCCCGTCCGGTAGAGGGTGTTCCCCAAGTTATAGTAAGACCGCTGTTGGAGCGTTAGATCCTGGGTCCGCAACGAGGCTTTCAGGGATTCGGAGGCTTTCGCGAAATCGCCTTTGGTGTAGGCTTTGGTCCCCTGGTTGTAAACTGTCCGGGGATCCTGGGTGGCATTCACCAACTCGGCCGCGCGGCTGGTGGAGACGCCGGATGTCATGAATCCCAGCACCATGACCGCCGTCGCCTGCGGGACGATTTTCGTCCGGCGCGCTGCCGACGGCAGCGGACGAACCTTTTTCGCCCGGAGCCGATCCACGATGAAAAACTCCAACAGCAGCAAGGCGATCGCCGCGCCGAGCGGCCACTCGAAGCGCTCCAACGGGATGCGCTCCATCCGCTGCTCCTGCTCGGTCTTCGGCACGAGCCGGAGTTTCTCCTGATAGATCGTGTTGAGTCCCTCCGCGCCGCGACCGAGCGGGACGTAGAGTCCACCGGTTTCCGCCGCGATCTTTTTCAGGGTCGTCTCATCGAGCGTGGTCTTCACGACAGCGCCCTTTTCATCGCGGAGGAAATCCGTGCGGCCGTTGCGCGTGGGAATCGGAATGGTCGCGCCCTCGGGACTGCCGACGCCCACGGTGTAAATGGCCATGCTCTTTTTTGCGGCGGTCCTGGCGGCGTCGATCACGTCGCCCTGGAGATCCTCGCCGTCAGTTAGAAGGACCAGCACCCGGTGGTTGTTGCCGTTCTCATCGAACAACCGTTCGGCCTCCTTGATCGCGCTCGCCAGATCGGTGCCTTGGCGCGGGATCAAATCGGTATCCAGTGCCTGCAAAGACTCCCGAAACGCGTCGTAATCGAGCGTCAGCGGGCACAGTGCGAAGGCGCTGCCGGCGAAGGGAATGAGGCCAACCCGATCGCCTTCCAAACGGGCCACGAAGTCGATGATGCCGAGACGGGCGCGCTCCAGTCGGTTGGGCGTTAGATCCTCGGCGAGCATGCTGCGCGAGGTGTCCACGGCGAACAAAATGTCGATGCCCTTGCGTTTCACCTCGCGCCATTCGTAGCCTTTTTGCGGGCGTGCGATGGCGACGAAGGCCAGCATCACCGCGAGCAACCACAGCCCGCGTTTCAGATTCCGGAGTCGCGCGGAAAAGCCTTCGGTCAGTCGCGCGCGGAAGCGCTGGTGGATCAGCTTCGCCAAGTCCGCCTCCCGGCGGCGGTCGAAGCGGATGAACAAACCGACGGTGCCCGCGCAGACGACGAGGCCGGCGATCATCCACAGCGGTTGGGCGAAATGTAGCGAAGTGTCGTCCATGGTTCGGTTAGGGAAGGCGGCGGAAGCGGGTTTGGGTCAGGACCAGCTCCAGCAGCAGCAGGCCAAGTCCGGGCGCGAGGAACCACAGATAGAGTTCGTCATACTGCTGGTATTTCTTGAGCTTGCGGGTGGTCTTTTCGAGTTGGTTGATCGAATCGTAAATCTTCTCCAGCGAGTTGGTATCGGTCGCGCGGAACGATTGCCCGCCGGTGGCTTCGGAGGCTTTGCGCAGCATTTCCTCGTCGATCTCCACCTTCACGGTTTGCAAATGGGTGCGGCCGAAGGCGTCCTGGACCGGCATCGGTGCTTCGCCACGGATGCCCGCGCCGATGGTGTAGATCTTGATGCCAAGCGCTTTCGCGGCCTCGGCGGCGGTGAGCGGATTGACCGCGCCGGCGTTGTTCACCCCGTCGGTTAGAAGGATGATGATCCGGGATTTCGCGGTGGAGTCGCGGAGATGGCCGACGGATGAGGCGATGGCCGAGCCAATCGCGGTGCCGTCCTCGACCTGGCCCATTTTCACGGTGGCGAGGCGCTTGCCGAGGAAATCGTGATCCATGGTCAACGGACTAACCAAATACGGCCGGCCAGCGAAAGCGACCATGCCCAGTTTGTCATTCGGGCGTTGGCCGACGAACTTGGCGACTACGTTTTTCACCACTTCGAGGCGGTTGACCGGCTTGCCTTCGAGTTCGAAATCCAGCGCTTCCATCGAACCGGAAACATCGAGCGTGAGCACGATGTCGATTCCGCTGGCCTCGATGTCGGTGGAGCCTTTGCCATGCCGCGGCCGGGCGAACGCGACCATCAGCAACGCGAACGCCAGCAACCCGAAGAACGCGAGAAAGCCGCCGATCTTCGAGCGTGGCTTCGCGCCGACGCTGATGGCATCATCGGTGGATGGCATTCTAACCGCGACGGGCCTGCCCCAGCGGCCCTTCCAGATCGCCAGCACCGGCAGCAACAGCAGCAGCCACAAGAACTCCGGGTGAACAAACTGATAGCTCTCGGTCATGGCGTGACGGCGGTGGACGTGGAGCGGATGAAACCGCGGGCGGTATCAATGAGTGCGATCCGTTGGTCGGAGTTCAGATTCGAACC
Source organism: Akkermansiaceae bacterium (assembly GCA_031429315.1). Lineage (GTDB taxonomy): Bacteria > Verrucomicrobiota > Verrucomicrobiia > Verrucomicrobiales > Akkermansiaceae > Luteolibacter. Next base: position 7,232 of record JANOZJ010000028.1, read on the forward strand.
GGCGAACTTCGCGAGATCGCAGGATTTCAAAAACGCCCGTAGGTGATCGCTCTCACCGATGATCGCCGAGCTTTCCTCTTTCGCGAGATCCCGGAGAAATTCCTCGGTCGTGCGGCGTGGCGCGGCCAGGCCGAAGCGCTCGGCGATGTATTGTCTAACGGTCTGCGCGGCGCGGTTGGCGAAGGCCTCGGCGGCCATGGCCTCACGGCTCGCTTCCAGCTCCGCCAACGATGCGAGCGCGACTTCCGGCGGACTCTTGAGTCGTTGTTTGCGGGCGTGCTTGCGCCACAGGATCGCGGCCACGGCCAGCACCAGCACGCCGCCGCCGATGCCCGCCCACAGCACGTAGGGCGGCTCAGGCGGCACGGGAATTTCCACCAGTGCCTTCGGCCCGCGGATGTCCTCACCGCCGTCCGGCGGCTGGGCTGATAGCTGGCCCGCCAGGCCGAGGATGGCGATGAGGAGCAGGATGGCTGCTTTGGCGACGGCGGGAAGGGCTCCGGGCAGGATGCCCGGGCCACAGTGGCGCGGGCATCCTGCCCGCTGCCGGTCGATTTGACTCCATAAAAACATCATCTAACCGGTTCGTTGGCGGCGGCTGCGGAAGAATCCCATCAGCGCGGGCATCCAGTTTTCGCCATTGGAAAATTGCAACAGATCCACGCCGAGCGAGCGGATGCGAGCGGCCGTTAGTTCGCGGCGCTGGCGGGACTGCTTTTCAAAAGCGTCCCTGACTTTCGCGCTGCCGGTGTCGATCTCGACGACCTGGCCGCTCTCCGCGTCCTCGATGCAGATCCGGCCGACGTCCGGCAGCGATTCCTCGCGCGGATCGGTCACCGAAACGGCGATGACATCGTGGCGGCGGTTGGTGACCTGCAGCTTGTTACGCAGCAGGTTCAGGCGCGCTTCGAAAGGAGCGCCGAGGCAGAAGTCCGAGACAAGAAATATAACCGATTTCCGGTGGATCACCTGGTTGGCGAAGTCCAGCGCCTTTGCGATGTCCGTGCCGCGCTGTTCGGGCTGAAAATAGAGAGTCTCGCGGATCAGCCTCATGATATGCATCCGGCCTTTGCCCGGCGGAATGTATAACTCGACCGCATCGCTGAAAAGGATCAACCCGACCTTGTCACGGTTGCGGATCGCGGAAGCGGCCAGCACGCCCGCGGCCTCGGCGGCGAGCTCGCGCTTGGAATCCACCACCGAGCCGAAGTCCGACGACGCGCTGATATCGATCATCAGCAGAATCGTTAGTTCGCGTTCCTCGGTGAAGAGTTTCACATGCGCCTCGCCCGTCCGGGCGGTGACGTTCCAGTCGATGGTGCGGACGTCGTCGCCCGGGACATAGTTTCTAACGCGGTCGAAGTCCATGCCGCGGCCTTTGAAAACGCTGGCGTAGCGACCTGCCAGCGAGTCATCGACAAGCCGGTTGGTGCGGACTTCCATCCGCCGCACGCGGCCGAGAATCTCCGCCGCGCGGTTCTCGTCCTGGACGCTGATAGGCGTGGCGGCTTTAGGGTTCAACTTCTTCATCTTTCCATCAACTATCAACCATCAACTTATTCAAGGCACCGGCAGTTCATCGAGGATGCGAGTGATGATCTGCTCGCTGTTCAGGCCTTCCGCCTCGGCCTCGTAGGTGACGGTGACGCGGTGGCGCATGACGTCCATGGCCACGTTTTTCACGTCGTGCGGAGTGACATAGGCGCGACCGTTGAGGAAGGCATGGGCGCGGCTGGCGAGCGCGAGGTTGATCGTGGCGCGCGGCGAGGCACCCACCCGGATGAGCGGCGCGATGTGGACGCCGTATTCGTCGGGCCGGCGGGTCGCGTGGACCAGGCGGACGATGTAGCGTTTCACTTTTTCGTCGAGGTAGAGGCTGTTCACCACGGACCGCGCCTGTTGGATGGCCTCCAGGCTAACAATCGGTTGCGGCACTGGCATGTCCTCGGTGGTTCCTGCGAGATCGAGCACGCGGAGTTCCTCCTCCTCGGTCGGATAGTCCATGACCACCTTCATCATGAAGCGGTCGAGCTGCGCCTCGGGCAGCGGATAGGTTCCCTCCTGCTCTAACGGGTTCTGGGTGGCGAGCACGAAGAACGGCGAGGGAAGCGGGAACGTCTGCTCGCCGATGGTGACTTGCTTTTCCTGCATCGCCTCTAGCAGCGCGCTCTGCACCTTGGCGGGCGCGCGGTTGATTTCATCGGCGAGGATGAAGTTCGCGAAAACCGGGCCGTGCTTCACCCGGAACCGCGCCTCCCGCGGGTCGTAGATCTCGGTGCCAACGATGTCGGCCGGCAGCATGTCGGGGGTGAACTGGATGCGGTTGAACTTGGCGTTCACCAGTGAGGCCAGGGTCTTGAGGGCGAGGGTTTTCGCGAGTCCGGGAACGCCTTCTAGCAGGATGTGGCCCTTCACCATCAAGGAAATCAGCAGGCGGTCCACCAGGTCGCTCTGGCCTATCAGATAGCGGCCGATTTCGCTGCGGAGCGGATGAATCCAGTGCGATGCCTCGCGCACGAGTGCTTCCGCATCGGCCGGGTTCACGATCGGTGGGGGTTGGTTTTGCGAGTCAAATGTCATGGTTCGATAGCGTTGTTTCTGAAAGGTTTGATGGAGGCGAAAGCGGCCACGCCTACCTAGCGGCGTAATGCTTGGGACTCGTCTAAAATCCCTCCGCTGGCGTCTCCACGGCGGGAGCGTGGCCTGTGCCTGCGCCGCATCCAAGCAACATCGGTGCGTGGCACGGCAAATTTTCACAGCCGCCGCGAGTATTGCTCCCCGACATTGGCCCGGCGCTTGCTTAGACGGAGGACGGCAGGACGGCCAGTCCCACCCCAAGTCCTTACCATGAAACATTTGCGCGTGATCGCCGCGGGTCCCCATGTCCGCTTCGTCATCGCCGCCCGCGCCTCGGACGCGGCGGCGGCCAAGGTGATGAAAAATCCATGAAGGACTGGTCCGCTGGTTCCCGTAAAACCCTTTTCCCCCACCAAACCCAATGCCCGACGTTTGCCTGTATTTCCAAGTCCACCAGCCTGATCGGCTGTTGTCATACGACTCCTTCCGGATCGGCGAAAACGCGGTCTATGAGGACGAGGTGATGAACATCGCGATCCTCAACAAGGTCGCGGAAAAATGCTACCTGCCCGCCAACCGGATGTTCCAGCGGCTGGTCGAGGAAAACGACGGCCGCTTCCGGATGGCCCTTTCTATCAGCGGCATCGTCATCGAGCAGATGGAGCGCTACCGCCCGGATGTGCTGGCGTCGTTCCAGCGGCTCGTGGCCACCGGCAGCGTCGAGCTGCTGGCGGAGACTTACTATCACTCGCTGGCGTTCGTCCATTCCAACAAGGAGTTCGACCGCCAGGTCGCACTCCATTTGCAGAAACTCGAGGACGTCTTCCACGTCAGGCCACGGGTGTTCCGCAACACCGAGCTGATTTACAACAACGCCATCGCCGCCAAGGCCGAAACCATGGGCTTCGATGGCATCATCGCCGAAGGCGTCGAGCGCAACCTCAACGGCCGCTCGCCGAATTTCCTCTACCGCGCGCCGACCACCGCTCGGATCAAGACTCTGCTGCGGAACATCCCGCTCTCCGACGATCTCGGATTCCGCTTCTCCGATCCCAACTGGCCGGGTTATCCGCTGACCTCGGAGAAATTCGCCGACTGGATCGCCGGCTGCGAGGGCGACGTGGTCAACCTCTTCATGGACTATGAAACCATCGGCGAGCACCACTGCGACGTCACCGGGATCTACAACTTCTGGCAGGCCATTCCCGCCGCGCTCATCGAAGCCGGCCTGCAATGGGTCACCCCCACCGAGTCCGTCGAACTCTACCGCGCCTCGCAGGAATACAGCAGCGAGGTGATCACCTCGTGGGCCGATACCGAGCGCGATCTATCCGCCTGGATGGGCAATCCGATGCAACAGGAAGCCATCACCAAGGTCCACCGCCTCGAGCAGGAAATCCTCGCCGTGAACGACCCCGGTCTAACCGACACCTGGGCGCGGATGCAAACCTCGGACCACTTCTACTGGATGTCCACCAAAGGCGGCACCGACGGCAGCGTCCACAAGTATTTCACGCCTTACCCGAGTTCCTCCGACGCCTATACCTATTTCATGAACGTCCTCGCCGACCTCCAGATCCGCCTCCGCCGGGCACAGGATTCTTGAAATTCAAAACAGCTTGGCACGACTAAGGCTAATGGTTGGCATGAACCGGTGGCCATGATAGCGCCGGTCCAGGCCGCCGCCGAAGAATCAAGGAGTGGCGGATTGCCTCCGGCTGTGCGGGATGCGCTTTGCGTTTGATGAAGACTCGCTACCGCTCGCTCTGCATTCCGATCCGCCATGCCCATGAGCCGCCAATGAGTTGAGGAAACCGCCCTTCATTGTCCTCCCATGGACATGGCGATTCGGAGATCGCCACTCCTTGGCATTGGCGCGAAGCGCCACACTTCAGTCCAGGGTGAAATTTAGATTTCCGAACTAAAACAGGAATGGTAATTGTCCCGCCGTGCAATCTTTCCGCTGGTTACTTTCCTCCGCGATCCTGGCGTTCGCCTGCATCCAGTGCAGCCCGATTGGCCCGCCCCCGGGCATGCGGGATCATTATCGGCCCTACACCGCGCCGCCCGCGCCCGCGCCGCGGCCTCAGGTGAATACCGGCGGCGGGACGTCGCTCGCGGCAATGATGCGGCAGGTGAATGTGAAGCAGGACATGGTGCGCCGCGGGAGTTACGGGCGGCGGGGAGCGCGGTCGATGACGCCGCGCTACATCACGATCCACAGCACCCAGAATTACACGGCGGGTGCGCATCGGCACGCGGTGGCGTTGAAAAACGGGGCTCTGCGGACCGGCCAGCGGCCGGGCTACCTGATCTGGCATTTCACGGTGGAGGACCGGTATGTCATCCAGCACATGCCCACGACCGAGCAGGGCATCCACGCGGATTTTGACGGCCCGGGAAACCGTTACTCGATCGGCATCGAGATGTGTGAACACCGCGGCAACAGTCGCGCCGCGACCATCGAACGCACGGCCAAGCTCACGGCGGCGCTGATGAAGAAGAACGGCGTTCCGCTGCAAAACGTGAAGCCGCATTACCATTGGCCGCGGCGGGGAAAAACCCCGGCGCACAAGAATTGCCCGCATTTCCTGTTGGACAACGGCCGCCCCGGCGCGAAGTGGCGCGGGTTCCTCAACCGGGTGAATTACTATTACCGCCAGATCGGGTGATGAGGATTGTTCCGACCAAAGATCACGGCAGTCCGGGCAACCGCAAGATCACGCTCGACCCGGATGTGTATTATGTCTGCCAACGATGCACCGCCTGCTGCAAGTGGCCGGGCGACGTGCGGCTCGGGGAGGATGAGATCGCCCCGATCGCGGAGTACCTCGGGCTAACGGATCAGGAGTTCCTCGACCGCTTCACCCGCCTGCGCTCTAACCGCCAGGGACTCTCGCTGATTGAGAAGGACAACCACGAATGCATCATGCTCGACGGTAACGCGTGCCGGATTCATCCGGTCAAGCCGGAGCAATGCGTCGGCTTTCCTAACAAATGGAATTTCCCCGGCTGGCGGCAAGTGTGCGAGGCGGTCCCGGTGCCGCGCTACGTTTCACCCGGGGAAATGCAGTTCCCGGCGGAAGCTGCGGGTGATGCCGACCCTCTGGAACGCCGGGATTTCTAACAACGCTGGCAGTCCGGCGGGCGGATCCTGCGGATGGAGACTGAAGCCGAGGGTCAGCGGGGGAGCGAACAGGTTGGAGCGTGTGATCACTTGGCGGAGGACTTCCGGCAGCAACTGCACGGGCGCGGCCGGAAGATGCAGCGCGGTTAGAGTGAGGTGGCCATCGCTGACGTTGGCAAGGCAGGCGGCGACGATCTCCTCGCCGTCCATCAGCAGGACCGAGCAGCGGGCATCGAACAACGCGGGTTCGCCGCTGCCTGCGGTTTGGAAGCCGTGGGCCAGCAGTGATTTGCTGAGTGGCCGGTCGTCGCCGCAGAGGACCTCGTTAAGCGGCGCGAAATGGGACGGATGTGGCGCGGTGGCTGGCAGCAGGGAGGGATGGGCGGGATGCTGTTCCAGCCACGAGGCGATGTCGGGAACGGCGGCGGAGTGGTGGGTCCGCGTGGCATCCTGCTGGAAGGCGGCTTGGATCAACCGGTCGGCCAGCGGGTGGCCTTCCGGCAGGTCGGTGGTCGGGGACAACCAGCGGGCGGCGGGCACGGCGAGCTGGATTTCCGTGACCAGGGCGATCAGGAAATCCGTTTCCACCGGGCTGTCGGCGAGGTCGTCGATGACTACCCACTCGAAGGTGGTGCCCACCGGGGTGTCCGCTTCCGCCGGGATTTCGCGCCAGAAAACGGCGCCAACGAGGCACTCCGGTTGGCCATCCATCGCGACGAAGCAGTGGACGGGGCCTTCGCCCGGCCGCGCGGGAGCTGGCGGACAGAGTGCGGCTGCCAGAGCGATTTCATCCGCGTGCGCGGTGCGGAAGGTGGGTGCGAGGGAGTCGTGCATGGGCTGAGAGGGAGTTCCGGCAGGATTTGCCGTCACCACATAGAGCGAGGTGATCCTCAGGGCAAACGGAAAGCTCGTGCGTTAGTCCACCGCCGGGCGCGGCAGCAGCTTGGCGACCACCACTAACAGCGCAACCACCACGCCGCCGAGCGCGAGCCAAAGCCAGGGTGAACCGGCGGTCACCGACATTTTCTCGCGCTTGTCGGGACCGAGGATTTCCTCTTCGCGGAGGCTTGCGGGTTGTGGCTCGGCGGCCATGAGTTCGTTCCGAACCAGCCGCAGATCGTATTGCGGGGCCGTGGCTTTGGGATTTCCATAAACGAGGAAAAGCGGGGCGTCGTCCGTTAGTTTCGCGACGATCGCGGGAGCGGAGTAGCGCACATGCGGGTTCTCTACCGGGATCGGCGGGTTGTCGCCGAGATCGAGCGTGAGCCGGGTTTCTCCGGGAACTTCCTCACGCGCGCCAAACACCACCGGGAGTTCGACGCCCGCCGGTTTCTCCCCGGCGACCTCTGATCTAACACCCGTGAATGGCACCGGCTGCGTGCGGTCGTCATGGATGGTGAAACGCAGGCTCTCCCACGTTCCTGCCGGCAGCGGAACCCGCAGGCGCTCGGCACCGGCGGCTTGACGGAAGATCACCTCGTTGGTCGCCAGCGGCTGCCATTCACCACTCCCGTTGCGTCCCTCGATGCTAACTGACTTGAGGAACTCACGGGCCGGGGAAACCAGCTCGACCGCTTCGGCAGGCTCTGCGGAAACCTCGATCACGGTGTTCGTGCCTGCCAGCACGACCTTAATTCCAGGCGCATCCCGCACGCTTCCCTCCCGGTGTCGGGGCACCTCGACGAGATACGGAGTCTCCACTCCGGTGGCTGACAGCAGCCGAAGATCTCCCAGATCCGGTCGCGACACGGCGAGCACCGCGGGTGGCACTTCGAGCCGCATCATGCCGGTTTGATTCACTTCGAGCGGAGCTGCCCATTGCCAAGCCGTCCAGTCCTGCTCCACTGCCGCGGGCAGGATGCCGGTGATTACTAACAAGAAAGCAAGCGTGGTTTTCATGATGTCTTGGAGCGGTCGAAGAACCGTTGATAGAGGAACGACGCGATGAACGCGATGACCGCCACGCCGACCAGCGCGCCGATGCGGAAGATGTTTTGGATCTGGGAGAGATCGTGGAGGAAAACCTTGAGCAGCGTGACAACCAGCAGACCGGTGGCGGCGTAGCGCGCGTATTTCGAGCCCTTCCAGAAACCGATGCCTAACAAGCCCAACGAGAACAACCCCCAGGCGATGCTGTAGGTCATGTCGCGGGCGAAATTCCCGCCGAACTCGAACGCGATGCAGCGGTCGCCCGGCGCGGTGAAAAAGTCGGCGATCTCGATGTTGAGCAGGAGAAATAACAACATGCCGCCGAAGGCATACAACACAGCCTGCGGTTGAAGGCTCTTCCACCGTCCCGCCCGATCGGTGAACCAATGACCGCCGGCGAACTGTGCCGCCGCCGCCAGCCCGTAGGCATAGAGATGCCAGTTCAGGATCGCGGTGCCGCTGCGCGGGTAGTCGGTGAACACCGCCGGGTTGAGCGTCAGGCGGATGAAGGCAATCGCTAACAGCGCGAGGCCGGTGAGTTGCAAGCCGGGATGCGCCACCCGCCGGAACAGCCATAACAGCAACGCACCTTCGACCGCCCAGCTCACGGTGATCCATTGGCGCGAGAACTGGATCGGGAAGATCAGCGTGATGAACAACAACGCCACTCCGCCGAACCACGCGACGCGGCTGCGTTGTTTCTCGTCCATCCCGGGAAACTTGCGGATGATCGCAAACAGTCCGATGAGCGCGGGGATCGCGAACGCCAGCGGCACCAGGCCCATCATGGAGTTAGGAAATGCCCGTTTCACCAGATTGTGGACCAGCAGGAAGTGCCCGACGCCCGAGAGCGCGCTGGCGATCCACGGCGCGGACTCGCCGGCGGCGGCCTTGCGGAAAACGAAGGGAAACGCGAGGAACAGCCCGTAAAATCCCAGATACCACAAGAGTGCGACGGTCGCGGACGTTGGTTGGAAATGGTGCTCATGCCACACCCCTTCCACCGCCAGCGTGCCCGCCAAGGCTGCCAGCACCAGTGGCCCTTGTTTTCCCAAGATCGCCAGACCTGCTAGAAGCGACGTCATCAGCAACGCCACCCCGAACACCGGCGACGGGTTCGCCACCGGCAGGCGCGACAGCGCCAGCACTAACAGCGCGAACGGCAGCGCCGCCGAAGCCACTGGCAGGACCAGCGCCGCCGGGACTAGGCGGATTTTTCCATCGCCGCCCACTGCGGTTTCCCGGATCAACCATCTTCCGGCCAGCGCGAAGATTGCGGAAAATCCCGTGATCACTCCGAGGAATGGCAGCAGCGAATCCACATGCGTGGGAACCCGGAACAACCACATCGCCGCCACCAACATTGTTAGAGCCAGCGACGCCAGCACCGGAATCACCGCGCCCGTCGCCACCGCCAGGCCGATCACCAGCACGTCCGCGATCAAGATGCCGACCCACAGGACCAGCGGCACCGGCGACAACGACATCACCGGCATCATCATCATCAACAGGACCAGCGGACCGAACCACGGCCCGGCTTTGAGCGGAGCCATCGCGACGTTGGATGGCATCCGGCGGAACAGGATCACCGGCACCACCGCATGGAGCGCGCCGAATATCAGATAGAGCGCCAGCGCGCCGGGGAGATTTGCCGCTGTCAGATAGCAGTGGGTCCACTTGGCGAGATGCAGGAACGTCAGTCCCGCCGCGACCAGTTGTGCGACTCCGAGCTGTGGCCGGGCCACCGTCACCGCGATCACCGCGAGGTTGACCAGCAACAGGAAACCATACAACACGGCATATCTCCCCGCCACCTGCTCGAAGTCCAACATGACTGCGGCGAACAACATCGCCACCGTCGCCAGCCCCAGCACCGAGCCCGCCGCATGAAGGCCCGGACGCCGCCGCCCGAGCCAGCCGCCTGCCAGAAACAACACGATGAAGAACAACAGGATTCCCATCGGGATCAGTGTTTTCGAACCCTCGAAATAGCGACCGGCGGTGAAAAACTTTCCATACCAGCCCATTTGCATCAGCACCGTGCCGACCGCCGCGGAACTCGTTAGAAAACGCCAGCGGCCATGCCGGGACACCGCCAGCAGCCCGATGACGAGCAGCGCGATGTAGCCGAAGAGTCCGAACACCTGGTCGCGCCCGGTGGACAGCAGCACCGGTGTTAGAAATCCGCCGAGCATCCCGAGCACCGCCACCACCAGCGCGTTCAAGCGCACCGCGATCAGGAACGCCGCGAAGGTGATCAGCGCCATCAGCCCGAAGGTCGTCAGCGTGCCGAACGCCGCGAAGTGATAGATCGCGTGCGCCGCGAAGCTCACGCCGTAGAGGATCAGCACGCCCGTCGCCAAAAACGCCTGTGCCAGCACCCGGTAGCGTTCGAGGCGGTGGGCCAGCAGCCCGCCGATCAGCAAGCCGGTGCCCGTCACGAAGCCCAGCGCGATCCGCACCGGCGGCGGAATCAGGTTGTTCTCAAACGCGTATTTCACGAAGAAGATCACCCCGAAAAACATCGCCACCCCGCCCAGCCAGGCGAACAGCTTCACGCCCATGAATTTCTCCAGCGAGAACGCCTCCTTGGGCTCCTGCGGCATCGGAGGCGGCGACTCCGGCTTCGCGGCATCGCCATAGTCCACCAGCTTCCGGCGCTCCGGCAGCGGCGGTGGCGCTGGAGTTTCAGACGCGGCCTCGCGCTTGCGCAGCCATTCCACCACGCCGGGATCGATCTCGATCCGCGGCTCTGCCACCTTCTCCCGCTCCAAAACGGGTGGC
>JANOZJ010000029.1:0-4949 GCA_031429315.1 Akkermansiaceae bacterium
ACCAAACACTCAATTCCGATGTTGCCGAACAGTCCTGTTGCCTTGGTGTTTCGATAGTGTCGATTCTGACGTGCCAGTAGCTGTGTCATAAGTCGCTCGTATAGTGAAACTTGCTTAAGTTAGTGCCATTCGGGTCAGTCCTTTGAATTCAAAATTGAAGAGGTCAGTAGAATTTTAAAATACAGAACTGATAGAAGCCAGGTTTCTCCAGATCACATCCCGACAATTTGTGAGAACTCCACCAAGCCCGGCGGATGAAGGTGAATACGGCGGAGTGTTCGTGCGCGCCGGGGATAAGCCGCTTCCTCAGGGGCTATGATTCCGATGACCGGTTGGTGAGCGTGATTGACTGGGTCGGTGCGACGCCCACCAGAGCCACGCTTGCCAGCTCCCGATTGCCCGCGCCGAGATCGTGAAACCGTGATGCCCGTCGCCCGTGGGTGCGCCTTGAGCAAGGCGAGCAACGCCTGCATGGATGCTGGTCGCGGACTTGCAGTTGAAAGTAACTGCGCTGGAGTCAGTCCCCGGCGGATTACCGCAGCGCCCGGTGCCGCAGCCCTGAAACAAGGAGCGGCGATATCCGATCGCCGTGCCCATGAAAAGCCAATGGGGTCGTGTGCAAACCCGCCTCAATGCCACCCCATGGACTTCGGCGGACAGATTCCGCCGGTCCTTGGGGCTTCGCGAACCGGAGGCGCGGGTGATCGCGGCTGCCCGGCGCTCTAGCCGGATCAAACGACGGCGTCTTTGAGCAGCTTCTCCACCTTCTTGATGGTGGCAGGGGGCAATTTACCTTCCACCAGCTTTGAGCCAGCGATGATGGCTTTCAACTCAGCCAAAGTGGTCTCCGCAGCGGCCAGCGACTGTTTGGGGCCGCCGAATTTCTTGTCGGGAAAGTAGCGGGTGAAGGTGGTGCCGGTCTTGGACAAGCAGAGACGCCAGCCTTCGAAGGCGGCGGTTTCGTAGGTGAAGCGGGTAAGGTTCTTTTTTGATTTCATGATGTTGTGTTGGGATTCAATCGGGAGTCTGCCTGATATTGCCGGCGAATCCAGCGGTTTTTTTGAATCGGCGGAGTTCTCCCCGAAATAGCAAAGTCGGATTCAATGGCACAATCATCACGAGCGGCCGGTGTCCGCTTCGCGTTCAGCCGCAAATGCTGATTTGCGCCTCGCTTGTCATAGGCAACGCAGGCGCGGATATCGTCGCCCTCAAGATCGGGCATTTCCTCCAGGATATCCGGCCCGCTGAGTCCAGCAGCTAGCAGGTCGAGCACATCATTTAACTCCCCTACTTCGTCTGCCGGTTCTGCCGGGAGATGATGATGGTCGATAGCACGCCGCAGGCGAAGACGATGGTGGCGAGGATGGTGCCGCAGTATTTCTGGGTTTCGATTTCATCGTCGCGTTCGACATACTCCTGGATGTGTTTGCCGGTCTCGGGGGTCATGAACGGGATCGGTTTCTTGAGCGCGTGGAAGACCGTCCGCCGCTCCTTGTCGCGGTAGTCGTTGCGGAAGGTTTCCGCTTCGCGGACTAACAAGTCGATCCGTTCGTTGACGAAAAACTCGGACGCCGGCCGCGCGTCAAGCTCGTTCTCCGGCCAGACTTTCATCGTCTCCACCTCGATCCGCGAACCCGAGGTGGAAATCCGCCGGATCCGGTCGATCAACTTCTCCGCCTCGTCGCGAGAGGTGGCTCCCGATGCCAGCAGCCGCCGCAGCCCCTCCTTGATCAGTTCGAAACGCTCCGCTTGGTCGGCGTTCATCGTCACCTCGAGGGATCGCGCGCGGTCGATCCGCCGTTGGAGCCGCAGCCGTTCCGCTTCGAAGGGATTGCGGGTGGCCTGGGCGACGATCATCGCCTCATAGGCATAACGCAAAGGCATGATGACCGCCGGCACCGGCACGCCGCCGCGGTCGCGGATGGCATCGACGTTGTTGAAAAGACCGTGGTTCATTTCCCGATAGGGCACCAGCGCGCCCGCCAGCAGCATCTGCGGCACCAGCAGCAGCGGCACGGCGGTTAGAGCGGCGCGCTCGGTCTGCACCACCGACGAAACGACCAGCGCCATCGCGGTGCCGGTCCAGGCCGTTAGAGTCATCCACATCCACAGATAGGGCAACATCCCGTCGATCTCCAAAAAGTAATTTCCCACCACCAGGTAGGCGAGGCATTGGAACGCGGCGACGAGTCCAAGCGCGGCGAACTTCGCCACCACATAGGAGCCCGCGCCCGGCTGGCAGTTGCGCTCGCGGCGCAGGATCGGTCGGTCGCGCAAGACCTCGGTAGCCGAATTGGTCAGGCCAAGGAACATCGCCACCGTGGCACTGAGAAACAGATAGGCAGGAATGTGCAGCGCGGTGGCGAATTGATAGGACCCTACCGCCGACGAGCGCAGCGTGATGGCGATCAAGCCGGCTAACAGCGGTGCCTCGAGGCAGGTGCTGTAAATCGTCCCGCGGTTCCGCAGCTTCGAGAGCAGCGAGCGCAGGAAGTGGGTAGCGAACACCGCCAGCACCGCGCGGAACCGCCGCGTCGGCTTGGGCGGCACCGGCAGGCGGTCGCCTTCGCGTTGTTCGCCGAGCTTGGACACGGAACCGCCGCCGAGTTGCAGCGACTGCATCAGGTCCACGCTCTCAAAACGCTCCTGCCAGAACGACGGCGGGAAGCGCCGCGCCGCGCCGGTGTTCGAGCCGCCGCCGATCGAGCTCAGCGGCGTTTCCAACACGTCGAACACGAAGTCCGCGCCTAACGGCGATTTCGCAGTGACCGACGGATGGGAAATCGCCAGCTCCTCGCAGGCATCCCGGAAATAACCGACCATCGCTGCGGGAGTGCCGAAGTAGGCGAGCCGCCCGCCGCTATCGAGTAACAGAACTTTGTCGAACAAGCGCAAGACCGGCGCGCCCGGACGATGCAGCGAGGCGATCACGATTTTTTCACGGGCCAGCGAGCGCAGGGTTTCGGCGACGTGCTCGGAGTCCTTGGACGAGAGCCCGGAGATCGGTTCGTCGAACAGGAAAACCTCCGCCCGGCTGCCGAGGTCCACGCCCAGGTTGAGGCGGCTGCGTTCGCCGCCCGAGATCGTCTTTTCCCCCGGCGCACCGACCCGGCGGCGGGCGATCGACTGCAAGCCGAGCTCGGCCAACATGCTATCCACCCGCCGTTCGTGTTCGGCCAGAGACAGCGCCGGACGGCGGATCGTGACGGCATGGCGGAGGTGTTCACGGACTGTTAGCTGGGGGTTGAGCGCCTCCTCCTGCGGCATGTGGGCGATGAAGGGCACGAGCTGCTCGCGCCTTTCATATAACGGAATTCCGTTCAGTTTCACCTTGCCGCGGGTCGGCTCGCGCTGGCCTGATAGAACGGCGAGCAGGGTGCTCTTGCCACTGCCGCTGGGGCCGATGATGCAGAGCATTTCCCCGCGCTTCACCTCGAAATTCAAGTGATCGAGCGCCCGCGATTCCGGCCCGAAATCGTGGATCACGTCCTCCACTTGCAGCGATTCGATTAACGTCCGCTCTTCATCGAGGAAGCCCTCGCTGAACCGGCACCGCACCGCCTGGCTGCCTGATAGACGGATCAACGAGCCGTCCCGCAGCGGCGCGGTATGCCGCACCGGCACTCCATCCACGAGGATCGGCCCGTGGCTTTCCCTGACGACGAGTTCGCCTTCCGCGCCCAGCGCGTCGTAGCGAATGAACAGCACCGCCTTCGGCGAGAGCTTCGATCCTAACAACAAATCGCCCGGCGACAGCGAGGCGGCGTCGTTGGAAACGAGATACTCCTGCCGGTCCCCCGCCAAGCGGAACCGCCGGCCCGACTGGGTGGCCTTGCGGCGAAGTTCATTGATCGACAGGCTGACCCCCGAGGCATCGCCTAACCGCTCGTGGTTGCGGCAAGTCACGATGTCGCCCTTTTGCAACGGCCCTTGGCTGCCGGCGTGCAGCTCGGTGTCGCGCAATGCCTCGACCTGCGCTTCGAGCCCGAAACTCACCCGCAACGCGCTCTGCCGGCCGCGCGTCCGCTCGGCGGTTAGTCCGGCGTCGCCGCCCTCCAGATAGATCGACGGGCGGTTGCCCGTGCGTTTCACATCGAGGAAAAACATCAGATCCTCGTGGCTCAGCGTCCAGCCCGGGACCACCAGCGGCTGGCGCTCGCGCATCCGCAGGAACGAGCCGGTCTCCACCGAGCGGCCGCGGATCCACAGCGAGGCAACGCCAGTGTTCCTAACAAGGATTAAATCCCCGGCACGATAGACCCGGAATTCATGGTCGCTCGCCGCCGGTGGCAACAAGACGTCCGCTCCATCTCGGCCGAAAACCAGCCGCTCGAATGGCAGATCTTCGTCGGCTGGCTCGCCCGCGTCGCCCCGCATTTCGCGCAGGATCGCCACCCCGTAATCCGGCCGGCCTAACCGCCGCATGAAGATTTCGAAACTCGAGCGATTGCGCTCCGAGCGCCCCGCCGCATCCACCAGCGTGAAAAGCTGCAAGCCCAACGCCAGCTTTCCCGCGTCGTCGAAACTGTCCTTCAGCTCGACCGCCAGCCCTTGCAACGGCCGCGGATTGCGCACCGCGCGTTGCAACCGGCGGCCTAACCAGCCGTGGTCCACCTCCGGAAACGCGCTGCGCAACATGTCCAGGATCAGGTCCGCCTCCAGCGTGCTCAACTCGTCATCAAGCGTCGCGAATGCCGCGAAGGCATCCACCAGCACCCCGACATGCGCGTCCGCTCCCGGCCGCAGCGCGCGCAGCCGTCCCACCCCGGGAATCGCCTGCAACCACCGCAGCACGCGCAACTTCCACTGCGGATTTGGCGGCGGGTCTCTCGGGGGCACGGGTGGTTCCACGGGCCTTTCTTGGCAGACGCCGCGCCCGCCCGCAAGACCCGTGCAAAAAAGGGGTTTGCTTTTCAGCCCCTTACGCTATCCTCCCTTACTCCCGAACG
>JANOZJ010000030.1:0-3828 GCA_031429315.1 Akkermansiaceae bacterium
GAATCGTGTCACCATGAACACCAGCAGCGTGATCCCGAGCAAGGTCGGTGGAATCAGTAACAGGCGGCGGAGAAAGTAACTTTTCACAGGAATGTCCGCCCTTTGTTTAGACGCCAGACGGGATGTTGCAAGCAGAGGAAGCACGAAATTCCAGCGCCGCGAGGCGATTTTGAAAATTTTGCCTGCATTGCTCGTCAGGCCCGCCATTCTCTGCGGCGTGATGCTCCGACGCCCGTGGTTGATACCCGCCATTTCCTGCCTGCTACTCGTTTCCTGCCAGAAGGAAACCCAGGTCGAGCGCGCCAACCGCGAGGGGATCCTGCTGGTGGGAAACTCCGCGGAACCCAAGGCGCTCGACCATCAGTTAGTGACCGGGGTGATCGAGAGCAAGCTGATCACCGCCTTGTTCGAGGGGCTAGTTGCGGATGATGCGGAGAAGGACGACGCCTCCCCGCCCGGTGCGGCGGCATCCTGGGAACACAACGAGGACATGACCGGCTGGGTGTTCCGCCTCCAGCCGCAGGGAAAATGGTCCGACGGCGCACCCGTGACCGCGCACGATTTCGTCTTCGCCTACCATCGCCTGCTGCACCCGGAGTTCGCCGGCCCTTATGCGGAGATGCTCTATTTCCTGGAAAATGCCGAAGCCTTCAACAAAGGGAAAATCACTGATTTCTCCCAAGTCGGCGTCAAGGCGGTGGATGACTTCACCCTCCAGTTGAAGCTCCGCGAGCCGGTCCCCTATCTGCCGTCGCTGACCCGCCACTATACCTGGTTCCCGGTGCCCCAGCATGTCGTGCTCCGGCATGGCAAAATGACCGACCGCTTCACGAAATGGAGCGTGCTGCCTAACATGGTCAGCAACGGAGCGTTCAAACTCACCGAGTGGCGCTTCCATGACTTCATCGAGGTAAAGCGCAATCCCCACTACTGGAATGCGGCGAAGGTCGGGCTCAACGGCATCCGGTTCTATCCGATCGAGAACCCCTACACCGAGACCCGCGCGTTCCTCTCCGGCCAGTTGCACACGACCTATCAGCTCCCATCCGACCTGATCCGCACCGTGAAAAAAAACCAACCCGAGCTCCTCCGCCAGGAGCCCTACGTCGGCACCACCTTCGTGCGGATCAACACCACGCGGCCCGCCCTCTCCGATCCCCGCGTGCGGCAGGCCCTCTCACTCTCGCTGGACCGCGAGCAGATCTGCAAATACATCATGGAAGGATTCTTCCCCGCCACCTCGCTGACCCCAAAAATGGGCGCCTATGAGCCAGAGGCGAAACTCCGCTTCGATCCTGAAAAGGCCCGCGCGCTCCTCGCCGAGGCCGGTTTCCCTAACGGCGACGGCTTCCCGGTTTTCACGCTGCTCATTGCCCGCCCAGCCGCCCGCGCCAGTGCCGAGGCTCTCCAGGCAATGTGGAAAAAGCACCTCAACATCCGCGTCAACATCCAGAACATGGACTGGGGCTCCTTCACCAGCGCCCAGCAAGCGCTCAACTTCGACATGGCCTCCTCCGGCTGGGTCGGCGACTACCTCGACCCCACCACTTTCCTCAACATGTGGACCCCCGGAAATGGCAACAACAACACCGGCTGGAGCGACCCGCAATACCTGGCACTGCTGCGCGAGGCCGCCCTGAAATCCGATCCCGCCGCGCGTTTCGCCCTTTTCCGCCAGGCGGAAAGCCTGTTCATGGACGCCCAGCCGATCCTGCCGATTTCCTATCAAGCCCGCAACTACCTGCTGCGTCCCGAGGTCAAAGGCTGGCATCCCCTGCTGCTCGACAACCACCCTTGGGACGCGATCCGCCTCGAACGCTGAACCAGCCTAACACCTTCATGCTCGCGAATCTCATCGGCCGCTTTCTCCAGGGAATCCTGGTTCTGTTCGTCCTCTTCACCGTCACCTTCTTCCTGATCAAGGCGCTTCCCGGCGGTCCTTTCAAATCGGGAGAGAAGGCCATCCCCGAACACATCCGGCTGAAAATCGAAGCCTACTATGGACTCGATCAACCGGTGCAGGTCCAGTATTTCCGGCAACTCAAGAACCTCCTCCAAGGCGATCCCGGCCTGAGCCTGCGGCTCGAAGGGCGCGAGGTGACGGAAATCATCTCCCAGGCATTTCCCGTCTCGCTGCGGCTCGGTCTCGCCGCCATCTGCATCGCCATCTGCATCGGCATCCCGTTAGGAGTCATCGCCGCCTGGAAGAAGAACACGCTCATGGATTACTCGGCCATGGCCCTCGCGATGGTCGGCATCTGCATCCCCGCCTTCGTCATCGGGCCGCTGTTAGCCGACCAGTTCGGCCGCCGCATGAACCTGCTGCCCGCGATGGGGTGGAACCCCACCGATCCCACCTCGTGGCTGCTTCCCGCCATCACCCTTGGTCTGGCAACCGCCGCCTACCTCTCCCGCCTCACCCGTGCCGGGATGTTGGAAATCCTCGGCCAGGACTACATCCGCACCGCCAAGGCCAAGGGCGTCGGCAGCTTGCGGATGCTCGTCCGCCACAGCCTGCGCGGCGGCATCATCCCCGCCGCCGCCTTCATCGGCCCGGCCTTCGCGGGAATCATTTCCGGCTCCGTGGTCATCGAGAGCGTGTTCGCCATGCCCGGCCTCGGCACCCATTTCATCAAGTCCATCGAAGTCGGCGATGCGCCGGTCATCCTCGGCAGCGTCATGCTCTACGGCACCTTGATCATCACCGCGAATTTTTTAACCGACCTCCTCGGCCTCTGGCTCAATCCCCGGCTCAGGAAGAGTTGATGGAAGAAAGTTGATGGTCGATGGTTGATTGTTGATAGACAGAATTCAAAATCGGACCGCGGGAATTATCCCGGCCTTCATTCATTCATTCATCGCTTCCTTCCTTCTTTCTCTATCAACCCTCAACCATCAACTCTCCACCTCTTCATGGATAAAAGCAGTTCCCTCTGGCAAGACGCCGGCCACCGGCTCTCCCGCAACCACGCGGCCATGGTCAGCGTCGTCGCGCTGTTCCTCATCATCGCCGGGTGCATCATCCTGCCCGCCCTTCCGGGACTCATCCAGGACCCGGATCTCCAGAACCTTCCTAACAAAAATCTCGGCCCCGCCGTCGGCCATTGGTTCGGCACCGATCACCTCGGCCGCGACATCCTCTCGCGGGTTCTGTCCGGCGGCCGCATTTCCATCGCCGTCGGCCTCATCACCACCCTCGTCTCCGTCACCATCGGCGTCTGCTGGGGCGCGCTATCAGGCTACGCCGGCGGCAAGACCGACGCCTTCATGATGCGCCTCGTGGATATCCTCTACGCCCTGCCGTTCCTGATCGTCGTGATTCTGTTGGGAAAAACCCTGGAGCCGCTCACCGCCGGACTCACCACCCTCGTCGTCGGTTGGTTCAGCCCGTCCGGCAGCGGCGGCGCGTCCATCAACAAGACCACCGCCTGGGTCGAGCCCATCACCACGCTCGTGCCGCTGTTCATCGCCATCGGCGCGCTCTCGTGGCTCACCGTCTCCCGGATCGTGCGGGCGCAGGTCCAGAGCATCGCCAAGCAGGAATTCATCGAGGCCGCCCGCTCGCTCGGCCTCGGCCATTTCCGCATCCTGTTCCGCCACATCCTGCCTAACACCCTCGGCCCCATCATCGTTTACACCACCCTAACCATTCCGGGCGTCATGCTGTTGGAAGCCACGCTCTCCTTCCTCGGCCTCGGAGTGAAACCGCCCTACAGCTCGTGGGGCATCCTCATCGACGAGGGCGCCAACCGCATGCTCTCCAACCCCTGGCTGCTGTTCTTTCCCACCCTCTTCTTCGCCACCACCCTCTTCGCCCTCAACTTCCTC
>JANOZJ010000031.1:0-20420 GCA_031429315.1 Akkermansiaceae bacterium
CGCTTCCTGTGAACCTGAAAAAGTCATGACCGCCGCCGACAAACAACCCGCCAAGATGCCAGTCGTGCCCGCCGGGGCGGAAACCGTCACGCTCGGAGCCGGATGTTTCTGGTGCATCGAGGCCGCCTACCCGCAGATCGAAGGGGTGCATTCCGCGACCTCCGGCTACATGGGCGGCTCGGTGAAAAATCCGACCTACGAACAAATCTGCACCGGCGATTCCGGCCATGCCGAGGTCGTGCAAGTGATCTTCGATCCCAAGAAAATTTCCTGCGAGAAGATCCTCGCCTGGTTCTGGGACCTCCACGATCCGACCACCCTCAATCGCCAGGGCAACGATTCCGGCACCCAATACCGCTCGGCCATTTTCTATCACTCCGACGCCCAGAAGAAGACCGCCGAAGCGTCGAAAGCCGCAGCCCAAGCCAATTTCAAGGCCCCGATCGTCACCGAAATCACCAAGGCCTCCGAGTTCTACCCGGCTGAGAGCTACCATCAGAATTACTACAAGGAGAACAAATCGAAGAACCCGTATTGCCGCTTTGTGATCGAGCCGAAGCTCAAGAAATTGAAGCTCGACCCTTGATTTCCACCCGCGCGGCCGGGGTGCAGGACAAAAAAGTCAAGGAGCGGCGAAACGTGTTCGCCGTGTGGATGAAATGCCGATGGAAAGCCCTGATGGCCGCCAATCGACTCTCCATCCGCAAGGGCGGACGCGTTCCGCCCCTCCTTGAGTTGAGCGCCCGTGACAGGAACCTGATTTTCTCGTCTAACTTTTTTTGTCATCCACCCGCGCGGCCGGGTCGCCAGAATTCAGACTTGCGGGCCGGAGGGCGCTTCTATTGACTCCGCCATGGCAGAGATTTCTCTCGGACTTTCATTTGACGACGTGCTTCTGGTGCCGGCTTTGAGCGCGGTTTTGCCCGGCGAAGCGGACCTTTCCACGCATGTCACGGCGGGCATTCCCTTGTTCCTTCCGGTCGTTTCGGCGGCCATGGACACGGTCTCGGAACACGATCTGGCGATCGCTCTCGCCCGCGAGGGTGGCATGGGCGTGATCCACCGGGCCTGTCCGATCGACGAGCAGGCGGCGATGGTTTCCCGCGTCAAACGCTCGGAAAACGCGGTCATTCAAAAACCCCACACCGTCCGCAAGGAAGACACCGTCGATCATGTCCGCGCAATCATGGCCAAAAACGGCTTCTCCGGATTTCCCGTCGTCGATGCCGACGGCCGCCTCGAAGGCATGGTCACCGGCCGCGATGTCCGCTACTTGGATCGGCTGGATGCGATCGTTGCCGACGTGATGACTCCCCGTGAGAAACTCATCACCGCTCCGGGAAATACCAGCCTCGAGGAAGCGCGCCGGATTCTCTATCAGAACCGGATCGAGAAACTTCCGCTCATCGACGCGGATGGCCGCCTCGTCGGACTGATCACCGGCTCGGACATTGAGAAGCGCATCACCTTCACCAACGCGGCCAAGGACGACAACGGTCAACTCCGCTGCGGTGCCGCCGTGGGCGTCGGACCCGATTGCATCGACCGCGGCCGCGTTTTGATAGCCGCCGGTGCGGACGCGCTGTTTATCGACGCCGCCACCGGCCACACCCGCCACATCATGGATGTCATCGGGAAACTCCGCTCTCTATCCAATGTCCCAGTGGTCGCCGGCAACGTGGTCACCGAGCAAGGCGCACGCGATCTTGTTAGCGCTGGTGCCAACGCCGTGAAAGTCGGTGTCGGCCCAGGTTCCATCTGCACCACCCGCGTCATTTCCGGCGTCGGTATGCCGCAATTCACCGCCATTCAGAACGTCGCAGGTGTCTGCCGCGAGCACGGCGTGAAAGTCATCGCCGACGGTGGCATCCGATACTCCGGCGACATCGTCAAAGCCATCGCCGCCGGAGCCGACCTCGTCATGTTAGGTTCGCTTCTAGCAGGCACCCGCGAGAGCCCCGGCCAAACGGTGCAGTCGCAGGGCCGGCGTTTCAAAACCTACCGCGGCATGGGTTCCATCGGTGCCATGCAAAAAGGCGCGGGCGACCGCTACGGCCAGAACAGCTCCGGCAAACTCGTCGCCGAAGGCGTGGAAGGCCGCGTCCCCTACAAAGGCCCGCTGTCCGACGTCATTTTCCAACTCATGGGCGGCCTTAAATCCGGCATGGGCTACATCGGTGCTTCCACCCTAACCGAGCTCCGCGAGCGCGCCAACTTCGTCCGCGTCACCGCCGGCGGCCTCCGCGAAAGCCACGTCCATGATGTGGTCATGACCGAGGAGCCCACCAACTATCAGCCGCTGAGTTAGAAATCAAACCACAGATGGACAGGATTCACGCAGATGAAAGAAGGGATAAGAATTGAGGTCATGGCATGTTGCCAGCACTCTTCATCTCTTCCATCTGCGTCCATCCTGTTCATCTGTGGTTGAAAAAACTCAGATGAAAATATTTTAGCTAGTTTTCAGTTTTTCCCAAAAATGCACGATTCCAACCACGTCGCCGTTCTCGATTTCGGCTCGCAGTACACCCAGCTCATCGTCCGCCGCGTGCGCGAGCTAGGCTATTTCGCCAAGCTTTATGCCATCGAGGATTTTCCGGACATCGGCAAACCCGGAGCCATCATTCTATCAGGCGGGCCGAAAAGCACCGGCGATGCCGACGCGCCGGACCTCGATTTCGAAGCACTCAAGGCCTTCAACGTTCCGGTCCTCGGCGTCTGTTATGGAATGCAGCTTCTCAACATCAAGTTCGGCGGCAGCGTCGAGGCCAGCAACCGCCGCGAATATGGCCCCGCCAATTTGTTCCCGGCGGAATGCGTCGGACTCTATGACGGGATTTCCGCTTGCTCGCAGGTCTGGATGAGCCACTCGGACACGGTGAAAATTCTGCCCGATGGCGCGAAGGTCATCGCTTCCAACCAACACGGCACGCCCGTTTCCTTGCAATGGGACGATCTGTTCTTCGGCATCCAATACCACCCGGAAGTCACCCACAGCCACGAAGGATTGCAGATCCTGAAAAACTTCCTCGATCACGCCAGCAACCTGCTGCCGTTCCACATCGACGATTTCAAACGCGAGATGATCGATAACATCCGGGAAACTGTCGGCACCCGGCAAGTCGTCTGTGGCGTCTCCGGCGGCGTGGACAGCACCGTCCTGGCAGTTTTGCTGCAACATGCCGGGGTCAAGGTGCGGGCGATCTTCGTCGATAACGGCCTGCTCCGCAAAGACGAGGCAGCGGTGGTGCAAGCGAACTTCAAACGCATCGGCGTGGCGATTGAAACGGTGGACGCCTCCGAGAAATTCCTCACCGCCCTGGCAGGCGAGGGCGATCCCGAGAAGAAGCGCAAGATCATCGGCAACATGTTTATCGAAGTCTTCTGGGACTCCGTCGGCGATGCCGAAATGCTCGCGCAAGGCACTCTCTATCCGGACGTAATCGAAAGCGCGTCCAACGCGAAATCCAAAGCCTCCGTCATCAAAACCCACCACAACCGTGTCCCGAAAATTCTCGAACTCCAGGCTCAGGGAAAAGTGTTGGAGCCTCTAGCAGAACTCTTCAAGGACGAGGTCCGCGAACTCGGCACCGCTCTCGGCATTCCCGAAGACATCCTCCAGCGCCACCCGTTTCCCGGCCCCGGTCTATCAGTCCGCTGCCCTGGAATCGTCGATAAGGAGCGGCTCGACATCATTCGCGAGTGCGATGCGATTTTCATCGGCAAACTCAAAGAGCACGGCTGGTATGACAAGGTTTGGCAAGCCTACGCCGGCCTGATCCCGGTGAAAACCGTGGGCGTCAAAGGCGACGAACGCAGCTACGAATGGGCCACCAATCTCCGCGCCGTCATCTCCGAAGACGCGATGACCGCCG
The DNA here is from genome assembly GCA_031429315.1 of Akkermansiaceae bacterium. Lineage (GTDB taxonomy): Bacteria > Verrucomicrobiota > Verrucomicrobiia > Verrucomicrobiales > Akkermansiaceae > Luteolibacter. The sequence continues at coordinate 3,876 of JANOZJ010000031.1, forward strand.
ACTGGGTGGAGCTGCCATACATCATCCTCCGCGAGACCAGCCACAAGATCCTCAACGAGGTGAAAGGCATCAACCGCGTGCTTTACGACGTCTCCACCAAGCCACCCGCAAGCATCGAGTGGGAATAAGGAGTGGCGATCAAGGAGCGTGGGCGTCTCGCCCACGAGTCTTCATGGAACCGCCGCCATGGGGGCGAGCCGCCCACGCTCCTTGATCGAAAATCAATGAACGCTTCCCCCGACAACCGCGCCGTCTCCGCCCTCTTCCGCGTCTTCGGTGGCGCGGGCGAGCGCTTTGTGGCGGACGCCCGGGAACGCGCGACTTGCCACGGCATGCACGGCGGCGAGTGCATGGCCTTCGCTATCCTCGTGCCGCTAACTGTTTTTATCGCTCTTGGCGACTGGCTGATCCGTTCACTCGGAATTGCCGGCTGCGTGTTAGCTGTGCCGCTTGGAATTACGGTGCTGCAATTCCTGCCGTTTGTGTTAGTCGCGAAATCCCCGTCGATACAGTGGCGGCTGTGGCTCGCCATTTGCGTGGCATGGGCCATTTTCCGCCGCGATGCCGGAGGCGTCGCGGGCGTTTTCGCTTACATTTGGATCGCTGTCGCAGTGATGAGCCTGGCCGCAACTATCGTGTTAGGTTGGGAAGCCTCGATGCGTTGGTGCGGAAAATCCGGCATCGCATGGCGGATGTTTCTTCTCTTTGGCTCACACGCTGCCGCCGTCGGGATCGGTTTCAAATGGGGTTGGCCGTGGACTCTGGTTTGCGCCGCGGGAATCGCAGCGTGCTGCTGTTGGGCTATTCTCAACCCGTATTGCCAGTGGCTCGGTCCCGTGCGCCGCACCACCGACGATGGGGAAATCCTCATCACCATCGACGACGGTCCCGATCCCCACGACACCCCGCTGCTGCTCGACCTGCTAGACCGCCACCACGCCAAGGCGATCTTCTTCATGATCGGCGAAAAAGTCCGCGCCCATCCCGAGCTAGCCCGCGAGGTGATCCGCCGCGGCCATGTAATCGGCAACCACACGCTCACCCATCCGGCGGCTTCATTCTGGTGCGCCGGACCGTGGCGGACGCGCCGTGAAATCGCCGGTTGCCAGCGGGTGATCGAGGAAATCACCGGCACCAAGCCGCGGTGGTTCCGGGCACCGGTCGGCCACCGGAATTGGTTCACCCATCCGGTTGTTAGCGCCCTCGGGCTTGAAGTGATGGCTTGGAACCGCCGGGGTTTCGATGCCGTCGAGAAAGACGCGGGGAAAGTGCTGGCGAGAATCTTGCCGGATCTAACGACTGGCGACATCGTGCTGCTCCACGAAGCCACGCCGATCACGGCCGAGGTCCTGGGAACGCTGCTTGCGCGGGTGGCTTCGATCCTAAGTCGCCGCTGATCTTTGATAGATGTAGGAACGAGATTGAGAACACCTGACCTCGCCCTTGTTCTAGCGGTGCTTGAGATGATCCCATTCTGAAGAAAGGCGTCGGGCAGAATGCCAGCGCCACCGGTGGCCCGGGCATTCTGCCCGGAGCCTTGTGCCGCGATTTGGCAACACGCTCACGACTCCGACCGCAGTGGAAAACCTGACATTGGAGTAACTATTCAGCTCTGCACTCTTGCCAACCAAGAGGATGACAGAATTATTTTAGACAGAATCATTTTTTGAAGAAAAGATGTTGGAGTTCTTTGCCGGGCGTAAGCCTTCTCCAAATTCCAATGATTCTGTCTTAAATGATTCTGTCTGAATTCTTCCGCACCTGAATAGTTACACATTGGAATTCTTGCTTTTTATCCCGCACTCGTCGCATCCCGGCTTGATTCGCTTCCAGTTAGTCGCCACGCTTCCGCCATGAAATTTCAGATCGTGCTGGAACCCAGTGATGAAGGTGGCTTCACCGCGACTGTTCCGAGCCTTCCCGGCTGCATCAGCGAAGGCCGTCACCGGGAGGAAGCGCTCAAGAATATCCAGCAAGCCATCGAACTCTATCTGGAACCTGTGGATGGCGATTGCGACGGCTCGGAGCGGGCGGAGGTCGTGGAGATTATCTTATGAATTGTCCCAGCCTTGCTTACGATCGGATCATCAGCGCCCTCCGGCGTGCCGGCTGGGTGATCGTCCGTCACAAGGGCTGTCACATCCGCCTTCAGAAACAAGCGGCCGGCAAGACGCGCAAACTGATCGTGCCGGCCCTGCGCCCGGTTCTTGGGACGACCCTCGCCCAGATCCTGAAGCAAGCCCGACTGAGCGTGGACGAGTTCACCGCGCGGCTGTGAATCGCAGCACGGATTGCTTGTGTCATTTCAACGAGTTGATGTAGCTGAACAGATCGGCAACTTGTTTTTCGCTGAAGGCTTCTATCAGCCCCTCGGGCATCAGCGAGCGTTTCGAAATCGCGTGGTTGGCGACGGTGGTTAGTGGAATGACTTTAGGATCGGCCCCGATGGGTTGGATCGTGAGCGCGTCTTTCGTTTCCTCAACGAGAAAGCCGCTGACCAGCGAACCATCGGTTAGGGTGACGTCATGGCGGTAATAGCCGCTTTCGAGCTGGGCATTCGGGTCGAGGATGTTGCGGAGGACGCCTTGGATTCCCATGGCTCCGATGCCGCTGAGGTCCGGTCCGATTCGCAGGCCCTCGCCCTTCACTTGGTGGCAGATCATGCAACTGGCTTGGAACAGGGCACGTCCTGCTACCGGGTCACCCGGCTGGTCAGTCATCGCCCGGAAGCGTGCGAAGCGTTGGGCCGCAGCTTGCGCCTGCACGGCGGTAAGGAGCTGCGGGAAGTCGCGGGTCCTTTCGGCCAGCGCCGGTGCGATCAGCGAGCCGGGTTGGTCTCCGGAAAACCGCTTGAGCAAATGCGGCGGAACTTCGGTATCGAGACGGGTGCGGAAATTGTCCCGGATTTTTTCAGCGCTGCGGGCCACATCCCACACCCGGAATTCATCGAAACGAGCGGCGGACGGCTTGCCGCTGCACGATTCCCCGAGCCGCAGACCGGTCAGTGGCTCGAGTGAGGCGCGGCCCTGGTCCTGATTGAGCTCGCCGTCCATGTAGATCCGCAAATTCCCTTGGGCATCGCGAGTCACCGCGTAATGGACCCAGACGTCCGGCTTGGTGGGGTGTTTGGCCTCGATGAGATCGCCGGCACCTCCACCGCCATAAACGCGTAGATGTTGATTGAAGAAGTTGAAATCCGGGCCGCCCTCTTTGCCGAGGATGCTGTCACCGTTGTCGATCTCTGGATCGAGCTTGATCCAGGTCTCAACGGTGAACGGGCCTATCAGGTCGATCAGGTCACCGTGACCCGCACCGAGCGTGCCTGGAAGGCGGATCACCCGGCCGGACATGCCTTCCGTCTGCTCCATCAGCGTTTTCAACGCTGCGTCCTGGTCGCCGAGGACAGTTTGGAGTTTCTCGAAAGTGGCGGCATCAATCCCGGGAAATGCGCCACCTACCGCTGCTTTCGTGAATGCCGCAGCCTTGTCCTTGGAAGCGGTTAGTCCGTTCATGACGATCACCCGGAGCGCACCGGGAAGGCGGCTCCAACGAGCACTCAACAGCTCGATGCATTTCAAATCCGCCGCAGACGCCATGGCTGCGGTGGCGTCACGGCGCACCGCATCGTCGGGGTGATCTAGCAGAGTGGCGAACAGGTCGATACGGTTCGAGCCGATCTCACGCAGCGCGGAGAGTATCTGCACCACTTCCGCAGTCGGCGTGTCAGCTCGGATCAATGCCGCGATGGCGGGTTCGAGGGACGACAGGCGCAACAGGCGGGCGAGCTGGAGGACCAACGAACGATCCTCTGCGGGCGGATTTTTGGCGAGGATCGACTCACAGGCCTCGGCGACGGCGGCGGCGAGCGCTGGATTCGCCAGCAGCTTGGCGTCGAGCCGGGTGAGAGTGAGCAGGGTGGGCTTCCGCTGGGCATCATCCGCCAGCAGGGTCCGGACGGCCGCCATCACCGGCGCTTGTCCAAGCTGGTCGCCTAACAGCGAAAGCTCTTCGGCGGTGAGCTGGCGCGAGAGCGCGGGCAGCTCGGCCACCAGCAGGGCGGCGGCTTGATCCGGCGCAAGCGACAGGATGGCTAACAAGCGGTTTTCCTGAGGGAGTTGGAAATCGGACTTGAGCATTCCGAGGGCTTCCTCGCGGTGCGTTTCCATCGCCCATCGGGCAAGATAGCGCTCGAACTCGCGATCATAGGTTTCCCAAATCCCGCCCGCCTCGTGCGGCGCTCTGCCGAGTTTGGCGACGAGCGCGATCATTTCCGGAGTCGCCTTGCGGTGGCCGCGCACGGCGTTTGCAAGCGCGGCGCGGACCCGATAGTTCGGATCCTCTGCGGCCTTGGCGAAGAGCTTCACAAACGAATCCGCGTCGATCTGAAGCTCTCCGGCCGCGCGGAGTGCCTGATAGCGAATGGCGGCTGAGGGATCTGCGAAGAGTGATTTAAAGACCGCCGGAGTGATTTTTTCTCCGGCCTCAAGCGCGCGCAGGGCATCGAGCCGACGCTCGGTCGAGGACGTGGAATTGACCGCGATTTTTCCCAGGCCGGTGGCGAGCGCCGGAGTCATCCGTTCGCCCAGCCATGACCAGGCCATCGCCGCGGTTCTGGCGCTTGGCCCACCTAACTGGTCGAGCATTTTCGTGCCGTTGAGTTTCGTGAAATCGACCACAGCGGGAGACTTTGAGGTCGCCGGGCGGATCCGCCAGATCCGGCCGCGGGTCTTGTCGCGATCCGGGTGCGCGCGGGGCACTTCGTTGTGCGAGATGACCTTGTTATACCAATCCGCGATGTAGAGAAACCCGTCGGGGCCGAAGTGGATCGACACGGGGCGGAACCACGGATCGGCCGAAACCAGGAAATCCTCGCGTGTGAAATACTCCGGATGGCGGTCGGTGGCGGCGGCGGTCGTCACCACCTGGATGCGCCCGGTGATCGGATTCGCCACGTAGATCACGTGGTCGCCGCCATAGGCTTTCGCGAAAGCGCTGTGCCGGTCCTCGGCCACCGCCAGGCCGCTCAGGCCGGTGCCGCCGAGTCCGGTCGTTAGGGATACCGGAATTTGCGGGGCATAGGAGCGCAGCTTGTCTTTGGAGTTGGTCGCGTAATGGGTGCCGGACTCGAACTCGGTGACCGGGATGCCCATGTCGTTGGCCTCCTGCAAGAACGTTTCTCCGTGGCGGGTCTGGAAGAATCCCCAGATGTTGTTAGGGCCTGCGGTGACGGTCTCGAACTCGCTGCCGTCGGGACGGAACCGCGCGAGCTTGCAGGCTTCGAAAACTTTTTCCTTCGAGCTGTCGGCAAACGCCAGACCACCGGGACGGCGGACCTTCGAGGAGTTGAAAAGCCCTTGGGCGAGGTAAATCCAGCCGCCGGGCGCACGCTCGAACTGGTGGGGCATCAAGTGCGAGTCCTGAATGCCGAAACCATCGAGGATGACGTCGAACTTGTCCGCCCTTCCGTCCTTGTTGGTGTCGAGATAGCGGCGGATCTGCGAGCCGTACTGGACCAGCGCGCCATTGCCATCAAGGTCCGGCAGAATCCCTAACGGGAGCGCAAGGCCATCGGCAAAAACCCGTGGGGTGAGGGGGCCGCGCTTTGACGGATTGTCGAAAACGAACAGCTTGTCGTTCCCGCCGCGGGCATAGAGCGCCTCGGCATCGGCGAGGTTTTCATTCGCGTCCACCGGGTATTCGAGGGCGCTCATCGTCCACAGCCGGCCGCGGCCGTCCCACGCGATGGTGATCGGTTTGGCGACACCCTGCTCTTCCGAAGCGACGAGCTCGGCCACAAAACCTTCTGGCAGATGAAACGCCTTGCGCTCTTCTTCGGGAGTCTTCGCGGTCGAGCCTTCGACACTGGCTGCCGGGCGCGATGGCGCTGCGGCTTTCCATGTGGGCGCACCTGGCGTGGCGGGAAGTTCCTCAATGACGAGATCCTTGAGTTCCACCAGCAGGGTGCCGCCGGAGTGGACCTGGATGCCCAGCTTCCCATCGAGCGAGACGCTGCTATCAGTTTCGGTGAAATCGAAAGTGGCTTGGCCATTGATCCATGAACGGATCCGGCGGCCCTCGCAAAGGATGCGGTAGTCGTTCCATTCCCAATCCTTGACCACCTTGGCCAGCGCGGCGGGGTCTTGCGCGCCGATGAGCTTTTTGTTGCGACGGTGTTCATCGTATAAATCCCCCCAGTAGCCGATGCCCGCATCGACCTGATAGCCCGCCATCGACGAGGTTCCCGGTTCGCGCTGGCTTCGCACCTGGACGCCGGAATTCATGAAGCCTTCTCCTTTAACGAGCCGGATCTTGAACTTTAGATCGAAGTTCTGAAACCCGCGGGCCGACGAGAGAAACAGGTTGCTGGTGATCTTTTCCTCGAGCGAGCCGCCGACAATCACCCCGTCCCGGACCCGCCACCATTTTTCCTCTCCGGCGGGAATCTCCCAGCCTGTTAGAGTCTTGCCGTCGAAAAGTGGGAGCGGTGCCGCGGTGAGCAGCGGAGCTAGGCTCCAGGCGAGGATGAGCAATCTCATAGTGCTGTTAGTTTTCAAAATCGAACACGATGACCCGCGCCAGCCGGGGCACGACGATCTGCTTCACCCGCTCGTGCTCGGGATGGGGCAGATAGGCGTCGCGACTGGCGGTGGTGTCGAAGGACATGATGAAGCCGTGGGTGAAGCTGTCGTTGAGGCCTTCCGGGCTGTCGTAAGGGCCGTGCTCCATGGCTAACAGGCCGGGGATTTTCCCGATCATGCCGCGCATTTCCGCGAAGCTCCCGTCGATTTGTTCCGGAGTGACCTCCGGGTGGAATTGGAACATGCCGTAGTGTCGTATCATGGGTGTGTGGTAGTTAGATTCTAGCAACTTTCATCAGCTCCAACAGTTTCTCCGCGCAGGCTCTGGCGAAGACGGGGCTGTTGATCTTCTCGTCGAATTCTTCCACCGGGACTTCCGCGTGGCTGCGAATGGCTTGGAAAAGCGCCTCATCCGCAGCGGGATCGTGGAATGGCTGGCCGGCGGCGCTGATCACGCTGATCGCCTTGTTAGGAATCATGATGACCGCCGGCGCTTGGTAGCGGTTGACCTTTTCCGCGATGATGCGGCCGAGTCCGGCGCATTCCTCCGGCGTCGTCCGCATGAGCGTGACCTGCGGGTTGTGGATGTAGAAATTCCGGCCAGCGAATTTTGCGGGCACCGAGTCGCGTTCACCGAAGTTCACCATGTCGAGGCAGCCAGGCGCGACGACAGCGGGAACCCTGGCTTTGCCCGCGGCGTCCATCCGCTCGGCTCCGGCGTTGAGGACTCCGCCGACGAGTTCATCCGCCCATTCGGTGGTGGTTAGATCCAGCACTCCCGCGACGAGTCCGCTTTCGATGAGCGCTTCCATGGATTTTCCTCCCGCTCCGGTGGCGGCGAAAACGAGCACCTCGTAACCGGCGTCCTCGATGATCCGCTTCGCCTCGGTGATGCACGCGGTGGTGTTGCCGAACATGCTCGCGACCACTAACGGACGGGTGCCGTCGGACTCGATCTCCGCTTCCACCATCCCGCAGATGGCCCCGGCGGCGCGGCAAAAAATGACGCGTGACAGGCGGTTCAGCCCGGCGATGTCGGCGATGCTCGGCATCATCACGATGTCCTTGGTGCCGAGATAGTGCGCGGTGTTGCCGGCGGCCAGAGTGGAGACCATCAGTTTCGGAAAACCGAGCGGCAGCGCGCGCATCGCCGCAGTGGCAATGGCCGTGCCGCCGCCGCCGCCCAGCGAGATGACACCGTCGATTTCCTGCGCCGCCGCGAGTTTTGCCAGAAAGACCGGCGCGGCCTTGCCCATCGCCACGACACATTCGCCGCGATCCTTGCGTGTTAGAACTTCCGCGAGATCAATCCCTGCGAACGCGGCAACCTGTTCGCGGGTGAAGTTCGGAACCACGGTCGGCGGGCCGCCGGTGCCGACATCGATCAGCAGCGCGCGATGCCCACGGGCGCGGATCCGCTCCGCAACGAAGCCGTGTTCGTCGCCTTTGGTGTCGAGTGTTCCGAGAACGGCGATGGTGGCCATGATGTTAGTTTTTCCGTTTGACGGAAATGGATTTAAACTGGCGGGTGAGGTTCGTCAGCGATTCCTCCACGCTCATTCGCTCCAGGCTCGATGCGCCGACAAAGCCGACGCAGTCGGTGGCCTGGATCACGCGGTCGGCATCTTCCGGGGTGTTGATCGGGCCGCCGTGGCAAAGGTAGAAAATATCGTCACGGACGGTCTTGGCCGCATCGATGATGTCCTGGGTGCGCTTGATGGTGTCTTCCCAGCTAACAACCGCGTTGGTCACGCCGATCGAGCCGCCGACGGTGGTGCCGACGTGGGCGATGATCGCATCCGCCCCGGACTTCGCCATCTCCACGGCTTCCTCCGGCGAGCCGACGTAAACGATGGAAAACATCTCCATCCGGCGGGCGAGGCCGATCATTTCGAACTCCTTCTTCACGCTCATGCCGGTCTCTTCCAGCACGCCGCGGAAGTGGCCGTCCACGATGGTATGGGTCGGAAAATTGTTCACCCCGGAGAAACCCATATCCTTCACCTGACCAAGCCAATGCCACATCCGGCGCCGCGGATCGGTGGCGTGGACACCGCAGATCACTGGGATTTCCTCGACCACCGGAAGCACTTCATACTCGCCGATTTCCATGGCGATCGCGTTGGCATCGCCGTAAGCCATCAGCCCGGCGGTCGAGCCGTGGCCCATCATCCGGAAGCGGCCGCTGTTATAAATGATGATCAGATCGGCGCCGCCCTTCTCGATGAATTTCGCGCTGATGCCCGAGCCCGCACCGGCGGCGATGATCGCCTGGCCTTTTGAGAGCGTGTCGTTGAAGCGCTCGATGACTTCAGTGCGGGTGTAGGGGTTTCCTTTTCCAGTCCATGGGTTCGGCATGGCCCCGTTTTGGCGCGTAAATGGATGGCGTCCAGCGGCAAACGTGGCGAGCCTCCACTTTCAGCTATCCGGTTTCCACATTCCCCGGCAAGCTCGCCACCGCCAAACCCATGAAGGAATCCGCCGAGCCGCTCAAAGACACCGAGACCCTCGGCAAATCGACCCGCTATCAGGTGGTGCGCGCCGATGCCTCCGACCTCCGCGGCTGGCTGCAGGATGGTCCGGTCTGTCCGCTACTCGCCCAGCACCACATTTCCCACTGCGGGATCATGAAGGCCGCGCCGCCGTTTGAGATCGTGCGGGGGGACCAGAGCGGCACCTTCATGTTGGCCTGCCTGGACGGGGAGGGGGTGATCCTGGCCGACGGCCAGTGGAAGCGGATCCGCGCCGGCCATGCTTGCCTGCTGCCGCCCTTCGTCATGAACGCCCTCAAGTGCCTGCCTGACAAACCTTGGACATTCGTCTGGGTCCGCTATCAGGAAGCGCGCGAGACACGGCCGATTCTATCATCCATCTCGCCGGTGACCGGCTCGTTCGACACCGCCCCGCTCAAGGCCGCGATCGAAGGCCTCCACGCCGAAAGCATTTCTGAAAACGGCGCTTCCGCCCTCCATCATTGGAGCGAACTCGTCCATCACTACGTCCTGCGCTTCGCCCAGCCCCACCGCTCCGACGACCGGCTCTGGCGCGTCTGGCAACGCGTCGAAACCGACCTTGCCCGCCCATGGTCGCTCGAGGAACTCGCCGCCATCGCCTGCCTCAGCGGCGAACACCTCCGCCGCCTCTGCCGCAAGGAACTCGGCCGCAGCCCGATGCAGCATCTAACGCACCTGCGGCTCCAGCGCGCCCGCCATCTTTTATCCGTCACCGATGACAAGGTGGAAGTCATCGCGCGGGCGGTCGGGTTTGAAAGCGCGTTCACGTTTTCCAACACCTTCAAGAAATGGATCGGCTGGCGGCCGTCGGAGTTCCGGCATTGATCGCTCGAAGGGGCAGGGACGGCTCGTCCCTGCTATTTCATCCTGCCCGGCACTGCCCTGCCGCACCACCCGCAGACTCACCCGGCTGTCGATTACGCTCGACGCTCCTCTATCCGATAGCCCATTGACTGCGGTGGCTCATTTCGCCCCCGACTTACCGCCCCAATCCTTCTCCCACTGAAATTGCCATGAATTACCAACAACTCCACCAAGCCGTCCAATCCGCCGCCGGTCTCCGGGTGCCCGAGTTCAAGCAAGCGTCCCGCCGCGCCTGAAAATCTCTCCCCGAATTCCACTCAATAGCCCTCATGGATTATAACCAATTTAACCAGTTCTTCTCTTCGTCGTTCCTAAAATCGAACGACCCATTTCCTTACCAGTCGCGTCTTGCTGGGGCGAGTTTGGAGCCATCCGCTTCCTCATGCTAGTCACGGTTGATTGCCGTTCCCACGGGTTTGGGGAAAACTGCCGCCGTCGTTCTTGCTTGGCTGTGGAACCGCGTTCACCGCCAATCTGATGCTTGGCCCCGGCGATTGGTTTACTGCCTGCCCATGCGAACGCTTGCCGAGCAAACCTACAAAAATATCGAAGAGTGGCTGAAAAGGCATGAATTGCTATGGGACGGTCAAGCTGGATCTCACGAAGGGAAGGTGGGGCTTCATCTGCTAATGGGTGGCGAAAGTGCCGCGAAGTGGGAGCAGCATCCAGAGGCAGATTGTATTTTGATAGGAACCCAAGACATGCTCTTGAGTCGTGCTTTGAACCGTGCTTACGCGCCGCCGACGAACGAGCATCTGCAAAACACCCTTAAAATTCACAGCCATGCCCGCAATCTCCATCTTTGAGGAAAAACAAGTCCGCCGCGTCTGGAACGCCGCTGAGGAAAAATGGTATTTTTCCATTGATGACGTCGTGCTCGCATTGACCGATTCCTCCAATGTGAAGGACTACATCAAAAAGCTCAGAAAACGCGATCCCGAGCTGAATTCCTACTGGGGGACAAATTGTCCCCCAGTAGAAATGATCGCAGCCGATGGGAAAAAGCGAAAAATCAAAGCCGCCAACACCGAATCACTCCTCAGGATCGTTCAATCGCTTTCTTCGCCCAAATCGTCAGCAAGCGCTTCTTCGGCAAAAAGAAAAAAGGCGAGATCACCCCTCACACCGATTTTTTACGTGGCCCATTCTTGAGTCACTGGTCGAAATGGGAGGATCGGCCAAAACCAAGCTCGTGCTCGATCGCGTGGGCGAGAAGATGAAAGGCATTCTCAAGCCACTCGATTTCGAAAACCACAAATCCAGCGACAAGCAAATCCGCTGGCGGAACTCCGCGCAATGGGCACGGAACACCATGGTCAACGATGACGGGCGCATGAAAAAAAGCCGCAACGGCGTCTGGGAGATTTCCGAAAAAGGCCGCAAGTGGCTGGATAAACAAATCTAATATCGCAACTCCCGCGCATCCCCGCCGTAAAGACCTTTGCGGATTTCCGCGCCTTCTCCCAAGCCGGCCGCGATCTCGCTGGCATCTCAACTACGAAACCAGCGAGCCTTACCTTGGCGATGTGCTGGAATCCGTGCCTTCGGGAGATGGCGTCATTTCGCCAGAGCTGCGGCTATCGCTCGAACCCATGGAAACCGTGACGAATTGTCACGGTTTGAAAATGACCGCCGCCGACGGCAAGCAACGCATGACCGATTTCGCCGATACGCGATTCCACTGGATGACGCGCGGTATTTCAACGCGTGCCTGGCGGTGCTGCCTTACGCGAAGTGGTAGCTAGCCGGAAGCGCGTGGATAATCTTTAATCTGCCGCTTGCCAGAGTCGGCGATCTCCTTACCCTTGGCCAAGAATCTCATATGAAAATCTGGCTCGATGGTAAATTGGTGGACGAATCTGAAGCGAAGGTGTCGGTCTTTGACCACGGCCTTCTCTACGGGGACGGTGTGTTTGAAGGGATCCGTTTTTACAACGGACGCATTTTCCGGTTGGAGGAACACATCCGCCGGCTGTTCGATTCCGCGCGGGCGATCGTCCTGGATCTGCCGTGGACGCAGGAGGAAGTTTGCAAATTCACCTGCGAGACGGTGGCCGCGAACGTTCTAACCGACGGCTACATCCGCCTGGTCATCACCCGCGGGGCCGGCGAGCTCGGGCTGAACCCGTATCTTTGCCCGGTGCCGTCGATGTTCATCATCGCCTCAACGATCAAGCTTTACCCGGACGAGACTTACCGCGAAGGGCTGAAAATCATCACCTGCGCGACCCGCCGCCCGGCACCTGGAGCGCTGATGCCGCAGGTGAAGTCGCTCAACTACCTGAACAACATCATGGCCAAGGTCGAGGCGATCCAAGCCAACGCGCTCGAAGCCGTGATGCTCAATGAGCAGGGCTACGTCGCCGAGTGTACGGGCGACAATTTGTTTCTCCTGAAAAACGGCACGCTGCTCACCCCGCTGATCTGCGACGGTGCGCTCGACGGGATCACCCGCGCGGTCATCATCGAACTGGCAGAGAAGCTTGGCGTGCCATTCAAGGAGTGCTCATTGACACGCTACGATATCTTCACGGCGGATGAATGTTTCCTCACCGGCACTGCGGCGGAGGTCATTCCGGTGGTCGCGCTCGACTGCCGGGTCATAGGCAGCGGCAAGCCCGGACCGTTCACCGCCCGTTTTCTCGCAGCCTTCCACGAACTTGCCATGAGCACTGGCACTCCCTTTGCTACAACGGATTGAAAGACCCACGACCATGAAGTGTGATTTCTGCGACAAAAAGGCTACCGTCTTCCTCACGCAACTCGTCGAGGGGCAGATGAAAAAAGTGTGCCTTTGCGACAATTGCGCCAAGGAACGCGGAGTCACCGACCCCACCGGATTTTCCTTGGCGGACCTCTTGCTCGGCGGGCTGCCCGGCGGTCCCGGCACGGTCACGACCACGGCGTCCGCGGTTACTCCTGGCAACGGCAAAAAGTGCGTCACCTGCGGATTCACGCTGGATGACTTGAAGCGGGTGCGCCGTTTCGGTTGCAGCGATTGTTATGCGACTTTCAGCGAGGAAGTGGGCCAAATGGTCCGCGGCATGCACAAGGGCACTTCGCACATCGGCAAAGTGCCGGAAGGCCTGATGGCGATCCAGTTCCGACACCAGCGGATCGAGGAACTCCGCTCGCGCCTCGAACAAGCGATCACCTCGGAAAGCTACGAGGAAGCCGCCGGCATTCGCGACGAAATCCGCAACCTGGACGAAGTCAAACATTGAGAAATCCACGCCCATGATGCGCTTCACCACTTTGATCAAACACCCCGCTGATTGGATGACCGGCGGGCAAGGGGAGCATGGTGCCGTGCTCACCTCGCGGATCCGCCTCGCGCGCAACCTGCGCCGCCATCCGTTTCCCGGCTGGGCCAAGCGCGACCAACGCGCCGCCGCCCTCGATCTGATGCGCCCGGCGGTGGAGTCGTTGCCCGCGATGAAAGGCGCGTTTTCCCACGAACTCGGCGATCTAACATCTGTGCAGAAGCAGGTGCTCGTCGAGCGCCACCTCATTTCCCGCGAACACGCCGCCCGTGGCGATGGCTCGGCCGCTGTCATCGAGCGCCGCCAGACATTTAGCCTGATGCTGAACGAAGAGGACCACCTGCGGATGCAGGCGATCCGGCCGGGGCTCCAACTCACCGCCGCTTTCAACGCGCTGTCCGAACTCGACACCGAACTCGAGGAATCGCTCGAATTCGCCTTCGATCCCACGCTTGGCTACCTCACCACCTGCCCGACCAACCTCGGCACCGGCCTGCGCGCCTCCGCGATGCTGCATTTGCCCGGCCTGGTCCTCAGCGACCAGATCGGCCAAGTCCTCCAAGCGGTCAATAAAATCGGCCTCGCCGTCCGCGGGCTTTACGGCGAAGGCACCGAGTCGCTCGGCAACCTCTATCAAATCTCCAACCAATCCACTCTTGGCGAAAGTGAGGAGACGATCATCCGCCGACTGGAACGGGTCATTTCCCAGGTTTCCAATCACGAGCAGAACGCCCGTGAAAAGCTGTTGGAAGACGATCCTGAAATGGTTTCCGACAAGATCGGTCGCGCCTATGGCGTGCTGCGCTACGCCCACATCATCGATTCCAAGGAAGCCCTCAACCACCTTTCGCTGCTGCGTCTCGGCGGCACGCTCGGGTTTTTCTCGCCGGAAACCGTGATGCTCTGCGATACCTTGCTGATGGACATCCAACCGGCACACCTTCAGCTCCACTCGGGACGCAAACTTTCGCCGGAAGAACGCGATTCGATCCGCGCAGAAATCGTGCGCTCGCGGTTGCTTTCCCTTGAATCCCCTGATAATCGTATCTCATCGAAAGACGAAAAGAAAATCTCCGACCCTTCTAACCCAGGCGACGCATGAACAACTTCACACCACGTGCCCAACAAGTCCTCGCTCTCGCTCGTAAGGAAGCGGATCGATTCAACCACTCCTACGTCGGCACCGAGCACTTGTTGCTCGGTCTGATCAAGCTCGGCCAGGGCGTCGCCGTCAATGTCCTCGAACGGATGGGCCTCGAACTCGAAGCCGTGCGCATGGAAGTCGAAAAGGAAGTCGGCTCCGGTCCGCCGCAGAAGGCTGCCGGAAATATCCCCTACACCCCGCGGGTGAAAAAGGTGCTCGCCCTTGCTAACAAGGAAGCCAAAGCCCTCAACCACTCCTATGTCGGCACCGAGCATTTGCTTCTCGGTTTGCTCCGTGAGGGCGAGGGCGTCGCCGCCCGCGTCCTCAAGCGCCTCGACGTCGACATCCAGCGCACCCGCAACGAAATCCTCGCGGAGATCGATCCTAACTTCTCGCCCGACGATCAGGACGACGACGACGATGACGACGACGAAGCGGACGACGGTCCATTCGAAGACGAAGGCCCGGCCCAAGCCGCCGCTGCCGAAGGTGAGGCGAAATCGAAGACCCCGGCGCTCAAGGCATTCGGCCGAGATCTAACCAAGGTAGCCCGCGACGGCGGACTCGATCCGGTGATCGGTCGCGAAAGCGAAATCGAGCGCGTCATCCAGATCCTCTGCCGCCGGACCAAGAACAATCCGGTCCTGATAGGAGAGGCCGGTGTCGGCAAGACCGCCATCGTCGAAGGACTCGCCCAGGAAATCGCCACCGGCAATGTTCCCGAAATCCTCCGCGACAAGAAGGTCATCACGCTCGACCTCGCGCTGATGGTCGCCGGCACGAAATACCGTGGCCAGTTCGAGGAGCGCATCAAGGCCGTCATGGACGAGATCCGCAAGGTAAAGAACGTCATCCTGTTCATCGACGAGCTGCACACCATCGTCGGTGCCGGTTCCGCCGAGGGCGCGATGGACGCGTCTAACATCATCAAGCCCGCGCTCAGCCGCGCCGAGCTGCAATGCGTAGGTGCCACCACGCTCAACGAGTATCGCAAATACATCGAGAAGGACTCGGCCCTCGAGCGTCGTTTCCAACAGGTGAAGGTCGAGGAGCCGTCCGTCGATGACGCGATCAAGATCCTCCAGGGTCTCCAGGAGAAATACGAATCGCACCACAAGGCGAAGTTCACCCCGGAAGCCATCGTGGCTGCGGTGAAACTCACCTCGCGCTATCTAACCGCCAGATTCCTGCCAGACAAGGCGATCGACGTGTTAGACGAGGCCGGTGCCCGCGCGCGCATCGGCACGATGACCCGTCCGCCTTCGATCAAACAGTTGGAAGCCGCCATCGAACAGATCAACCGCGACAAGGTGGCTGCCATCGCCGAACAGAATTTCGAGAAGGCCGCCGCCCTCCGCGACGACGAGAAGCACGCCAAGAAGAACCTTGAGGAAACCCTCAAGAACTGGCGCTCGTCGTCGGAAGAAACCATCGTCACCGTCACCGACGACGACATCATGGCCGTGGTTTCCAAATGGACCGGAGTGCCCCTCCGCCGGATGGAGGAAAAGGAAACCGAGAAACTTCTCAAGATGGAGGACGAACTCAAGAGCCGCGTCATCGGTCAAAACGAAGCGGTGATCGCCATTTCCAAGGCGCTGCGCCGTTCGCGTGCCGACCTCAAGGACCCGCGCCGCCCGATCGGTTCGTTCCTGTTCCTCGGCCCGACCGGTGTCGGAAAAACCTATCTCGCCCGCAATCTGGCGGAATTCATGTTTGGTGACGCGGACTCGCTGATCCAGATCGACATGTCGGAATACATGGAGAAATTCACCGCCAGCCGTTTGATCGGCTCGCCTCCGGGCTATGTCGGCTACGAGGAAGGCGGCCAACTATCAGAAGCCGTCCGCCGCCGTCCATACTCTGTGGTGCTGTTCGACGAAGTCGAGAAGGCCCACCCGGACGTGATGAACCTGCTCCTGCAAATCCTCGAGGAAGGCACCATCACCGATTCGTTAGGCCGCAAGATCGACTTCCGCAACACGATCATCATCATGACTTCCAACGTCGGGGCTTCCACCATCAAACGCCAAACCACGCTTGGTTTCGGCGCGATGGCCGCAGACGACGCCGACCACGAAGGCATGAAGGACAAGATCATTGAGGAATCGAAGCGCTACTTCAAACCGGAGTTCCTCAACCGCCTCGACAGCCTCGTGGTGTTCCACATGCTCGAAAAGGTC
>JANOZJ010000032.1:0-11010 GCA_031429315.1 Akkermansiaceae bacterium
CTGAAAATCTGAGAGACTCAAGTGCAGAATATTTTCAGAACCATGGCATTTCTGTCGCAGAGATGCAGGATGCGACGGTCATAGACACGCCGCTACAGATTGAACGCTCATGAAATTTGAACCCCCATTTGACCGCAGGCATTTCGACAGACACACCGCACCGCCGTGTGGGCGGAGTCCGGATGGGGTGTGGATCGTTTCCGCGAAGGATTTGCCGATTCTCCCGATCCCGAAGCAAGCGGTGGTGACGAAGGATTTCATCGAATTCGACGGCTGGGTGTTTCCGCTTTCGTATGTCACGAAGAGCCTGCTAGTGTGGCTTCAGGCGACGTTTATTCGCTGGTCGAAAGAAGACGACAGCGAGAAGAACAAGGAGTGGATCAATGGCCTCGTGAACGCTTTTGAAGACGCCATCGCAGGGAACCTTTGATTCTGAGGTTTTCGCTATGGGGTAAAAACCAATCACCCGCGGGATCGCGCGGACCCGGCGGGCTTGGTTTGTTCTTTGGTATTTTGCGCGCTAGGCAGGGACCGTCTCTCCGAGCGGTCCGGCGCGTGAGGTGAGAATGGAGAGCGAATGAGAAAGCCAAAACGACCCTCCACTCCCTCCACTCATTCGCCTACCACGCACAAGACCGCTCGGAGAGTCGGTCCCTGGCACATCGGCGATTCGGAATGCTATCGAGCATTAGCTCCACCACTCAGAACACCTGCCATCCCGGCTTGTGGTCGTAAACCCAGCGGTAGTAGTCCGCGCGTTTCAGTTCGGTGGCGGCCGGTTCATCGAGGCACACCTTGACCGCCGGATGCATTTGCAGGACGGAGGCCGGGTTGATCGATGTTATCGGCCCCTCGACGGCTTCCGCGATGGCGCGGGCCTTGTTTCCGCTAAATGCTAACAGAAGATTAGTCCGCGCTTCCATGATGGTGCCGATGCCCATGGTGATGACGTGGTGCGGGACCGCGCTTTCGCTGCCGAAAAAGCGGGCGTTGTCCTCCCGCGTCTGGCGGGTGAGCGTCTTGATGCGGGTGCGCGAGGCCAGCGACGAGGTGGGCTCGTTGAAGCCGATGTGGCCGTCGGTGCCGATGCCTAACACCTGCAAGTCGATGCCGCCGGCTTCGCGGATGCGCGCCTCGTAGTCCGCGCAGGAGGCCGGAATATCTGCGGCGTTGCCATCCGGGATGTGGATGTTCTGCTGGTTAATGTTTACATGTTGGAAAAGGTTTTCCCACATGAATGTGTGATAGGTCTGCGGATGCTCGCAAGGCAGGCCGATGTATTCGTCCAGGTTGAAAGTGGTGACTTTGCTCCAATCGAGATTCATCTCGATGAGCGTGCGGTAGAGCAGCAGGGGAGTGCTGCCGGTGGCGAGGCCGAGCACGGCGGCGGGCTTGTCCCGCAGCAAACGGGCGATGATGCGGGCCGCGATGCCGGTCGCGGCTTCCGGGGTGGGCTGGATGATGATTTCCATGGTTCTATGAGTCTTGTCCCAATCGATGGCTGAGTTTCAGGCGGACATCGGCATTGAATTGATCGATGAGATCGCAGACAAACTCCACGATGTCCTTCGACTCGTCCGTCACGAGTGGGGTCAGATCAATGCCGAAAACAAGTTGGGTGGAGGCGTCAGTGGCGTGCGAGTTGAAGAATGTCGCATTTGCGGCGCGACGGCCAAGGGTCGCGAGGTCGTAGCGCTTGCCGCCGGCGATCTGGGAGTCGAAAACGCCGTTGAGAGCAGCTGCTAGATTGTCGCGGCCACTCACATCCATAAGCACTTTTTGATCGTCGGGAAGCCAGTCGAGGTTGCGCCAGACTTCGCAGCCAATGACCTGCTTCGGCCGTTGATCTCGCGGCAATTCACGCATCGCCTGCAAGGCGGCGATGGTGACGCCGATGTGGGTGTCGTGTTTGTCTGCCGGATTGTGGGTGTAAACGACCTCGGGGCGGGTTGCCGTCAGGATGGCTTTGAGGTCATTTTTGAGTTCTTGTTCGGTCGGGCTTTTGATTCCGCTGCTCGGGTAGTCGAGTTGGAACATCGCCGCATAACTGCCGATCACGGCTGCTGTGTTTTGCTCCTTACGGCGGATCGTCATCATTTCCGCATCGGTGAATTTGGCATAAGGGCCGGAGCGCGAACTGCCGGCGCCGTTGGTGCAGGTTACCCCGCCGAACCATTTTTCTGCGCTGGCGAAGCAGGTGAGGATGCCGTGAAACGCCATGAACTCGAGATCGTCCTGATGGGCGCCAATCCCGAGGTGGGTGATGCGCCGGAAAGCTTCGGCCTCGGGCAAATGGTCGGGAATGAAAACATCCGCGGTGGGGTGGTGCAGTTTCATAAGATTACTTTTTAAGTTTTGGCAAGCTGGCGGCGGCGACCGCCTGGCCGACGCGGCGGGTCTTTTCATCCGGCACGTGGATCGCGATGGCCGAGGCGACTTCCGGAAATTCCAAGTCCATCACTTCACGCGCTTTCGTTAGAACAATGTCGCCCCCGGCGCCGGTGGTTACGCGGCCGAGGATCAGCATGTGCGCGAAGTCATAGAAATCGACGTAATGCGGGATCGTGTAGCCAAGATAGACGCCGATGGTTTCATATATCTTCGCGGCCCGTTCGTCGCCGGCGGCCATCAGTTTCTGGACCTCCACGAGGCGTTCCGGCAGATCCATTTTCGCGGGCACCTTGATCTTGGCGGCGGGCAGGAGCTTGTTGACGGCTTGTTGCGAGAAATACAAAGCGCCGACGCCGCAATCGCCGGACCATTCATCGGCCGCGGCTTTGGGATTATAATCGACGGGGGCAAACGCGAGTTCATTGAGGCAGCCGAGAATGCGGCCTTTTTTATCCATGAAGCCGCCGGCTTCGCTGGATCCCATGGCAACGCCTAACATGCCTGTCTGTTGGAGCGAGAGCGCGCCGGCGAGGGCAGTGACGTCGCCGTCGTTCATCACCACGACCGGCACGTTCCATTCTTTCTGGATGCGTTTGAAAACGGCCGCAGCCTGCGGGAACAATTTCTTGGGAATCGATCGAAGTAGGGAAGCCACGCGGATTTCGTTATCGACGATGATGCCTGCGGAACTGCCGCCGATGGCGTCCACGCGCGGCATGCGTGCTGCGGCGCGGTGGAGGGCGGCGGAGATGTGATGATAGTGGTATTCCGGGTTCGCCTGGTTCTTCGGGTCCCACGGGGTTTCTTCCGTGAAGACCGCTTCACCATCCACCACGGCGGAGACCTTGTAATCGCTGGCACCGAGGTCGAAACCGATGCGGCAGCCCTTGAGATGGCCGCCAGCCGCGACTTGCATGTTCTTGACCGCGGGAACTTTGTCAGGCGTTGTTAGGACAACCTCAAATTTGTTACTATAGGCAAGTTCCATCATCTGGCAGTCGAACTTGCGCAGGCCGCGGGCCGAGTAGGTCTTGCGGATGAACTCGCCGATGACCTTCGGGCCGCCGACGTGGAGTTTCCAGCCGCCACGGGCCCACAGCAGGAACTTCACGATGCGCTCGACGTAGAGTAATGTCTCCGCATCCCCGTTAGGACGGACCACGGTTTCAAAACGCGAGACCAGCCCGCATTCGCGCTCAAGGCCGAGCACCAGCGGCACCGCTTTGCCGGAGGCGTGGGCGGTTTCCAGATAGTGACGGTTGAACAGAACCGCGGGCAGGAAGCCGGGGTCGAGCGGGGCTTTGATGGCGGGTTGGAGTGATGATGACATGGCGATCAGGGGTGGGAGTTAGCCGACTCTTCGTATCGTGCCGTGAGATTGTTGGGGCCGATGGGTGGAGTCAATTTCCAACTTATCTCCTGCTAAATTTTCCCGGTGATGTCCTCGTTGGGTGGAAAATGGCGGACTCACGCCGTGCGGTAGGACGAATCCCGGATCGCGAGCTTGGGTGCCAGAAGCAAGTGCTGGAGTGGAATCGCGGGTTCCGCGAGGCGGTTTTGCAGGAACTGCCAGGCCGCCGTACACATTTCGGCGACCGGTTGCACGAGGGTGGTCAGCGGGCATTCCAGATATTCCGTGTCCTCGATGCCGTCGCAGCCGACCAAGGCGATGTCGGAGGGCACACGGATTCCGGCATCGCAGAGACCCCGATAGATTCCGAGCGCGGCATCGTCCGAGTGGCAGAAGATCGCCTCGGGCCGGCCGTGCTCGCGGATGTGGTCCTGGATCAACTGGCGGGCGACCGGGCGTTGCCGTTCACTGAGCGGATAGTAGATGAACTCCGGCTTCAGGCCGGCCTCGCGCATGGCCTTGGTGTAGCCGATCCTGCGGCTTTCCCCGGCGATGCTTTTGCGCACGAAAGTGGCGTGGGCGATGCGGCGGAATCCGAACCCGATGAGATGCTGCATTGCTTCCTTGGTTCCCGCCTCCATGTCGATCTGGACGTTGTCGGTTGCCAGCGAGCTATAGGTTCCCAGGCTGACGACCGGCACGGATTTTGCGGCCAATGCCTTGAGTTCAAGCTGCACCGCCTTCGAGGCGTCCACCGCGCAAATGCCGTCAACCGGGACATGGGTCCAGATCTGTTTCATGTCCGCCACGCCGACTTCCGAGATGATCAGTTCGTGTTTGGACTGTTTCACCAGGCGTCCCAGCTCGCGGGCGACGTGGGTGTAGTGGGTTGAAATTTGGTCCGGGATCCAGAGGGCGATGATGCCGGTCCGTTGTCGCTTGAGGGCGCGCGCGTGGGGATTCGGCCGGTAGCCCATTTCCACAGCGGCCGCCTGGATGCGCTCGCGGGACTCCTTGGCGACCTGCGGATAGCCGGCGAGGGCGAAGGTGACGAGTTGGCGTGAGATGCCGAGTTTTTCGGCAATTTGTGCCTGGGTGACCATGATGTTTGAGCGCCCAATCAATGGAATGAGTTGTTGCAAAGCAAGCCCGGGATTGGGCGGCCTGTTGTTAGCAATGGATCTGGAGGTGGCTTTCGACGCGGGTCTGGAAATCTGCGGCAACCCCGCCGCCGGACTCTAACATGCAATAAAATGGATTTGCGCATCGATCGTTTCGAGGCGTTGGTCGGCGGCTACATGCTCGCCGCGCGCTCGTTCTTGAACGCCGCCGAGGTGGAGAACCTCGCTTTTTCCGGAAAGCTGCTCACCCTCGAATGCGGCATTCATTTTCTAACCGACTTTATGCAGGGTGACGTCTATTTCAAAATCAAACATCCGGACCACAACCTCGACCGCTGCCGCAACCAGTTCGCCTTTGTCGCCGCGATTGAAGAACGGCTTCCGGAAATGGAAAAAGTGCTGGCTTCCCATGCCGGTTGAACTTTCACATAATCATTCATCCCCATGAACATCCTCATCACCGGCGGCTCCGGTTTCATCGGCTCCCACATCGTCGAACTCTATCAGGATCGGGCGGAGGAAATCCGCGTCCTCGACAATTTCCGCACCGGCTACCGCCACAATTTGGACGGGCTCCGGCATACCTTCATCGAGGGCTCCGTCACCGACCGCGAGTTGGTGAGAGAGGCCGTCGAGGGCGTTGATTATATCTTCCACCTGGCGGCGCTCGTGAGCGTGCCGGAGTCGATGGCGAAGCCCGGCGAATGTGTGGACATCAACGTTCACGGCCTGCTCAACGTGCTGGAAGAAGCATCGGCCGCCGGCGTGAAGAAGCTGGTTTTCGCCTCATCCGCCGCGATCTACGGCGACAATCCGATGGTGCCGAAACTCGAAACCATGGTCCCCGAGCCGAAGAGCCCGTATGCCATCACCAAGCTCGACGGCGAATACTACCTCGGGATATTCCAGAACGAAGGCCGGCTGGAAACCGCGGCGATTCGCTTCTTCAACGTCTTCGGTCCACGCCAAGATCCCAAGGGCGCGTATGCCGCTGCCGTGCCGATTTTCATCGAAAAGGCTGTGCGCGGCGAGGACATCACCGTCTTCGGCGATGGCGGGCAGACGCGGGATTTCATCTACGTGAAAGACATCGCCGGGGCACTCGCCTTCGCGGTGGAAACGCCCGGAGTCACCGGGGTTTTCAACGCGGGCTACGGCGGGCAGATCACCATCAATGACCTAGCAGACGGACTGATCAAGGCGGCGGGATCGACGTCGCAAGTCATTCATGCCGCCGAGCGCGCCGGAGATGTCAGACATTCCCGCGCCAGCGCGGACAAGCTGCGGGCCGCCGGGTGGATCCCGCGCCATAGCCTGGAAGAGGGCCTGGCCCGCACGCTGGAGTTCTTCAAAACCACCAACTGATAGATAACTAGAGCTTGTCCCAGAACCGGAATTCCGTTGCTGGATGGGGCTTTGCGCGCGGAAAAAGAAGGCGTGAGAGCCTAAAAAGACTCCCATGCCCCAAATTCGGTGGCTATGATTTTGTTATCACAACTACCCAAGCACCGAACCGTGGCCACCGTCACCTACCAATCCTCCCTTCGGCCTGCCTGGACCTATCAGCTGCAATGACGTATATTTCGACAGCACCTGCTTGAAGGTTAATATACATTTCCCCACCGACTGGGTGTTATTGCGAGATGCCGCCCGCACCCTGATGAAAGCCACCGTAATCATCCGCAACCACGGATTGCAAAACCGGATGCCCTAGGAACCACTCGAATTCCTCAGCGAAATGAATACCCTCTGCATGAAGATGGCCGCAAACGGCAGGAAACAGCGCAAGAAAGTGCTGCGCGAAATGAAGTCATTGGAAAAACGCATCGCCGATCACGCCAAGGCGCACCTCACCGCGCTCAAGACCCGCCGGAACGAAACCGCACTCAGGGAAGCCCAGGCACAGTAGATCATCGGGCGCATGGAAGGCGTGTTAGATTAACTCCCCGCCGCCATCAAACAAGCCCACGAGCGCATCATCGGCGGACGTCGGATTGCCGCCGAAGAAAAAATGTGGGGCGACCGGGGACTAACAAGCAAACTCAACAGCGCCATGCTGGAACGGCGGGAAATCGGCGAAGGATTCTGTCCGCGTGACGTGGCCGAGTTATCAAACCGACTCGTCAACAAAGAGGGCTTCCGCGAGGGACTCAAGAGAAGGGTCGGCACCGAAGCGCGGATCGAGATTTACAAGAACGTGTTCCTGGGTCGCCCGCTGTTAGCTAAGGGATTCAAACATCGGGAACTCGTGGTGGGCTGGGCAGCTCTAACGCATAGCTTGTGGGTGGTCGCCCGCATGGCCGAGGCGCAGAAAAAGCGAAAAAGAGGATCAGGAACAAAACACCCGTCTGCCGCAAGCACGGGTCGCCTGACAAAGATCACCCGCCGCGCCGGAGATTTGGACCGCATCCCGGCAGGTCCGGGAAATCCACGCCCAAACCGCCGGAAAACCAAGATCCGCCGCACTGAATTTGGTGTGATTGCGCCGATTCAGCCAGTATCCGCCATAATCGGTCCCGCTCGGCTGATCAAACGAACAGTCTGCGGGAATCCGGCAGAAAATCACCGATTCAGGGACAAGCTTTAGATACCGCAAGGGGGGTACACGTGCCCTCGCGTGTGGATTTCAGCACTCTCGCTGAAATCATGCGTTGAATCACGAGGACGGCCTGAACTGTCATGCGAGCCATCCATGCCGCGAGGGAGCGACATGGAACACGCGAGTCCTCGACGCGCGCGGCGTTTCGTAAGCAATTCACAGCGCTGGGGCCGAAAGTGCGGAGGTCAGCACGGAAGCAGTTCCGGCTCTAGCGGGGCGAGATGAGAACACCCTGAAGGGTTGGACTACATGCAAGAGCGCCCCAGCGCTCCGGCTAACATCACTGGTCTTCCTCTTCGACTCCGTTGGCCGGTTCCTCGTCGTCTTGGGGGCCTTCGACAATCGGGATGGAGATCGGCGGAGTGACCGCCTCGATCGGCGGGGTGGTGGCGGTGACCGGCGGGCGGGCAATCATGCCGCCGGGAAGTTTTTGGAGGCCGCCGTTAGCCGCGCCTGCCGGTGCTGGCGGGGTAGCCTTGGTGATGAGTCCGGCGCGGTCCTTGAGCAAGGTTTCGACTGTGCTCTTGCCGACTTCGAAGGTGATCCCGGCGAGGGCTTTTTCCTGGGCGAGTTTTTCGGTTAGCGTCTTGAGGCGTTCGGTGAAGGCGGTGTCCTTGGCCTTGGCGTCCTCGGGTTTTTCGCCTTCGGCTTTCTTGCGCTCCTTGGGCAGCTCGGCGTTGACGTCCACGGTGACGAGGAAATTTTCGGTGGCCGCGGGTTCGCCACCGGGGCTAACAGGGGCTGGTGGCGCGGCGGCCGCTTGGGTCGGTGAAATGTTCACGGTGTAGGTGAAGCCCTCGAAGGTTTCGAGGGTGACGGTGCGCTTGCCATCGGCGACGATCCGCCCGGCGACCTTGTCGGCTGGGACCACGTCGTCGAAACGGGCGTAAGAGAACAGGCTCTTGAGCGGACTGGTGGCGGTGGTGTCGAGCACCTCGGCGGCGGTCGCGCCTTCGAGTTGGTATTCCGCTTCCTCGCCGTCGCGGCTGAGTTTCCAGGCGGTCTCCGGTTTGCCGGGTAGGCTGACTGTGATGGATTTGATTTTTTCTGGGCTGATGAAACTATCGGCCAGCCAGCGCTTGGCGTCCGCGCTAACGGACGGGAACATTTCGCTGACGGCGTAGAAGCCGGACTCGTCGGCGTGGTTGCGGACATAGCGGCCCACCGAGCTGCTGCCGCCCATCGGCGACGGAGCCGCGCCGCTTTCGATGTTCTTGCCGAGGGTGACCTTGGCGAGTTCCTTGCCGGCGGCGTCCTTGAAGGTGGCGGTTAGACCGCGGTCATCAGGCGTGGTCGCGGCCTCGTCCATGCCGAAGCGCGGCGCGAACGACGGACCGGCTTCCAGGCCCTGGGTGACCTTGAGATCGCCGAGGGTGCGGATGAGGTCGTTAACGAAGGTGTTGTTAGCCGGATAGTTGTCGCGCTGGAGGACCACCCACTTGCCGTCTTTTTTTGCGAGGGTCACGGCGTCGGGCGCGCCTTGGATCTCGATGGTGGCGGCCTCGGTGGCGGGAAATGATTCGAACAACGTCTGCCCGTGGATGCGCTTGGTGGCGCTGTGGGTGGAGTCGTTCTGGCTGAGCTTCACGGCGGTCACCGCCGCGCCGAGGGCGATGGCGATGACCCAGAGGATGGTGACCTGGCGTTTGTTCATGGGAAGAAGTTGATGGTGGAGAGTTGATGGTTGATGGAAAGAGGGAGAGGTGGAGGGCGGTCGAGTTGCGATTTTCTGGTTCTTCGCTATCAACTATCAGCCATCCACCATCAACCTCTTATCTGGCGCGTGTCGCGCGGCGGCGTTGGATGAATAGGGCGAGACCGACCAACACCACCAAGGCCGGCATGGCGGCGACGTTGAGCAGGGTGATCTTGCCGGCGAGGCTGTCCTTCTGGCGGCGGAGTTCCTTTTCCTGCTCGCGGACGAGCTTGGCATATTCGACTTGTTCCGCACGCAGCTTCTTGATTTCCGCTTCTTGGGCGGGCGAGAGATAGAGCTCGGAGCCACCGGATTTCTGCGACTGGAGGTCGTTGAGCTTCTTCTGGGCTGCTTTCTGCTTGGCTTGGAACTCTTCGATTTTCGCGCCGACGGTTTTGTTGAAATCCGACTCCATTTTCTGGACCACGGTGAACGGGCGGGCGATCGCGGAGCGCGAGCGCGAACCGATCAGATACTTGGAGCCTACGGCCTGGTCGAGCAGGTTGAAAAGCAGCGTGGCATTGCCATTCATGGGGGTGGCCATCTGGGTGCCGCCGAAGTTCTGCATGTTGTAGGCGAAGCGGTCGTAAAACGCATCGACATCGGCGATCAGGAACACGTTGCCGGGGCTGGCGGCTTCCTTGAGATGCGCGGGTTTGGGCGCATCCTTGTTCTCGGTTCCTTCGGTGGTCGGCTTCGGTTTGCCATCGGGGAAGGCGGTCTTGAAGGTGCCTGATAGATGGGTGACCAGGTCGTAGGCGGTGCCGTTGGACTTGAGCGTGAGGGCGAGCGACGGATCGAGCTGGGAGGCTTTCATGGCATCGACGAAGCCAGCCTGGGTGGAAGACTTGATCAGGGTGTTGGCGGTGATGCCGGAAGCTCCGGTCTTGGTGAAGGCCCCCGGCAGGAAAAGGGTGACGGAGCCGAGATCCTTGGTGATGACGTCGTCCTTTTGCGGCATCGAGTCCTTGCCAAGAGTTAGAACGGCGAGGCCCAGGCGATTCTCGTCGAGCCTGGTGGGGAGCTTGGTGGCGAACGTGGGATCGGCGAGAACCATGCCGGATTCGAAAGTGACTCCCCAGGCGGACAGCAGGGTTGGCAGGGTGGATGTGACCGGATTGGGCGGTTGTTGGCCCATCATTGGATTCGATGGCGGCGTGGTCAACTGCGCGGCCACCGAACTGGCATCCAGGCAGGCGACGACGGTGCCGCCGTTGAGCAGGTATTGGTCCACGGAATATTCGGCCTCCGGGGTGATTCCGGCGGGGTGGAACAGCAGCAGCACCTTGATGATCTTCGGGTCGATGGTGGCTGCTTCCATCGAGATGTCCACGACGTCGAAGGATTGCTTGAGCTGCTGATTGATCACCCAACCCGGTGTCGGCGGCTGGCCGGGCATCATGGCGGGCGCACCTTTCAGATCGAGGGCGGTCATGATGCCGATCTTCGGCTTGGTGGGCGTGCTGACCTCGGCGACGGCCTTGGAAAGCTGATACTCCAACATCGTTTCCTCGCGGGGATTGAGGAACGGGATGACGCCGGTTTTATCCAGGCAGGAGACGGCGAGGCCGAAGAACAGGTTCTGGTCGTTCATGCGCTGGCCGTTGATGCCATCGAGATTGGCGGAGTCCTCGGCATCGGTGTCGGGCTCGGGATCGAGATTTTCGATGCGGAGTTTGCCTTTGGAGATTGAGGAATATTCCTTCAACAGATCATCGACGCGGCGCATGTGGAGCTTGAGTTCCTCCGGCATGTAGTCGGTGCTGCGCGAGGCGTAGTAACGGATGACGACGGGCGTATCGAGCTCGGTGAGGATCGCGCGGGTGCCGCTGGACAAGGTGTGGACCTTGTT
>JANOZJ010000033.1:0-6043 GCA_031429315.1 Akkermansiaceae bacterium
CTATCAGAACATAATCTCATGGGACAGCATCGCCACGATATATCAATGATAGATCGACATTTCGCAAAAAACTCGCAATCGGCATTTCCCCCGATCAAGCCCAAGGACTTGCCAATTCAAGGCTCAGGGCGAGCCATGCCCTGCCTGTGGGACGGCAGTGCCGTCTTTCCATCAACTATCAACTCTCAACCATCAACTTCTTCAATGTGCGTGTTCGTGTTCGAAATGGGGCGGCTGCTTTTGATCCTGTGCTCTAACTTCGACGATCTCGCCGTCGTCCATGCGGGCGATGCGGTCGGCGTAGGAAAAAATCCGGTTGTCGTGGGTGACGATGATGACGGCGCGGTCGGCCGAGCGGGCGACCTGGCGGAAGAGGTCGAGCACGATCTCGCCGTTCTGCGCATCGAGCGCGGCGGTGGGCTCGTCGCAGATGACCAGCGGCGGTTCGTGGACTAGCGCGCGGGCGATGGCGACGCGCTGCTGCTGGCCGCCGGAGAGTTTGTTAGGGCGTTCGTTCCAGCGCGTGCCGAGACCGACGCGCTCGAGGATTTCGCGCGTGCGCTTGAGCGCCTTGCCGCTGGAGACGCCCTGGATGAGCAGAGGGACGCTTACATTCTCCGCGACGGTCAGGGTGGGGATCAGATTGAACTGCTGGAAAATGAAGCCGATGTTTTTCGCCCGGAAGCGGGTGAGCGCGCCGCCCGACATTTTTTCCAGCGGGTTGCCGAAGACATTAATCTCGCCGCTCTCGACCTTGAGCGTTCCGGCGATGGCGCTGAGCAAGGTCGTTTTCCCGCAACCGGACGGGCCGACGAGCATGGTGATTTCACCGGAGCGGGCCTGGAAATCCACCTGTTTGAGCACGTGGATGCGGTTCGCCCCGTCGCCGAAACTTTTTTCGACGGCGTGGACATCGACAACCAATGATGATGTTAGATGGTCAGGCACGGAAGACCATGGCGGGTTCGTAAAGACTGAGGCGGACGATTCCCATGAGCGCGGCGAGCATGCAGATCACCTGGATGACGAGGAATGTCCCGACCGGAATCTGCCAGGGCATGTAGAATGGCGGCTGGCCGTTTTTCAAGGCACCCATGGCAAACGCCGAGGTGGCTAATAGCCCGATTCCAAAGCCGATGAGCCCGACTGTAAGCGACTGGAAAAGCAACATCATGCTCAGCCGGAAGTTGGACATGCCCATCGCCTTGAGCGCGCCGAGATGCTTCAGGTTATCCAGCACGAAGGCGTAGAATGTCTGGCAGGCGATGGCCATGCCGACGATGAATCCGATGACCACGGTGGTGCCGAAGGAAATCGGGATGCCGGTGTTTTTCACATACCACCAGACGGTCGCGGTGTTGAAGTCCTTGCTGTTTTCGCCGAAGTCGCGGTTCACATAAGCACGCAGGCCGGTGGCTTTCTCGATCGCCGCGGCGGCTTGCTCGTTGGTCATGCCATTGACGGGAGCCGCGATCACAGCGGTTAGCATTTTCCGCTGCGACGGGGTGTATTGCAGGGCGCGCTCGTAAGTCGTCCAAATGTAGGGGCCGCCGGTGAATGAGCGCATCGCCTTGCAAATTCCGACGACGCGGGCCTCGACGTCGTTGATCTCGAAACGGTCGCCGATCTTGATCCGCTTCGTCGGGTCTTGCGGGTTGGAGGAGAGCCGCTCGGTCGAGAGTTCGTCGATGACGACGGTGTTAGGCAGGCGCAGGTCCTCGAGATTTCCCGCGACCATCCTGCCAGGGGCACCCGCCAGCGAGGCGGCGTCGATGCCGAGAAGCTGGATGGTCTTGAAACTGCCGTCATCTAACCGCACGCGCTGGATTCCGGAGTAGAGCGGCATCGCCCAGCGCACGGCGGAGACCGAGCGGATGCGGGCGACGTCGGTGTCGCGCATCGGGTTGGTCTCGTTGACCTGCTCGACGCGCTCCTCGACGACGAAGATCGGGGCGGCGACGTTCTTCAGGGTGGACGTGGTCCAGAGCATCAGGCCGCAGAAAACGGACGCCTGCTGGACGATGAGGAAAGTGGCGAAAAACAAGCCCGCGACCAGCATGAGGTACTTGGCGGTGTCGCCGAAGAGCATTTTGAGAGCGAGGCCGATCATGCGGGGGAAAAGTGGATGCCGGGACGCTTGTCCGCCGGTGCGCGGATCTTAGCCGCCAACCGCGACCGCGCAACCCGCGACACGGGATCGGGTGATTTTGTGCTGCGGCTGTTTGAAACACGCTATTTTTGCGATTCCATCCTTCTGCGGAACGCGTTTAGATTCGCCCATGCGCACGATGGACGAATGGTTGGGCTCGGAGGAAACCGGCGTGCCCTTTTCGCATTGTCTCTGCTGCAAGTTGCCGCTGGTGGAGATCGCTGCGCCCTGGCTGGTCAACAAGGAGTTCGTCCGTGGCGAGTGCGTGCTGGAGTATGCGATCTGCCAGCCGTGCCGGGATTTGGTGACAGAAGAACTCTCGGAAGACTCAAAGGAAACGGTGCGGCATTTCCTGGAGAAGGAGATCGACTGGGACGAGCGGGTGAAGGAGTTCATGTTGTCGCACGACCTAACGGAGCGCTTCGGTGCCTGCATCGCCTGCCGCACGCCGCGGTTGGAGTTGGAGGGATTCGGGATTTCCGCGCTGTTTGATTCCGGCGGGTCGCTGGTCACGGGGCCGCTGCCGTTGCTGATCTGCCAGCCATGCGTCGGCAGGATGACGGCCTCTCTATCAGATGATAGCCGCGAAGTGTGGAGAAATTTCCTGCTGAAAAACTTCGCCGGGCCAGCGAGCGACTCGGGATTTCCGGGATTTCTCTGACGGCGGGCAATCGGGTTGCGCCCAGGCCGGGATCGGGGAACACTGCCGCGACAATGAGCGGGTGGACGGAAGCAATTTTAAGGGGAGCTGCCTCGTGGCAGGCATTCAAGGAGGGCAAGGCGCTGTTCGAGGGCGGGCTTGTTAGCGAGGCCAAGGCCGGGTCGTCCGGCTGGGAGGGCACGGTGCGCGTCGGGAAACGGCTGATGCGGGTCAGCGTTACCATGAAATCCGCAACGAACATTGACACTCGCTGCCCGTGCGCGGACAACCAGCGCAGCGGCGCGGTGTGTTGTCACGCGGTGGCGACCGGGCTGGCGGCCTTGGGAAATGTTAGGGCTGTTTCTCCCCAAGCCGCAGCTCCGAAGCCCGTTCCACAAGCGGTGGTCGCGGTTCCCTGGCAGATTCTGCTGCCGCTCAACTGGCGCGATGCGCTGACCCGCGGGAAACTCGCGGCCACTTTGGCGGCCGCCACGGGAAGTGAGATTTCGCCTGCCGATGACCGGTTGAGCGCGTGGCTCGCCAAGGAGGGCGTGGCCCGCAAGGAAATCCTCAGCCTCAATCTGGACGGCTCGCGGGTCCCGGCGTTTCTGGAGGCCATCGCCGAGCACCCGCGGCTGGCGGTCGGGAAGGACCGCTTGTTGATCGAAATCCGGTCGGGCGAGAGGCTCCAGTTAGGCGATGCCGTGCATCTGCCAGACCGGATCCGGCTGGTCCCCGATCAGGACGCCGGAACTTGGTTGGAAATCGCCGGCTCGTTCTGGCAGATCGGCGAAACCAACGTGACGCGGGTGGGCGAGGGGAGTGTCCCGGCGGAACTGGCTGCCCCGCTAACCGAACTCGCGCGGGGAAAGGCGGTGGAGATTCCGGTCCATCAATTTTTCGATCGCCTCGATTCGTGGCAGGAGTGGCTGCATTTCCCGCAGGGGTCGTGGTTGGACTCGCTGCATTTCGTCCAGGCCGCGGCGACGTTCGAGCTGTTGTTAGAAGGCTCGCTCCAGCATCTGGAAGCGCAGTTGAGCGTGCGCTACGGGGCCGCGCCGCCGGTGCCGCCGGGGTTGGGGAAGGTCGCCGGTTTGCCGCGTCTAACGGGCGACCACTGCGAGGTCCGGGACCTGGCGATGGAGGAGAAGGCGGCTGGCAGACTCTCCAGGGCGGGGTTCGAGGTCGAAAACTTTTCGAGCGGCCGGTGGGTGATGAAAGGCGAGTCCGCGATCTTGGATTTCCTCACGCAATCGCTGCCGACCCTGCGCAAGGAATGGACGGTCATTGAGGGCGAGCGTTTCGGCCACGTGCAGAAGCAAGTCGCCGTGGTCTCGCCGAAAATCGAGATCATTGGCTCGGGCGAGGACTGGCT
Source organism: Akkermansiaceae bacterium (assembly GCA_031429315.1). Classification (GTDB taxonomy): domain Bacteria; phylum Verrucomicrobiota; class Verrucomicrobiia; order Verrucomicrobiales; family Akkermansiaceae; genus Luteolibacter. Next base: position 4,165 of record JANOZJ010000033.1, read on the forward strand.
GAGCTTCGACCTGTCGTTCCTAACAAGCGACGGGGTGTCGGTTCCAGCGGCGGAAATCCGGCGGCTGCTGATGGGCGGAAAAGGCTCGGGCCAAGCCGCGGGCGGGCGGCGGTTGGTGATCTCGGACGACATCGCGAATGTCATCGATCCGCTGTTTTCCGATCTCGATCTGCGGCAGGAAAACGGCCATTACGTCGCCTCAGCCCGCTCGGGCGAATTGATCCGTGAGATCCAACAGAAAATCAGCGGGGCGAAGGCCAAAGAGCTTTCCTTCACCTTCGACTCACCGGCCACCTTGCAGGCGGAGTTGCGACCGTACCAATCGCTCGGCGCGGGCTGGATGTTCGACCGCGTCCAGCGTTTCGGCGGCGCGCTGCTAGCAGACGACATGGGTTTGGGAAAAACCGTGCAGACCATCGCGCTGATCGAGCGCGTGATGGCGGCCCCCGGCACCGATTCCGGAACGGTGATGGTGGTGGCCACCGCATCGTTGTTAGGAAACTGGCGGGCGGAGTTCGCCCGCTTCGCCCCGGCACGGACGGTTAGAATCCTCCATGGCGCGAGCCGCGACGCGGAGCGGGAGAAGATCCGGCCGGGCGATGTCATTCTAACCAGCTACGGCACGCTGGCCCGGGATCTGGCCTATCACCTCAAGCGCGACTACCGCGCGGTGGTGGTGGACGAGGCCAGCTTGATGCGCAATCCCGACACCGACCACGCGAAGGCGATTTCCAAACTGCGGGCGACCTGCCGGATTGCTCTAACCGGGACGCCCATCGAAAACGGGGTGAAGGATCTTTGGTCGATCTTCCGCTTCATTCAGCCCGGTTGGTTGGGCGGGCGCGAGGAGTTCAAGGACCGCTACGAGCAGCCTCTGGCAGCGGGTGAAAAGCCGGGCGCGGTCATCGAGCGGCTGCGGCTCAAGATTTCGCCGTTCCTGCTGCGCCGGACGAAGGAACAGGTGGCACCGGAGTTGCCCTCCAAACTCTTCATCGACGAGTATTGCGACCTCAGCACCGACCAACAAGCGGTTTACAAAGATCTGCTAGTGGAAGGTCGCAAGCGGGTGGATGCCATCGCGGATTCCGGCAACAAAGGTGCCGCGCGGATGCAAATGCTCACCGCGCTGCTCCGTCTCCGGCAGACGTGTTGCGACCTCGCGCTGCTGGGAAATGATAGGTTCAACCAATTGTTAGTCGCCCGCCGCTCGGCCAAGCTCCAGCGGCTGTTGGAGCTGATCGAGGAAGCGGTCGCTGGAAATCACCGGATGCTCATTTTCAGCCAATTCCGGACCCAACTTTTGGAGATCGAAAAATCCATCGCCGAGCGCGGATGGGACAGTTTACGACTCGATGGCCAAAGCCGGAACCGCCAGCAGTTGGTGGACAAGTTCCAACAAGCTGACGGCCCGCCGGTGTTTCTCATCAGCCTCAAGGCCGGTGGTTACGGCCTCAATCTAACCGCCGCCGACACGGTGGTGCATTTCGACCCGTGGTGGAATCCGGCGGCGGAAGCCCAGGCGACCGACCGCGCGCATCGGATCGGCCAGATCCGGCCGGTGACGGTTTACCGCCTGCTCACCCGCGGGACGGTCGAGGAAAAGGTCGTTAGACTTCAGGCGAAGAAGCGCGAGCTGGCATCCGCCATCGACGAGAGCGGGGCCGGCGATGCGGCGGGCTGGAGCATGGACGAGCTGGAGTCGATGCTCTCGTGAAGTGTTAGGGGGCGGGTGAAAAGTCTTAGTTTGCTTGACAATCCGGGGGTTTCAGGGGCTTTTCGGCGCAGAAGATGGCGAAGCGATCCATGGCCGGTGTCAAACTGACGCGCCTGGAAGCCCGGACGCGGGTGATCCAAGGGGCCGGGCGGATCGTGTTCGTGG
>JANOZJ010000034.1:0-16834 GCA_031429315.1 Akkermansiaceae bacterium
GCCGGTGTGGAGTTCGTATTCGATTTCCGCATTCGCGTTGCCGGCCACAAGGGCGGAGGCAGCGGCCAAGGCGCCAATGGTTTTGCAGTAGTTTTGCATCGTATTATGTTGGTTTTCGGTTGCTGCTTGTGCCCTTGTCTGTCCCGATTTACCGGAGCAGGCAGGAGCGTTTCGGATTTAGCATCCCGCGTGCCACATAGCAGCTGGAAACTTTCCGTTGGGCGAATAGTTCACCTTTCCGTAGTAATTGTCCAGAATTATTTGGCACGGATCAGCGCTCCGCATGACGTTGGGATAAGGGGCGGGGTTGGGGATGGCAAGCGATAAACGCCATTTTTTTCGGAGTTTCTTGGAATGATTAGAACGTGATATCAGTGGATTACCTAGGTTTTGTTTTTTGGCACGGAGGATGCTTATACGCTACCCGACTCCCGAGGATTTGGATTCTTCGGCCCCTAGCAACCAATTCATCCGCTCAACCCTGACCACCATGACCAGTCGATATCTCAATAAATTACGGGCCCTAACGGCGGCCTCGATCGCGTTCATCACATTCCCGCTGTGTACCCTGCCCTTATCGGCGCAAGATGCGGTGGCCCCGCCACCGGTCGCCGCCGCCGCTGCCGCTGCCGTGCCGGACGCAACGGTCGAGCAACGACTGGCTGACTTGGAAAGCTATTTCGGCAACGTCGCAGTCGGTGGCACGGCGGACGCACCTTGGACTTCCAAAATCAAGGAGACGTCCGGTCCCGGCCACAACGGCTGGATGATGACCTGCGCCGCGCTGGTTCTTTTCATGACCCTGCCGGGCCTTGCGCTGTTCTACGGCGGCCTGGTGAGAAAGAAGAACGTCCTCAGCGTGCTGGCTCAGTGTCTCGGCTGCGCGGGGATGGTCACCGTGATTTGGTGGGCCGTCGGCTACAGCCTGATTTTTGGCAAAAGCTTCACCGGGACGGCGCTTGAGCCATTTCTCGGGGGCACCGAGTTCTTCTTCCTCAAGGGCGTGACGAGCGCCCCGAACACGGATTACTGCTTCTGGGTTTCGCAAAACGTGTTTGCGATGTACCAGCTGATGTTCGCGATCATCACTCCCGCGCTGATCATCGGTGCCATCGCCGAACGCATGAAATTCAGTGCGATCATGCTGTTCATCGGGATCTGGATGTTCGTCGTTTACATCCCGATGGCCCACATGATCTGGGGTGTTTCCGGACTCATGAACGGAGTCTGGAACGGCGGAGCCAAGATCATGGCCATCGACTTTGCCGGCGGCACGGTCGTCCACATGACTTCCGGTTGGAGCGCCTTGGTGCTTTGTATCATTCTCGGTAAGCGCGCTGGATTCGGTAAGGAAAAAATGTCCCCGCACAGCATGGTGCTTTGTATGGTCGGCACCGGGATGCTGTGGGTCGGCTGGTATGGCTTCAATGCCGGCTCCGCGCTCGCCGCCGACGGCGTCGCCGCCAACGCGTTCATGACCACCACGCTCGCCGCCGCAACAGCCGGCTTTGTTTGGGGGATTATTGAAAAGATCCTCAAGGGCCATGCTTCCATCCTTGGAATCTGCTCGGGCATCGTCGCCGGCCTCGTGGTCATCACTCCTGCTTGCGGCTTTGTGGACGCCACCGGCGCGATGATCATCGGCGTTCTCGCCGCCATCGTCCCTTATATCTTCGTGATGTATGTGAAAGGTGCCATCGGTTACGACGATGCGCTCGACACCTTTGGCGTCCATGCCGTCGGCGGGACACTCGGCGCGATCTTGACTGGAGTGCTGGCCACCAGCTCGGTCAATGGCAACCTCGCGGTGACCGAGCCCGCAAACTATGCCACCTCCAATGGACTCGCGAAGTTGGTTGCCGAGGGTGGGCTGCTCCTTGAACAATTCAAGGCCATCGGCATCACGCTGGTGCTCTCGATCGTCGGAACGGTGGTCATCGCCATGGTGGTCAAAGCGATCATCGGCCTTCGCCCAAGTCTTGAAGCTGAGACCGCCGGTCTCGACATCACGGATCACGGCGAAGAAGGCTACGACTTCTGAGCGATTTTGAATCGCTACCTTCCACGGGCGGGCCGGCAACGGTCCGCTCGTTTTCGTTTGCAGCGTGACTCCTGACAGGTTCCTCTAGCCGCGTGACGCGTCCAATCCTGCGATACTCCCTGATGGTTTGCCTGCTCGCTGCCGCCGCGTTTGCCGCGTGGAGTTGGTTCCGTCCCTATGCCTGGCACTCGGATTCCGCAGCACGCTGTCAGGTCGTGGAAACCCTGGTGACCCGCGACCACGCGTTTTTCTGGGTCGATGTACACTTGAAGGTCAATCCCGGCATGACCCACGACCTCCAAAAGCCGGTGCATCTTGAAACCGCCGCCGGCAAGCAATTCGAGTCCGCCGACACCACCTTTGGCGGCAGCGACGGACCAGGCACCACCGACATCTGGTTGAAGTTCTGGCTGGAACCCGCCGATCTAACACGCACGCTCACTTTGCACATCAACGACGGTAAACTCCTAGTCAAAGCCAGCGAAGGCGTCCCACAACTGGCAAACTCCGCTTACCGGAATTTCAACACCAACCAATGGTAACCCATGGCCTGGCTGCTGATAGATAACTCAAACACCCGCACCAAATTCGCCCTCGGCGATGCCGCGCAATTGCTGCCATGGCGCGGGGTGCTGGCCACCGCCGACATTTCGCCGGAATCGCTTGCCCTGCTGCTAGATCGAGTCGCGTTCACGGCGGTGATCATCTGCTCGGTTGTCCCGGCCAAGGCGCTAATCCTCAGGGACTATTTCGAGGGGAAATTGCCGCTGCATTTTCTCGATTGCCACAGCCCGCTGGGATTGGGCATCGACTATCCCGAGCCATCTCAGATCGGCGCGGACCGCCTGGCCAATGCCGCCGGCGTGCTGACCCGCCACGGCGTCCCGGCCATCATCATTGACTTCGGAACGGCCGTCACCTTCGACGTCATTTCTGCCGAGCCGGCCTATTGCGGTGGGGTCATCGCTCCCGGCTTGGGCGCGATGTCCGGCTATCTATCAAGGAAAACCGCCTTGCTGCCCGAGATCGAGCTCGCCGAGCCGCCATCCGCCATCGGCAAGTCCACCGTCCACGCCATGCAGGTCGGCGCGGTGATTGGCTACCGCGGGCTGGTGAAGGAAATCCTCGCCCGGATTTGCGAGGAACTCCCCGGCAAACCGCAGATCGTGGCGACCGGGGGCGATGCGGCATTGATCGCCCAAGGCGTCGCGGAAATCGAGGTGGTGGATCCGGACATCACGCTCGACGGCCTGCGCCAAGTCGCCGCGCGGGTGTTTTTGTAAGGGGATTCGATGAAAAAGAACGTGTCATTTCAGTCTGATTTGATAGGTCTGATCCCGCTATGCCTGACAGCCCTCTTACCATCGGTATCGACTTTGGCGGAACCACGGTGAAAACTGCGGTGGTTTTTCAAAGCCACATCATCGATCACGCGCCGCCGGTCGCGACCCAGAGTTTCACCAGTCCCGAGCAATGGATCGAGGCGATGGTCCGCGTGGTAGAGGAATTGCGGTCCACACATCCGGGAGTCGCGGCCGTCGGAGTGGGCATGCCCGGATTCGTCAATTTCGCGACCGGTGTGGTTTACAATCTGACCAATGTCGATGGCTGGGATTCGGTCCCGCTGAAGAAGATTCTCCAAGAGAAATTCGATTTGCCGGTGGTGGTCGACAATAATGCGAACTGCATGGCCTACGCCGAATGGAAGTGCGGTGTCGGCCGGGGCTTCGAACATCTCGTTTGCGTTTCCATGGGAACAGGCGTCGGCGGCGGCATCATCGCCAACGGCCAAATGATCCGCGGCGCCTGCTACGGTGCCGGAGAAGTCGGCCAAACTTCGATCGACTACCAAGGCCGGCCCGGACACTATGGCAATCTCGGAGCACTCGAAGAATACGTCGGCAATCGCGAACTCGCCGCCATGGCGGCGGATGCCTACGCCGCTGCCGGGATCCGGAAGTCAGTCGAAGAATGCATGCCCTCCGCGCTGGCCACCGCCGCCCATCATGGCGATCCGATCGCCTTGGCCCAGTGGGAGGATGTCGGCAGGAAATTGGCCACCGCGGCCATGAACTGCTGCTGGCTGCTCAATCCCCAAGCCATCGTCATCGGCGGCGGGGTGGCTCGCGCTGGCGAACTCTTGTTGAAACCCTTCAAAGAGCACCTGTTTGCCCAGCTCTCCGGCCCGTTCAAAGACCACCTGATGATCATGTCCGCGGCCTTCGGTCATGAATCCGGCACCATCGGTGCCGCCGCGCTCGCCCGCGAATCCGTCACCGCCAACCGCTGAGACAGGCATTCCTGCCTGTTCTTCCGAAGCCGCAACTAGCAGTTGATTTCACCCCCATCCGACCTAGCAATCCCATCCCAATCCCATGAAAACTCCATCCCACCTCGATCGTCGCCAGTTCGTCAAACTCGGCACCCTCGCCGCCTCCGCCGCCCTGCTCCCCACCGCTGCCCGAGCCGAAGCCGCGACCATCACCTTGCCTGCCTTGCCCTACGCGTTCATTGCCCTGGAGCCGCACATCGACGCCCAGACGATGGAAATCCATCACGGCAAGCATCACGCCGCCTACATCAAGAACCTCAACGCCGCCCTCGCCAGCGCGCCGGATCTCGCCAAACAGCCGTTAGATAAACTCCTCGCCGACCTCCCCGCCGTCCCCGACGAAGCCCTCCGCACCACCGTCCGCAACAACGGCGGCGGTCACTGGAACCACGACTTCTTCTGGCAAACACTCGCTCCCGCCGAAAAATCCGGCAAGCCCTCCGCCGCTCTAGCAGCCGCCATCGACTCCGCGTTCGGCTCGATGGATGCTTTTAAGAAATCCTTCGGCGAGGCCGCCACCAAGCGCTTCGGCTCCGGCTGGGCTTGGCTCATTTTACAGGACGGGAGACTTAAGATCACCAGCACCGCCAATCAGGATAATCCCGCGATGAAGGGCATCGTTCCCGCCGCCGATCTCGGCACACCCTTGTTAGCCCTCGACGTCTGGGAGCACGCCTACTACCTCCACTATCAGAACCGCCGCCCCGACTACATCGCCGCCTGGTGGAACATCGTCAACTGGCCCGCCGTCTCCCGGCGCTTCCTACCCTGAACCATCCGGTGCGCTGGCGTGACATAAGGAGGGTTGACCTTCGGTCAACCTGGGTGGAACGGAACGTCCACCCTCCCTATTTCCCATCCGACGAATCTCTTGCCAAAATCCCCCCCCGTCGCCACAAAGCGCGACGGATGAATCTTGCCCTTGAATTGCTGACCTCGTTCTGGGTCCTCCAATCCGCAGTTGCGCTGATCAAGACCCGCAACGCGCGGCGCTTGTTCACCGTTCACCAGCGCGGTCTCGACGCCGGCGTGAAGCCACACGAACCGCGTCGCGTCGCCCTGATCATCGCGGTCAAAGGAGTTTCGGAAAACTTCGGGCGCTTCATGGAGTTTGCGCTCGGCCAGGACTATCCGGACTATCACGTGATTTTCGTCACCGAGTCGGAAACCGATCCCGCCCACGCCGAGATCCAGCGGCGGCTCGGTGATGGCACTCACGCCCGTCTGATCGTCGCCGGAAAAGCCGAACACACCGGCCAGAAAGTCCACAACCAGTTAGCCGCTTTCAAACTTTTGGAAAGCACCGACCGGATCATCGCCTTTGCCGACGGCGATCTCTTCGGGCGGAAAAACTGGGTCACCTGCCTAGCACTTCCCCTCAATCTATCACAGGCCGATTTCACCACCGGCTACCGCTGGTTCATCCCGGCCGACCAGACCCTGCCGAACCGGATCGTCTCGCTCATCGGCACCGCCATCGAGCCGCTCATCGGCCCTAACTGGCGGATGTGCCTGTGGGGTGGATCCATGGCCATGACCCGCGAGGTCTTCGATGAGCTGGAGGTCCCGCAGAACCTCGATGGCAGCATCAACGACGACGCCCGCATCAGCCAGCTCGCGCGGCAGGCGGGCAAGCGGATGCGCTACGTCCGTTCGGTGGCCGCGCCCTCGCCGGTCCATTTCGACTGGCCGTCGTTGTTCGAATTCGGCCGCCGCCAGTATTTCCAACTCCGCATCTATCAGCCGTCACTGTGGTGGATGGCGCTCATGATCCCGCTTCTCTATCTGACGGGATTCCTCACCTGCCTCACCCGCCTCGCGCAGGGAAATCTGCTGATGCTGCTGCCCATCGCGGCGGCCGTCAGCCTGAATCTCGCCCGCACCCGGGTCCGGCGGAGCTACCTGCAAGCTCGTTTCAATGAGAACGAAGCCGCTTCACTCGAAGATGCCGTTAGAAACAGTTGGTGGCTCGATCCGGTGATCAACCTCGTCCACCTGCTCATCATACTCAGCTCCGCCTGCGGCCGCCAGATCGTCTGGGCCGGCATCCGCTACCGCGTCACCGGGCCGCAGAAGACGGAGATCCTGAATTCAGAAAACTAACCACAGATGAACAGGATGAACGCAGATTGAAGAGATGAAAAAGAGCGGTGTTTCCAGCCTGCTTCTTCTCTTATCCCTTCTTCCATCTGTGTCTATCTGCGTTCATCTGCGGTTGAAAAATCTTCATTCTGAAGGCTCGTCAGTGAAACGGGCACTTTGCCGCTTCCATCGGCGTTTCCTCCGGCTCGTCGGGAATCGTCTGCTCGTGCTTCACTTTAGGGCGTTTCCAGATGCGCAGGGAAATCCCGTCGAGCGAGCGGATCGTCAGCCGCGACGTCGGCTCCGGGTCAGGACCGGGGCCGGGTTCGAAGCGGTAACGCCGTGTTAGAGAAGCCAGGATTAACATCGCTTCCTGCATCGCGATTGCCGCGCCGATGCAGAGGTGAAAGACCAGTTCATCGGCGCGAGCATCACCAAGGACCAGATGCGGGCGAAGCCTGAGGCGCTGGTTTGAAGTTCACGCCCGCTTCCACCAATCGCCGGATCATGGGCCAGTCCTTGTCTCGCTGGGTTTTCTTGGCGAGAACGAGGTCGGGGAGACTCAGGAGATCGCAGATGGTGCCGTCCGGGGGGTGAAGAGTGGTGCGTCTTTCCCAGAGATCGGGAAAAGGATCAACTCCACGCATTTTCGACATGACATCCACCCGCATTCTCAGGGCCTCTGGATGGTGGCAGCGGAAATGGATGGAGTGGCCGCTGTGGAGATGGGCCGGATCGAAATTCGGGACGGCAATAAGCTCTGCGTGGAGTGCGTCGAGTGCCGCCCTGAGACGCGATAGGTTTTGATCATCCGCGAGGATTGCGAGATCGGTGTCGCGGCTAAACTCGGCCGCGCCGTAAAACACGCACGCCTGACCTCACATCAGCAGGCACAGGACGTGGTGCTCGCGCATCGAAGAAAGGACTTTGAGTATCGGGTTCGGGATCAAGGCTGCCTCCTAGTGCGGTGTAGATTTGCCAAAGTTTCTCGGATTCCGCCCACTCATCCCCAACTAAGCCTTCCGGCTGAATCATGAGGTTGTGATAGCAGGTTTATGCCGGGACGTAAACCTCTGATCCCGCTTTCACAAATTCCTTGGATTTCTCCTCCATCCCTTTCGCCAGCGCTTCTTCCTCCGCGATACCTTGTTCGGCAGCGTATTGCCGGACGTCTTCGCTGATTTTCATCGAGCAGAAGTGCGGGCCGCACATGGAGCAGAAGTGGGCGGTTTTGGCTCCGTCCTGAGGCAGGGTTTCGTCGTGGTAGGAGCGGGCGGTGATCGGGTCTAACGAGAGATTGAACTGGTCTTCCCAACGGAATTCGAAGCGGGCCTTGCTGAGGGCGTTGTCGCGGTATTGGGCACCGGGGTGGCCTTTGGCGAGGTCGGCGGCGTGGGCGGCGAGCTTGTAGGTGATGACGCCGGTCTTGACGTCGTCCTTGTTAGGCAGGCCGAGGTGTTCCTTCGGCGTGACGTAGCAGAGCATGGCGCAGCCGTACCAGCCAATCATGGCGGCACCGATGCCGCTGGTGATGTGGTCGTAGCCGGGGGCGATGTCGGTGGTCAGTGGACCGAGGGTGTAGAATGGGGCTTCGTGGCACCATTCGAGTTGCTTGGCCATGTTTTCCTCGATCATGTGCATGGGGACGTGGCCGGGGCCTTCGTTCATGACCTGGCAGCCTTTGGCCCAGGCGCGGGTCGTGAGTTCGCCTTGGACTTCTAACTCGCCGAACTGCGCTTTGTCATTCGCATCGGCGATGGAGCCGGGGCGGAGGCCGTCGCCGATGGAGAAACTAACATCATAGGCGGCGCAGATGTCGCAGATTTCATCCCAGTGGGTGTAGAGGAAGTTTTCCTTGTGATGGGAAAGGCACCACTTGGCCATGATCGAACCGCCGCGGCTGACGATGCCGGTCATCCGGCTGGCGGTCATCGGGACGAAGCGCAGCAGGACGCCGGCGTGGATGGTGAAGTAATCGACGCCTTGCTCGGCCTGCTCGATGAGGGTGTCCCGATAGAGTTCCCAGGTGAGGTCCTCGGCCTTGCCGTTGACCTTTTCGAGTGCCTGATAGATCGGCACGGTGCCGATGGGGACGGGTGAGTTCCGCAGGATCCACTCGCGGGTGGCGTGGATGTTCTTGCCGGTGGAAAGGTCCATCACGGTGTCGGCACCCCACTTGGTGGACCAGCGCATTTTCTCGACCTCTTCCTCGATGGACGAGGCGACGGCGGAGTTGCCGATGTTGGCGTTGATTTTGACGAGGAAGTTGCGGCCGATGATCATCGGTTCGCATTCCGGGTGGTTGACGTTGAGCGGGATGATGGCGCGGCCGGCGGCGACTTCGGATCTAACGAACTCGGGGGTGATCTCGGCGGGGATGCGCTGCGGGAAGCGCTGGAAGATGGATGGGGTGTATGGATTGGAGATCGTGGATTGGGGATCGTGGATGGAAGATTCCTGGGCGGAGCCCCTGTGCTGTTTGTGGAGATCGTTGCGGACGATGTCGTCCTTGAGATCTGAAATTTGCGATTTGAGATTTGAGATTTTCAGGTTTTCGCGGATGGCGATGTATTCCATCTCGGCGGTGATGATGCCTTGGCGGGCGTAGTGGAGTTGAGTCACAGGCGAGACGCCTGTGCCCCTTAACGGCTGGCGGCGGTCGGCGGTGAGTCCGGGGAATTCGACAAACTTGTTAGCCCGCTCGGATTTCGAGGCGAACTCGACGTGTTTCTCCGTCAGATAGCCGTTGTCCTGCGGCTGGACTTCGCGGCCGTCATAGGCTTCCACGTCTCCGCGGGCGAGGATCCACTCGCGGCGGAGGGGCGGCAGGCCTTCCTCGGAGGTGCCTTTGAAATCCGGATCGCCCCACGGGCCGGAGCAGTCATAGACGCGGACGGATTCGTTTTTCTCGATGCGGCCGTTGTAGGACTTAGTGTCGGAGAGGGAGATTTCGCGCATCGGCACGCGGATCTGCGGGTGGAACTCGCCGTGAACGTAAACGCGGGTGGAGGCGGGGAGCTGGGCGAGGGAGGCGTCGTGGGAATCGGAGGCGGGCGCGCCGGTGGTTTCTTCGGTGGAGATCATTTCTGAAGAGGTTGAGAGTTGATGGTTGAGAGAAAGAAAAAGGCCGTGCGGATGAGGCGCGGCCGGGGAAAGGGAAACTGCTGGCGGTTTCGACTTCCTACGGCGGCATGACCCGCGTCAGGTTCGGAGGGTTTTTCCCGTGCGTCGGAAAATCTCGGCTTCACGGTCATGAAGCTCCCCTGTCGTGTGGCGGGAATGTGGCGGCCGATGCGGGCGGTGCCAAGTGAGAAGTGGGGGGCGGCTGTTTCGATTTGGATTCAATCAGCCACGAATGGGTATCGATGGCGCTCAATCGTCTTGGTTGATGGGAGATCCGTCCTTTCTGGTGAAAGGGATGCGCTTCTTCTCCACCCTACTTCTCAAGGGGGTGAAAGGCGGCATGGACGACCTGCGTTCATCGGGCCGCCGGGTCAGTGCGAAATGGATGACGTAAAACCAGGAGAAGATTCCCGCGACGATCGCCCAAAAAATCGAGCGGTTGCGCGTCCAGGAAAAGGTCACGGCCAAGATCGAGCCAAGTCCGATCCCGGACTGGGCTGCGGCGTTCGTGCTGATGGTGGTGATTTGAGAGAGGATCATAGGTGGATTGGGAAGGGGGCGATCCGTGGAATTGGCCAAATTCCCCGGTTCTTGTAAATCCGTTTCTCGCCGGATTCGTCCGCTCCAGCAGGTGAATCTGTGAGGATCAAATTTTAGTTAAGGAAGTTCTTGATTCGCCCGTGGGAATCGCCAAGGGTCCGCCCGTGCACCGGGGCGTAGCTCAGCCTGGTAGAGCGCCGCGTTTGGGACGCGGATGTCGTCAGTTCGAATCTGGCCGCCCCGACCACTTCCTTGCAAGGACTTGTGTCAACTCCAGTGCATGATTTCTCCCGCCATTGAGTGCGCTTGAGGATCCCACGTTTTAGGCAATTGCCTCTTGAAACTTCATTTCGCTGCCCCACAAGCTGCGCCCGTGATCCCCAATGTCCTCGCCGAACGCTACGCCTCGCCCGCCCTCCAATCGATCTGGTCCGCCGAGGGGCGGATCGTTTTAGAACGCGAATTCTGGATTGCCGTGATGAAGGCCCAGCGCGATCTCGGCCTGGATGTCCCCGCCGAAGCGATCGCCGCCTATGAGTCGGTCAAGGACAGCGTCGATCCGGCATCAATCATGGCGCGGGAAAAAATTACCCGCCACGACGTAAAGGCGCGGATCGAGGAATTTAATGAGCTCGCCGGTCATGAGCAGGTCCATAAAGGCATGACCTCGCGCGACCTCACGGAAAACGTCGAGCAGCTCCAGGTTTACCGCTCGCTGGTCATCATCCGCGACAAGACCGTCGCCACGCTGCGCCGTTTCCGCGAGCGCTCCGAGCAATGGAGCGACCTCGTTCTAACCGCCCGCACCCACAATGTCGCCGCCCAGCCGACGACGCTCGGCAAGCGCATCGCCATGTTCGGCGAGGAGCTTCTCAGCGGTCTCCAAGCGCTGGACTCGGTCATCGCCACTTACTGCGTCCGCGGTCTCAAAGGTGCTGTCGGAACGCAGATGGACCAGCTCTCGTTGTTCGAAGGAGATGCCGCAAAAGTAGCGGAGTTGGAAAACCGCATCGTCACTCACCTCGGAATGCCCGCCGTGTGGAGAAACGTCGGCCAAGTCTATCCACGTTCGCTGGATTTCCGGGTGGTCGCCGCTCTGACCGACCTTGCCAGCGGCCCGTCGTCGTTCTGCAAGACACTGCGCCTGATGGCCGGCAACGAGACCGCCAGCGAAGGCTTCGCTCCCGGCCAAACCGGCTCCAGCGCCATGCCGCACAAGATGAACTCGCGTTCCTGCGAGCGCGTGAACGGCTTCCACGTCATCCTCAAAGGCTACCTCGCGATGGCCGCCGGACTTGCCGGCGACCAATGGAACGAAGGCGACGTTTCCTGCTCGGTCGTCCGCCGCATCATGCTGCCGGACTCGTTCTACACCATCGACGGGATGTTCGAAACCTTTCTAACCGTCCTCGACCAGATGGACGCCTATGAGGCCGTCATCGACGCCGAGACAGCCCACTATCTGCCATTTCTGATGACCACCACGATCATGATGGAAGCCGTGAAAGCCGGCGTCGGCCGCGAAACCGCCCACCACGCGATCAAGGAGCACGCCGTCGCCACCGTGAACGATCTGCGCCAAGGAATCATCGACCGCAACGATCTTATCGAGCGTCTAGCAGACGACAGCCGTCTCGGGCTTTCCCGCGATGCCCTCGACGCCATCCTCGCCAAGGGCGACAGCGAATCGGGAGCGGCGAAATCCCAGATCGCCGGGTTCGCAACGGCGGTTAGAAAGCTCGAAGCCGCAAGCCCCGAGGCCGCAGCGTATGGGCCGGGTTCGATTCTGTGAGAAATAGCGACACTTTGGTCGTTTGATCTCCCAATAATGGCTGATCCAGACGACTCCAGACGCCTACTCCCTCCCGGAACTTTCCGCAGCGGAAGCGGAAAATCGGCAGCATCACCACCACCGATCTGGCATGATCCGTTCGTATTTTCCATATGCCACTCGCTTTGGGATTGATGCGCCAGACCCACCCGCTGAGGATTCGCATCTGACAAATGTGAGTTTTTAATCGATTGACCGCCACCTGCCATGCCCGCGAAAAAAATCGCCAAGAAAAAGAAGCCCGCCGCGATTCCCGTCACACCTGCCAGCGATTGGCGGACCACGGATCAGGACGAAATCCTCCGCCGGGTCCAGCGTGCGATCGACGAGAAACACTCCGTCGCCAACCTCCACCCGGAGCATCCCGTCTTCTCGAATTTTTTCGTTAGATCTCCCAGCGGCAGGGACTATCAGGTCGAAATCCGCGACCTCAAGGACCGCGTTTTTTCCTGCACTTGCCCCGACTTCCGCACCGCAGGTCTCGGCACTTGCAAGCACGTCGAAGCCACCCTCATCTGGCTGAAACGCCGCCACAAAGGCGAAATGCGCGCTGCGTTCACTAACGCCTCTGCCCGCTCTATCCCTATCAGCGCGAGGGGATGTTGCATCTCGCTTTCGCCGAGCGCGCCCTGCTCGCCGATGAAATGGGCCTCGGCAAAACCATCCAAGCCATCGCCGCCTGCGCCTTGCTCCATCATTTGGGAAAAGCGACGCGCGTCCTCATCGTCACGCCCGCCTCACTCAAGGCCGAGAGGGAGGAGCAAATCCGGAAATTCACCACGCTCACCCAGCGCATCATCTTCGGCCCGCGATCCACTCGTGCGAGCTATTATGCCGATAGCAATCCGCCGTTTTTCACCATCGTCAACTACGAGCAAGTCGTCTCCGACAGCCTTGACATCAACACCCACTTTCGCCCCGACATCGTCGTGCTCGATGAAGCCCAGCGCATCAAAAACTGGGCCACCAAGACCGCGCAGGCCATCAAGCGCCTCCAGTCCCGCTATGCCTTCGTCCTCACCGGCACGTCCATCGAGAACCGCATCGACGAACTCTACTCCATCGTCGATTTCCTTGACCCCGTGCTGCTAGGTCCGTTGTTCCGCTTCAATCGCGACTTCTATCAATTTGACGAAAAAGGCCGCCCGTCGGACTATCAGAACCTCGCCGACCTTCGCGCCTTCGCCGCCAAAAAGCAAAAAGTCGCCCAACTCCTCATCGCCGCCGAACTCGACGATGAAGCCGAATCCCACCAAAAAGCCGCCCAAAAAGCCCTGGCGGAAGCGGCCGCCATCGAAAGTGTCCCGGCTGTCTCAGCCGGGTTCACAGCCTGAAGGACATCCTCCTCAGCTCGGGAGTGGCAAACGCATCATCACTCCAGATACCCGGTGATTGACGTGTCCGGACTCAACGGACTACTTCCTGAGCCGTGAAAGTAAAATGTCCGAAATGTGGAACTGGCAAAGCCCGGAGAAACTGTCCCAGAGAGGACAACGCGCTGATCTGTAGCGAATGTTGCGCTTCCATCCGGGATGCGGATTGCGGCGATTGCGTCCACTATGCCGCCGCCCGGCAATATGAAGACAACCGCAGTATTTCCTCCGGCATTCCTGACGGGCATTTCCTGATGGAACTCAACGACGAGGTGCGGGAAACCGTCAGCACCGCCCTGGAAATGGCGCTGCGAGGCCAATCCCGGAAGGCTTTGGCCATTCTCAGCGGGTTGCTTCCGGACCACCCGCAGCATCACGATGTACCCTACGGCATCGGAGTCGTGCATGCCATCCAAGGCGAGCACGAAGAGGCCATCCAATGGTTCGATCGCGCCATCGCGATCTATCCCTACAGCATTGAATCTTACTACAACAAGGCGGTGGCCTTCCAAAAGCTCTTGGACGTGCCCAACTGCATCCGCTCCTACCAGCGGGTGGTGGCCATCGGTCCCGCCAGTGACCCGGAGGTCGCCAAATCCCGCGGTATCATTGAAAACATGGCTTCGGTCATTATGAGAACCGAGGGTGTCAGTCTGGACGCCTTTCTCCGGTCCGGGGACAAGTTCAACGAGGCGTTTGAGCTGATGGACCGCAGTGATTGGCAGGGTGCTCTTGAAGGATTCCGTGCCTCAGCCGCCCTCAATGACAGGAACGCGCCCTGCCACGGGAACATGGGTCTTTGTCACGCCAATCTGGGCCACAAAGCGGAGGCTCTGGCCGAACTCGACCGCGCGCTTGAAATCAACCCCGACTACCAACCTGCCCGCTCCAATCGCGAGGTCGTAACCCAAATGGAAGAGGGCAGCCCCTTGTCTGGCACGACCTACCAGAGCATCAATTACTCGTTGGAGAATTTTAGGAGAGAGCGGCAGTGACGCGCTTCGTCAGCGTCCTCCCGCCGCGAGCCAGCGGTCGAGGTCGCGGCGGAGGATGAAATCAACGAAGCGCAAGGTGTCGGCCGGGCCGATTTCGAAGAGCAGGCGGTAGTCGCCGGCGACGCGGAGGCGCAGGGTTCCGGGGCGCAGTTTGAGGGCACGCACGGTTTTCCAAATCGAGGGATCTCCGCCAGCAAGGCGACCGGCTGCGGCGAGTGCTGCGGCGGAGGCTTGGCGCGGGTGGTTTCGCAGCGATTCCCGGAAGGCGGCGCTGTATTCGGGAATCCGCAATGCCTGCCGCTCCCATTCGACGCCGGTGGTGCTGGAGTCTCCGGCATCGGGTTCGTGGTCGCCGGCTTTTTCCGGTGCGGGATTCTCCGGTTTTTCGCGGGTGGCGCGGCGGAGTTGGTCTTGGGCGGCACGGAGGTCTCGCAGGGCGCGGTTGCGCTCGTCGTGTTCCACTTTGAGGGTGTCTTTGAGGCGGCGGAGGTGGTCGCGGAGTTCGCGGGTTTCGGCGGGGGCCTGCGCTGCGGGGGGAATGGCGGATTTTTCCTCGGGTGATACGGTTGGCTTTTCGTTGGCGCTCTCCCGCTGCACGAGGGTTTCCTGCATCGCGTCGATCTGGGTTTTGAGCCGCTGGATTTCGGCATCGCGCTGGCTCACGCGGGTGGTCGTTTCCACGCGGACTTTTTCGAGATCGATGGCATGGCGGACTTGATCGAGCGACGCTCGGTCGGTGGCGTCGATGATTTCATATCCCGGCTCCTTGTCATCGAGGCCGAGGAGGTCGCGGGCGTCTTCGATGTCTTCCATCAGTGTGGGCTGATTGATCCAGCCGCTGACTGGCAGAACGCCGCGCGCGATCAAGAGTCCCAGCGCCGGGTCGGCGAGCAGTGCCGCGTGGCCAAGTTCGCAGAAGATCGTCGAAGCGGCTGGATTTCCGGATCGCTCGGCTTCGAAGGCATCGCGGGCTCGCAATTGGAGAAGCTGCATACGCTCGGATGGGCTGGCTAACAGGACTTCCATGTCGAACGAAAGACTCACGGATCCGGGAGCCCAATTCGTCAACCAGCGCAACGCTTCGGTTTCTTTGGCGATGTAAAATTCAAAGGCGATTTCATCGAGTGCGTTGACGGAAACCTGATCGGGGCCGGTCGCTTGCAGCACTTCGATGGCTCGGGAAATTTCGCGAAAGCGGGCAAGTCGAATGGCCACTTCCCCGGCCAGTTTTGGAATCAACAGTTTGGGATTGAGCGAGTGGAGTTCGTAGGATCTCAGCTCACTGATTCGCCGGGAGGTGAGGAGCAGTTCCGGATGCGCCGTCGCCTCGGAAACCGTGACTCCCTCGACTTGGTATTGCTCGCCGGTGCTGGTTTTCCCTTCGCAGCATTGTTTGAATTTTCGGCCGCTGCCGCATGGACATGGATCATTGCGCCCGGCCTTGGGGCTCGCCCGTTTCACGGTTGCTCCGCCGCCCAGCGCGGTATCTAACGGGCTGGGCGGGATCGAGTTCTCCCATCCTGGCCCGGTCGCGGATTTGCGGGCCTCGGCCAGGATAAGATCCAAGGATCGGTCGCTCTGAATATCCGCGTTGAGGATATTCGCCACCACCGGGTCTCCGCAGAGTTTGGCAGCGAGGGTCAGGAACACCCTGACCAAATCTAGCCCCGCGCGCATCGTCTGCCGGCAAACCTGGCGAGTGAGGGCGAGGAATTCCGGCGGCGCGGAAATTTCGCGGTGTTCGTAGTCAAGCCAACCCGCGACGATGGCGGTGGCTTCGCGCTCACTGCTCATGCGGCCCGCCCGGACCGCGACGGCGAGTGACTTCGCCACATCTCCCTCAAGCCGCAGCGCGGTGTGCAGGATCATAATGGCCGCCGGGAGCAGGGCGGCTCCCGATTCAAGCACCTCCGCCGGAATCCGCCGCCCGGCTAACAGGGCCGCGAAATAGAGGTGGCTGAATGATTTAGCATCGCGCCGATCCGCCGCCTCGTGCAGGGCGGCGGTGAGGATGGAATCGTCCGCAGGCAAGGTGGAGCCCAAAGCCCGGAGCGTTGGACGGCAATAGACCGTGGCGGCGGCTTGCTTCAGGAGTCCGCTGACGGTGGCGGCTGGGGATGAGGTTGGATCGGAGGAAGACATCGGTGCATTGGGAATCGCCCATGAGTGGAAACGGGTACAGCCCATTCTGCAATCCTCGGCTGATCCCGGGTCAGTGACTGGTGAAAGGGAATTTGGAGACCGGTTGAAACGGAGACGACTATCAGAATGGGAGATCTGCCGTTCATGAAGACGGTCATGAAGTCTTTCTGGCGCTGCTTTTTGGCGGCGCGTTGGGCGGCGGTGAGTTTCTTCTTTGGCTTGGCCATGGTGGGTAGGTTTAACGGGAAGGATCAGGGCGATCTCTCGGCCTGGCTCAGGATCGCAGCGCATTCATCGCGGTGGAATTCATTCCTCTTCGTCCGCGTCGTCCCAATCGTCCACCGCGCATAAGGCTCCGAATTCGTTGTCGAGACC
>JANOZJ010000035.1:0-4774 GCA_031429315.1 Akkermansiaceae bacterium
CATCCCGTAACACCTGCGCCCCGAATTATGGCTAAGAAAAGTTGGATCGCCCGCAACGCGCGCAAAAAAGAAACCGTCGAGAAATACGCCGCCCTCCGTCTCAAGCTCAAAGCAGCGAAAGACTATGTCGGCCTTTCCATGCTGCCGCGTGATGCGAGCCCGACCCGTTTGGTGAACCGCTGCGAGATCACCGGCCGCCGCCGGGCGTTCCTGCGCCGCTTCCGCCTCTCCCGGATTACCTTCCGCGAGCTTGCTTCCGCCGGGATGCTCCCAGGCGTGACCAAGTCGAGCTGGTAAGCTGGCACGCTTCGCGCTACTTTTGACGTGGATCGGAAATCTCCCGTGCCCACGTCCGTCACATGCCAATCTACGAATACGTTTCCGAAGCCGCAGATGACCCGGAGCATTCGTGCCGCGTCTGCGCCCGTGGATTCGAGCTCAGACGCCCTATTGACCGGGTTCCTTTGTTGGTCTGCCCGCTGTGCAAGAGTCCGGTGAAAAAGGTCATTTCGAGGATCAACACCCCGACCATCACCAAGCCGCTTTCCGTGAGCGATGCCAAGAAAGCGGGATTCACTATTCTCCAACGGCGTGACCAAGGCGTTTATGAAAAACTCTAACGCCAAGTGAGTGCCTTGCTCCCCACTTTTTTCCTCGCTGCTGGCGGGCATCCGTTATCCACCGAGTTTCCCTCGGGAATAGAGGTGGTTTTTTACATCGTCGGGATCATCTTCTTCCTGCTGCTCAACGCCTTTTTCGTCGCCGCCGAGTTTGCAATCGTGAAGGTCCGGCCGAGCCAGATCGAGATGACAGCCAAGGAATCCGGGCGTGATTTCAGCCGCGCGCTGCACATCGTCAACCATCTGGATGGCTATCTATCCGCCAACCAGTTAGGCATCACCATTTCGTCCCTCGCGCTCGGTTTCCTGGGGGAGCCCTTCGTCACGGCGCTGGTCGCGCCGCTACTTTTCCAGATCGGGTTGCCCCAGAACGTGGTCTATTGGACATCGCTGGCACTGGCCATCGCATCGTTCACCTTCCTGCACGTCGTCGTCGGTGAGCTGATGCCTAAGTCGATCGCGATCCGCAAGGCCGTCGCCACCACCGTGCTGCTCGCCGGACCGCTGCATGTTTTTTACAAGGCATTCAAGCTGGTCATCGTCTTCTTCAACAGCACCGCCAACTGGCTCCTCAAAACGCTTTTCCGCATCGAACCCGTGGGCGAGGGCGAGCACATCCACTCCGCCGAGGAACTCGCCCTGTTAGTCACCCAGAGCGGGAAATCCCAGGAAGTCACCGAGACCGAGCGCGAGATCCTCATCAATGCCCTCGGCCTCAATGAACTTTGGGTGCGCGACGTGATGACGCCCCGCAACAAGGTGGTCATCCTCGACGCGGATCAACCGTTTGAAAATGTTTTGGAAATCGCGATGCGCAGCAAGCACACCCGGTTTCCGTTAGTCAAGGGTCACCTCGACCAGGCGATCGGCCTCATCCACATCAAGGATTTGTTCAAGCTCATCAAGGATCCCGACCCGGATTTGATGCGCATCAAGCGCGAGTTGAAAATCGTCCCGGACACGATGCCGTTAGACACGTTGCTGACCTTTTTCCTGCGTGAGCACGCCCACCTGGCGATGGCCGTCGATGAATTCGGCACACCCGTCGGCATCGTGTTTCTCGACAACGTCATGGAAGAACTCGTCGGCGATATCCAGGACGAGTTTGACAACGAGCGCTCGTCCTTCACCCGCGTCAACGACGATGAATTCGTCATCGAAGGCGCAATGACTCTCAACGATCTGGCCGGCCATATCCCCGAACTCTTCCTCGAAAGCGGCGAAGTCACCACCGTCGGCGGCTATCTAACGCAGCAACTGCAGCGCTTCCCCAAAGTCGGCGAAACCGTCGAAGTACTCGGCTACGAAGCGCGGGTGACCAGCAGCGACGGCCGCCGCGTGGGGCAGGTCCATTTCCGGAAACTGGTGCCAGCCGTGGAAGAGGCGGAGATGGCTGAGGAGGTTTGATCTCCGGTCAACCTTCCTCACGCCCCGCGCATCAGCGAGATCTCCGCAAGTGACACCATGGCCTTGAGCAAATCCTCCTGCGGGATGGTTTTCAGATCCATCACCGGCACCGCGCGGTCCAAGGTGAACTTCCCCGACCGCGTCCGCCGCAGCGCGCTGAGGTGAGCTCCGCAGCCGAGTTTGCCGCCGATGTCGTGGGCGTAGGTCCTCACATAAAACCCCTTCGAGCAGTTCACGATGAAGTCCACTTCCGGCAGCTCGATGCGCGTCACCTCGTAAGAAGTGATGTGGACCTTGCGTGGCTCGCGGACGATTTCGATGCCCTTTCTAGCAAGTTTATACAGCGGCACACCATCCTTCTTGATCGCGGAAACCATCGGCGGGATTTGCTCGAAGTCGCCCATGAAGCCGTCGAACGCCGCGTGGACTTGCTCCTTGGTATAGTCTCCAACAGGCTTTGTTTCCAGCGTGTCCCCCTGGCGGTCCTGGGTGCTGGTGGTCGAGCCGAGCGTGAGCGTGCCCACGTATTGCTTGTCCTCGCTCATCAGCAGATCCTGGATCTTGGTGGCGCGGCCGATGACTAACATCAGCAGCCCGGTGGCCATCGGATCAAGCGTGCCGCAGTGGCCGATCTTCTTGGTGTTCAGCGCGCGGCGGGCGATGGCCACGACATCGTGCGATGTCATGTCCTCCGCCTTGTCGATCAGCAGGACGCCGCTCGGGCCGTCAAAATCCTTGGAATTGTCTCTCATAAATGTGGGTTGAAAAATTAAAGTCCGGCCGTTTCAATGCGGCGGCGAATCGCGTCTAACACGAGTGATTCGGCCTCTTCCAGCGGCCCCTTCATGCGGATTCCCGCAGCGAGTGCGTGGCCACCGCCGCCGAATTCCATGGCGATCTGGCAGACGTCGAGCCGCCGGTCTTTCGAGCGCATCGAGACGCGGATCTTCCCGTCCACCAGCTCTTCGAAAAACACCGCGAGCTGCACGCCGCGGATCGCGCGGATGATGTCTATCAGACCCTCGCTGTCCTCGGGCATCAATCCGAGATCGATGCGGACTTGGTCGCGCAGTTCCCAGTGGGCGACGAGTCCGTCCGGCGAAAGCTCCAGTGTCTTCAACAGCTCGCGCATCAGTTCCAGCCGGCGGAACGGATAGTTGTCATAGATTTTGGAATTGATCGTCCCCACGTCGAGTCCGCGGCGGATGAGATCGGCGGCCAGGTCGTAAGTGGCCGCCGTGGTGGACGGATATTGGAACGAGCCGGTGTCGGTGGAAACGGCGACGTAGATCGCATCCCGCGTCTCCGCCGGCAGCGGCAGGGCGAGCGCGGTGATGAGTTGATAGAGAATCTGGCCGGTGGCCGGGCTGGTCGAATCGATCAGGTTAAGATCGCCGTAGCCCGGATTGGAAATGTGGTGGTCGATGTTGAGCCAGATCTTTGCCCGCGAAGCGGCATTCAACGCGGCGTCGCCGAGGCGAGGTTTGGTCGCGGTGTCCAGCGCGATGGCCACTTCCACGTCGAGCGGCGCGGTGGGTGGCAGCTTGATCATTTCCGATCCCGCCATGAACGCCAAATTGTCCGGCAGACCGTCCTCGTTGATCAGATAGACGGTTTTTCCCGCAGCGATCAGGGAAAATCCCAGCGCGAGCTGCGAGCCGATCGCATCGCCGTCCGGGCGAACGTGGCTGATCAGCACGAACGATTGGTGGTTGCGCAGGACTTCGCCGATTTGTTCGAAGCTGGCGTTAGCGGAAGATGTGGTGAAATCGCTCATGGGGTGGAACCGCGGCACGGGGCGCGGATTCTTCCCGGCAACCACTCTCGCGCAAGGATAAACCTGAAAATGCCAGAGGAATGGCTGGGAGTCCCGAGCCATTGGAACCAGGAGCCGCTGTCTTCCCCCAAACCATCGATTTTTTTTCACCACCCAGAATCCCACCCTAACGACGACCGAGGGAGACACTATTCATGAACTACCCCACACCGGGAAAATCAAAAAACACTAGAAGCCAAGCATCCAATGAAATTCACCATCCTGCTCACACTCGGCCTTGCCTTCTCGCTGCCGCTCCGCGCTGAAGAAGAAAATGCCCCAGCGACTCCTGCGACACCCGCAGCTCCAGCGACTCCCGAGAAAGCACCTGCCAAGGAAAAGGCCTCGCCTGAAGACGCATTCAAAAAGAAAGACAAGAATAGCGACGGCTTCCTGAGTTTGGAAGAGTTTGTTGGTAATGCGATGGATACGGCCAAGGCCTGCGCTGAGGCGGCCTTCAAGAAAAAGGACAAGGACACCGATGGTAAACTCACGCTCGCCGAATTCTCTGCCAAGGCAGGCAAAGGTGCCGGCAAGAAGAAAAAGTAAGCTCGAATTGAAAACCGACCGGATTTCCCGGCATGGACTGCGGTGGCAGAGCGCAGCGCCGACACCGCTTCCATTCTTCAGTAGCTGGCAGGACCGGTGCCGCCATTGGCACCGGTTCATTCATGGCGGTGTGGCGCTTCGCTTCCCACCGCACTCCATGGGGAGGGAGTGCCGCTCCCCTGTAAGCCGGATTCTGTCCCCCTCTTGCGAGGCTGGACGGCCATTTCTCTCACCCCGCCGGAGCGGAGCGCCCTGCTTGCGCAGGATGCGACTAATACCCGGAGATTAAAACGGGCGGGCCGCCCTTCCCCTGTTCTGTCTTGCACCACGCGAGGTTTGCCATGCCGTCCGGTTACCCGGATTCGCGGTGGGCTCTTACTCC
>JANOZJ010000036.1:0-3054 GCA_031429315.1 Akkermansiaceae bacterium
GCCGACTACAATGGCAAGCTGGTCATTTCCGGAACCTTCGACACTCTCGCGGCCCGCGCCGTGCCAGTGGTTCACCCGTCATGCGCCCTAGCCATGCGGTTCTGCTTTACCCCGGAAGACGCCGGCCGCCACAAGCTTTCCATCAACATCATCAATGAGGATGGTGCGTCGCTCGACCCGAACAACATGCCGATCGAGCCTGAGTTCGAAGTGCAACTGCCCAAGAACGTGCCGTTCCTAACGCGCAACATCGTGATGAATCTCCAAGGCCTGCGCTTCGAGGAAGCCGGCATCTACTCGATCGACATCGGCTGCGACGGTGAAATCCTCGTCCGCCTGCCACTCCGGATCGTCCAGGTCACCCAAGGACCTAACGGCGAATCTCAGATGGCGTGATCCAATGGCATGGTGTATAACAGCGCCATGCCCGAGACCGCTTCCTTCTCTTGTGCCCTCGTCACCGGTGCCTCATCCGGTTTAGGCGAGGAGTTCGCCCTTCAAATCGCACCACGAGTCGGCAAGCTCGTTCTCGTGGCGCGTCGCGAGTCGCTGTTGCAAAAACTGGCAGACCGCATCCGCGCGGAATTTCCGCATGTCGCCGTCGCGGTGTTCGCGGTGGATTTGCAACGCTCGTCGGAGCGCGACCAACTGCTAGCCATACTAACTGCCAGAGGATTTCTACCCGATCTGTTGGTCAACAACGCGGGCTTGGGCGACTACGGTGAATTCGTTTCGGCGGAGTGGGACAAAATCCAGTCGATGCTCGATGTCAACATCGAGGCGCTCACCCATCTCAGCCACTTGTTGGTGCCGGAAATGATCCGCCGCGGCGGCGGGGCGATCATCAATGTGAGCTCGCTCGCCAGCGTGATCCCGATTCCGGATTTCGCGGTGTATGCCGCGACGAAAGCTTACGTCAGCAGCTTTTCCGAGGCCCTGCGGATCGAACTCCAGGAACACAGCATCCGGGTTCTGGCGGTTTGCCCGGGGCCGGTGCGGACGGAGTTCGGCAAAGTTTCGCGCCGTTCTCCGGATCTGCCGGGGATGCCGTCTAGCAAGTCGTTCTACGTGCCCAAGGAGCAGGTCGTGGCCGAGGCTCTAACGGCCATGGACCGGAACGCGGCGCGGGTCTATCCGGGGCTGAAGACCGCCGCCGCCGCGCTTTTTCTAGCAGCCTTGCCGATGGTGGTCCTGCGGTTCGCGCTGGGGTTCAGGCCGCAGAGGTGATTATCTTGTACGTAGTCTAACCCTTCAGGGTGCCTTCGGGGCGCAATGAAGACACCCTAAAGGGGTAAACTACGGACAAGACTCACGCCCGCTCTTCCATCGGCTTGTAGCTGCGCAGCGTCTCGCCGGTGTAAATCTGGCGCGGCCGGGAAATGCGGCTGTCCGGATCGTCCATGACCTCCTTGTAGTTGGCGACCCAGCCGGGCATCCGGCCGATCGCGAACAACACCGTGAACATGTTCATCGGGATGCCGATGGCGCGCATGATGATGCCGCTGTAGAAATCGACGTTTGGATAGAGTCTGCGGGAAACGAAGTAATCATCGTGCAGCGCGATTTCCTCCAGCTTCTTGGCGATCTCCAGCAGCGGATCCGACTTGTGAAGCTGGCTGAGCACCTTGTCGCACTGCTCCTTGATGATCACCGCGCGGGGGTCGAAATTCTTGTAAACCCGGTGACCGAAGCCCATCAGGCGGCGGTTGCCGACCTTGTTCTTGACCTGGTCGAGGAACTTGCTGCCGTCGTCGCCGTCGGCGTGGATCTCTTCTAACATTTCAAGCACCGCTTGGTTCGCGCCGCCGTGAAGCGGCCCCCACAGCGCGCAGACGCCGGCCGAGGCGGAGGCGAAAACGTTCGCTTGGCTGGACGCTACCATCCGGACGGTGGAGGTCGAGCAGTTCTGCTCGTGGTCGGCATGGAGCAGGAAAATAAGATCGAGCGCCCTGACGACTTCCGGGTTGAGGTCATAGTCCTCGCCGGGGAGCGAGAACATCATGTGGAGGAAGTTTTCGGTGAATTTCAGGTTCGTTTTCGGGTAGCTTGGTGGCAGTCCGGCGGCCTTCCGATAGGAACAGGTGGCGATGGTCCGGGTCTGGGAGATGAGCCGCGCCGCGTGGATCGGAAATGCTTCCTTGAGCGTTTTGTAGCGGGTCTTCATGCTCGGATAGGCGGATGACGCGTGGATCATCGCCGAGAGGATCGACATCGGATGGGCCTTCGGTGGAAACGCGCTGAAGTGATGGTGCATGTCTTGGTGCAGCATCTGGTTTTCCGTTAGCTGCGCGGAAAATCCCGCGAGTTCGGCGGCGGTGGGCAGCTCGCCGTAGATCAGCAGATAGGCGGTCTCGATGAAGGTGCTCTTCTTCGCCAGTTCTGCGATGTCGTAGCCGCGGTATTGGAGGATGCCCTTTTCACCGTCGATGAAGGTGATCGCGCTCTTGCAGGCTCCGGTGTTGCCATAGCCTGGGTCCAAAGTGATGCAGCCGGTCTTGCTGCGCAGCGAGCTCACGTCGATCCCTACTTCGCCTTCGGTTCCCACAACTGTCGGCAGCGCGAGAGGCTTGCCGTCTATAATCAATTCCACTGTTCCGTTCATGCGGCGCGATCCTAAGCAGCAGTCATTCGGATACGCCAGCCTGCATTGCAGCGATTTTCCAGCAATTCCGTTCACCTCGGATCGGGCTGGCATTCATCCGGTTTATTCTCCCGCG
Source organism: Akkermansiaceae bacterium (assembly GCA_031429315.1). Taxonomy (GTDB): domain Bacteria; phylum Verrucomicrobiota; class Verrucomicrobiia; order Verrucomicrobiales; family Akkermansiaceae; genus Luteolibacter. Next base: position 2,718 of record JANOZJ010000036.1, read on the forward strand.
TCGGGGTAGGAGCCTAGCAGTTTGACCAGCGAGCAATGATTGCCGAGTTCCTCCAAGGCCTCCGCGACTTTGCGGTCGTCACAATGCCCGGCGAGATCGACGTAGAAGATGTACTCCCAATCCTTGCGCTTGGACGGCCGGGATTCGATTTTCGACATGTTGATGTGAAATTGATCGAAGGCCTGCAGCGCCTTGACCAGCGAGCCGGGCCGGTCGCGGATCGCGAACAGGATCGAGGTCCGGTCATTGCCCGTCGGCGGGCAGGGTTTCTCGCCGATGACCAGAAACCGAGTGGTGTTGGTGGCGCGGTCCTGGATCGATTCTTCCAGCAGCGTCA
>JANOZJ010000037.1:0-6110 GCA_031429315.1 Akkermansiaceae bacterium
TACTTCACCAAACAAAGCAAGGACCTCAGCGATAAGCTCGTCGAGTCGATCCAGCACTTGATGAATCTACCGAAAATCATCCGCTCCGTTTGCAAAACGCATTCCGAATAACGGAACTAATTTTTGGCAAAGGGTCTAGGCTCATGGAGTGCAATGGCAGAGCGAAGTGCCGACACCGCTTTGGATTCTTCCGGCGCGCGATGAAGACCCACACTGAAACATCCAAAGCGGCGTGGCGCTTCGCTTCCCGCCGCAGTCCATGATGGGAAAATCCGGAATCGGTTAATTTTCCGGTTGTCAAAAGCTGCGGGGGCACTCTTACTCCCGGTCCCGCCCGAAAGGGTGGTGGAAATAAAGGCCCGATAGCTCAGTCGGTAGAGCAGTGGATTGAAAATTCACGTGTCGGCGGTTCAAATCCGTCTCGGGCCACTTTTTTAACCTGCTGGAGTTCAGTAGGTTGCATGGCGAAAGTTGGAGGTTTCGTCCTAGCGGCAAAAAAGCCACTCGGCACAATTCCGCAGGCGAGCTGCGCGTCATCCTCTTCGATCTGGACGGGAGCATCTTCCCCAAAGCCCGTGCCCGGCCGGCACTCCCTCGCTTTCCAGAAGCTGCAGCGCGCGCCGGACCGTGGGACGCGCGACATCCAGCTCCACCGCCAACTGGTGCATATTGCCTCTCATTGCTTGCTTCAGGCTTGGTCCAGTGCTTGAGGAACCGATACCAGTTTTCCCTCCACTGGTTCTCATCGCCTGCGCCGCGTCTCTGGGGGGTCATCTCAATCGGGCGCGGGCCGGGCTGGCGGGCGGCAAGGCGGGAAAGCTGGCCGGCTACCGTTGGAGCAGTCTGGCGTATTATGCGAAGGCCATCGGAGTAGCCGTAGATGGTGGAGACGCCGCGCCGCCAGGTGCCTGCTGAGATCTGAGATCGTCCTCGTGCTCAACCATTGATTTTTCAAAGCGGGGACGCGTGTGCGCTTGCAATCACGGTCCAGCGGCCGCAAGAAAGCCTGCCGCTGGCGTGAGACAAATTCCAGGTGACCAAGACGGTTCCCCGGGTTTGCGGCGTTCTATGGAAAGAATAGGCGCGATTGCTGCTGCCGGACCCCATCTGCAAACACATGAAACCTCTGTTCAAGTCCCTCATCCCGGCTGTTTCCATCAGCGCGGTCCTGGCCGCCGCCGCCGCCGCCGCGTTCGGCTTCCGCGACCCGGACCCGCTCGATGCCGCCGCGACCGATGCCGCGACCACCGCGCTGACCTCGAAGATTCTCGAGAGCTCGCAATTCGCCCACCAGCAGCTCGATGACAAGCTGGCCGGCAGGTTTCTCGACCGCTATCTCGACACGCTCGACGGTGCCCACCTGCTGTTCCTGCAAAGCGATCTCGACGAGTTCGCCAAGTTCCGCCCCGCGCTTGCCGAGGCCACCCGCCAACAAGGCGACTCCCGCCTCGCACACCAGATTTTCAAACGCTACCTGGAACGCCTCGACCAGCGCGTGGCCTTCATCGCCGGTCTGCTAGATGAAGGGAAATTTGATTTTACCACCGACGAGACCTTTGCCTACGACCGCAAGACCGCGCCGCGCCCGGCCGACATGACTGCCGCCAAGGCGCTCTGGAAGCAGCAGCTCCGTTACGAATACCTCCAGGAGAAACTCGCTGCCAAAAAGGAGCCGGACATCGCCAAGACCCTCGCCCGCCGCGCGTCGCGGATCGCCGAGACGATGCGCAAGTTCAGCGACAAGGCGGTCCTGGAACTCTATCTGGAAGCGCTCGCCCAGGTTTACGATCCACACTCCGACTACATGGGTTCCGAGCAGCTCAAGAGTTTTGAAATCGCCATGAATCTTTCCCTCATCGGCATCGGCGCGACGCTCCAATCCGAAGACGGTTATTGCAAGGTCAAGGAACTCGTTCCCGGTGGTCCGGCGGACCGAAGCGGCCTGATCAAAGCCGGCGACCGCATCGTCGGAGCCTCCCAGAAGGCCGGCGGCGAGTTCACCGATCTGGTCGATCTGCCGCTGCCCCAGGCCGTCGATCTGATCCGCGGCAAAAAGGGCACATCCGTTTTCCTCAACATCATTCCCGGCGATGCCACCGACGACAGCGTCCGCAAGGCCGTCACCATCGTCCGTGAGGAGATCAAACTGGAGGACCAGCAGGCCAAGGCCCAAATCATCGACCTGCCCGCAGGCGACAAGACCCAGCGGATCGGCGTCATCGACCTGCCGACGTTCTACGCCGGCGAGGGCACCGCCAAGAACGGTCCCACCTCCTGCACCGCCGATGTCGCCCGCCTCGTCACCAAGCTCAAACAGGAAAACGTCACCGGCATCATCCTCGACCTGCGGCTCAACGGCGGCGGCTCGTTGCAGGAGGCCATCGATCTAACCGGCCTGTTCATCCCGTCCGGTCCGGTCGTGCAGACGCGCGGCATGGAAGGTCGCACCGAGGTCGGCAAGGACCGCGACAACAAGGTCGCCTACGACGGCCCGCTGGTCGTTCTAACCAGCCGCTTCAGCGCCTCCGCATCCGAGATCCTGGCAGGAGCCTTGCAGGACTACGGCCGCGCCGTGATCGTCGGCGACACCTCCACCTTCGGCAAGGGTACCGTCCAAACCATCGTCCCGCTGACCAGGATCATGCAGAGTGAAGGCATCATCCCCGGCAGCGATCCGGGAGCGCTGAAGGTGACTATCAGCAAATTCTACCGCCCCAGCGGCAAGTCCACCCAACTCGAAGGCGTCAAGGCGGACATCGTCATCCCGTCGCTCACCGACCTCCCGGAAATCGGCGAGTCCGATCTCGAAAACCCTTTGCCATGGGACACCATTCCCGCCGCGAAATACACCGAATCCAACCGCGTCAACGGCTCGCTCGCCGCCCTCCGCACCCGGTCCAATGAGCGCGTCGCCAAGGACCCCGACTTCGCCGATTTGAAAACCGACATCGAGCGCTACCGCAAAATGCGCGCTGACAAATCTGTCTCGCTCAACGAAGCCCAACGCCAGAGAGAAAAGACCGAACTCAAAGCCCGCGTCGAAGCGGCAAAACAACAACGCCTCGCCCGCGCGACTCCTCCACCCGCCGCCTATGAAGTCACCCTCAAGAACGTTGCCAAACCCGGACTTGGCGATCCCGTGAAACCTAAAACTCCCGTCGCCAAACCGCACATCGACTCGGACGCCGCTCCTGACACTGACGACGAAGTCGCCTCGACTGCCACGGAAGACATCATCCTCGGCGAAGCCCAGAAAATTCTCACCGACTACACCGGCCTGCTCCGCAGCCAGCCAGTGGTAAGCCAGCGCTGAGTTCGTCATGGGAAATCCATCACGATGAGGATGCTCAATCCTAGGCGCTGAAGGATGGATTCAGCCTTCTCCTTGATTTCAGGCTGGATCCGACTGTGAACGGCGGCGGTTTTCATGGATCGACCGTGTTGCGTTTGCAACGCGCGGTCACCCACTGGACGCTCCCCGAGGTTCTCAACCAGCAGGATTTCTACCGCAAGAAAGTCCTGCCCGTGCTGGAAGAGCGCCTGGACCGCAAGGTGTTCGTCATCATCAGCGATGCCTTCCGCTACGAGGCCGCGCGCGAGTTGCTCGGCGAGCTGAACGGGAAGTATCGGTTCAAGACTGACAAGTCGAGTTACAGAAGATTCATTTTGAGATCTTTGTTGAAAGTGACTCCAAACACTCCCATTCTGGCCCTCCTATCGGCGATAATCCGCGTAATCAGTGGTCGATCTTCACTTTTTCCCAAAACGTCTCCCCAATGGAGGCGTCCTGGTCCGTGGAATTGCCCGATTTTCCTTCCGGGATCGAGTTCTTGTGCTTCACTGCGGCCATGCAATCGCGCATCGCAGCACTCACGATGATGGTCGTCCTGGCTTTGACGTCTGGCGTTTTCGCGGGCGGCAAGAAGGAAGACAAGACGTCGGTGACGTTCCACTTGGAAACGGAGGCCACGGACAACCCGAAAATGATCTTCCCGCAGATCGCGAGCGGGCAGACCCGCTACTTTCAGCGGTTGCCCTCGATCAGCCTCAAGGACATGGTGTCGTTCAGCCCGTTTCCGTCCACGGTCGGAGATGATTACGGACTCATTTTCAGACTCAAACCCAACGCCGCCAACCGCCTGGCGGCGATCACTGCGGCCAATCAAGGCCGCTGGTTGATCGCCATGCTCAATGGCCGCGTGGTGGACGGGGTCACCATCGACAAGCAGGTCACCGACGGTGCCATCGTGATCTGGAAAGGGGTCAGCCTGGCCGACGTCGAGCTCCTCGACAAGGAGCTGCCCCGTGCCGGAGCCGCTAAAAAGAAGAACTAACACCTCGCGATGATCCGAACTCTTGCTCTCCTCGCATCTCTGGCCGGTATTCTCGTGGCCGCCCCGATCGATCTCCGCCTGCCGACGGAAAACCAGCACCTTTTCACCGGCGAGCCGGACCAGTTCTACATGTATGTGGACCGGAATTTCGAAGGCCAGCTCACCAAACCGTGGGAAGCCGGCAGCTTTGGCTTCGTCCGCACGGCGCTGCGCATCAACGGGGAAATCTTGCTGACCAAATTCCATGAAGGCATCGATATTTCCCCGCTGACCCGCGACAAAGCAGGCAACCCGCTGGACCTTGTTTCGAGCATCGCCGCCGGTCGCGTGGCTTACGTCAGTCCCATCGCCGGCCGCAGCAACTACGGCAAATACGTCGTCGTCGAGCACACTTGGGAAAACTCGTCCGTCTATTCGCTCTACGCCCACCTCGCGGAAATCACCTGCAAGCCGGGCGAGCCGGTGGCCGTCGGCAGCGTCCTCGGGCGGATGGGCTTCACCGGTGCCGGGATCGACCGGACCCGCGCCCATTGCCACCTCGAACTCGGGATGGTCATGAGCACCCATTACGAAGACTGGCATAAGAAATTCAGTGGCGGCACGAACTACCACGGCCTCTTCAACGGTATGAACATCACCGGCGGGGATGCCGCGCGGTTCTTCGTCGAACACAAGGCGAATCCCGAACTCCAGTTCAGCCAGTTCATCGCCTCCACCCCGGTCTATTTTAAAGTCACCGTGCCGTCGCGCGGCATCCCGGATTTCGTGAAACGCTACCCATGGATCAGCAAGGGTGCCGCCGAGGGTGCCGTTTCCTGGGAAATCAGCTTCAGTGCCACCGGCCTGCCCGTCGCCTTCAATCCCAGCCAGCGGGAGGTCGCCGCAGCCACCGTCACTGCCGTCCGGCCCTCGACGGTGCCGCACCGTTACCTCACCCGCGGCCTGATCACCGGCGATGGCAACCACGCCACGCTGACCCAATCTGGAATCAATCTCGTGGCCCTGCTCACCGACGATTTCCCGATCACCCAATAGTCATCCACCCCATGTCCATCCTCGCTAAAATCACCTCGCTCGGCCTCGTCCTGCCCGCCGTCCCCACCCCCATCGCCGCTTACGTCAACTGCGTCCGCAGCGGCAACCTGCTCTTTCTATCAGGCGGCTTGCCCATCGATGGGCAAGCGAAAATCATCGGCAAAGTCCCAAGCGCCGTCTCCATCGAGGAAGCGAAGGAAGCCGCCCGCATGATCGTCCTCAACCGCCTCGCGGTGATCCAGGATGAAATCGGCTCGCTGGACAAGGTGAAGCAGATCGTCACCCTAACCGGCTTCGTCAACTCCGAGCCCGACTTCTACGGCCACCCGCAGGTCATCAACGGCGCATCCGAGCTACTCGTCGAGATTTTCGGCGAGCGCGGCAAGCACTCCCGCACCGCCCTCGGCGTGACGTCGCTGCCGCTCAATGTCGCCGTCGAGATCAATTTCATCGTGGAGATCGAAGCCTGAGCTGCGGACCGCCCCGCGATCCCCACCCTCTCCGCTTGCGGGCCTTTGCAAACACCGATTCCGCCAGCGCCCAAGTCCAGAACACCTGGCCTCGCGCTTGTTTTGGCGGTGCTTGAGATGATACCACTCTGAAGATTGGCGGCGGGCAGAATGCCCGCGCCACAGTGGCCCGGGCCTTAAGGCCGGGGCCGGTTGCCGCGATTTGGTTTAACGCGCGCAACAACCACCACCCGGGAACACCGGACATTTTAATCCACGATTTTTAGGTTTA
>JANOZJ010000038.1:0-8699 GCA_031429315.1 Akkermansiaceae bacterium
CTACTAGATCCTTAGTCTAGCGCGTCTACCAATTCCGCCATCCGAGCATCCGGTTGGGTGGGCGCACTTGTTACGGTTCGCATCGCGGGTTGGCAAGAGAATCTTCGAAAAAACTCCCCGCCACGCATTTAGTCCGCTTACGGCTTGATTGATCGGCTCCAGACGAAAGCATGGGGCTGTCAAATGCCATGGAATCCATCCGCGCCGAGTCAGTCGTCAAATCCTTCGGAAGCACCCTCGCGCTCGACGGGATCAGCCTGCACATCGAGCCGGGCGAGTTGTTTTTCCTGCTAGGTGCCTCGGGTTGCGGGAAAACCACCTTGCTGCGCTGCATCGCCGGACTGGAGACGCCGACGAGCGGAGCGATTTTCTTCGGCGAGCGCGACGTGACGAAGATGCCGCCGCACAAGCGCGAGGCGGCGATGGTCTTCCAAAGCTACGCGCTGTGGCCCCACCTGAACGTGGGTCAGAACATCGCTTTTGGGTTGGAAGAGCGCCGCGTGCCGAAGCCGGAGATCAAACGCCGCGTGGCGGAAGCGTTGGAAATGGTTCAGCTCCCGGGCTACGGCGACCGCTCGATCGACCAGATGTCCGGCGGCCAGCAGCAGCGGGTCTCGCTGGCCCGCGCGCTGGTGGTGAAACCAAAATGCCTGCTGCTAGACGAGCCGCTGTCCAATCTCGACGCCCAACTCCGCGTCGAGATGCGCCGCGAAATCCGCCGGATCGTGAAGGACAACGGGCTAACCGGGATTTACGTCACCCACGACCAGGAGGAAGCCCTCGCGATGGCCGACCGGATGGCGGTGCTGACCCGCGGGAAAATCGGCCAGATCGGCACGCCGGAACAAATCTACCGCACCCCACGCAGTGGCTACGTTGCGAATTTCATCGGCGAGACGAATCTGATCGATGGCCAAGCGATCGAGACCCGCGACGGGTTCACGCTGACGAAAACCGCCGCCGGGCCGCTCGTCGGCCGGGTGAGCGACCCCGATTGGTCGCCCGCGCCCGGCGAGAATGTGAGGCTTTCCATCCGCCCGGAAGCGTGGCGCTTGCACAAGGAAGGCGGCGACAACGAAGTCACCGGGATCCTCGTTGACCGCTGCTATCTCGGCCAGCGCATCCAGTATTGGATCGAAACGGCGGCGGGCCGCCAGCAGGTCGTCGAGCTGAACCCGCATGTCATCCACGACCCGGGCGATGACAAACTTGTCCTTCACGCCCGTCACGATGATGTCGTGATCTTGAAACCCTAACCGCGGATGAAAACGAGAGCCTGGATCATTTTCGGATTGCTGGCGTTGATCGTGGCGCTGCCGCTGGCGATGCGCCGCCAATCCGCCACGACGAGTTCGCGCACCGCCAATGACCGCCTGATCATCCTGAGTCCGCACAACGAATCGATCCGCCAGGAATTCGGCGAGGCCTTCGCCGCGCATTGGAAAAAAACCACCGGCCGCTCGATCCACATCGACTGGCGGACGCCGGGCGGGACCTCGGAAATCCGCATGGTGATCGACGCCGGCTTCAAGGCGGCGGAGGAAACCAAGCGCGCCGGAATTGGTGTGGATGTGTTTTTCGGCGGCGGCGAGCCTGACTTTGCGGCACAGGCCAAGAAGGGCCGGCTCGTCCCGTTGCGGGTCTTCGAGTCGCGGCCGGAGTGGTTCGCCAAGGATGGGCCGATCACCGAGACCTTCAACGGCGAGCGCTACTATCCGCCGGACCACCTGTGGGTCGGAGTTTGCGTCTCGCAGTTCGGCATCTGTTACAATCCCGCGACCCTCAAGCGGCTGCAAGTCCCCCACCCCACCGCATGGAATGACCTCGGCGATCCGAAATATGTCGGCACCCTCGCCTTGGCCGATCCGACGAAAAGCGGCTCGGTCGCGCGCAACTTCGAGGTATTGGTCCAAGGTGAAATCCAGCGGGCACTCGCCACCTCCGGCGCGGACCGCGCGGCGGCGCTGGACGCGGGTTGGGCGGCGGGTCTCCAATTGATCCAGCGGATGTCGGCCAACGCCCGTTATTTCACCGACAGCGCGTCGAAAGTGCCGCAGGACGTCGGGCAAGGCAACGCATCCGCCGGGATGTGCATCGACTTCTACGGCCGCTCCTATGCCGAAGAACTCACTTCGAACTCCGGCGAGCCGCGGGTGGTCTGGATCGCTCCGGCCGGAGGCACGACTTTGAGTGGTGACCCGGTCGCCGTGTTCAAGGGGGCTCCGCATCCGGCGGTGGCGCAGGACTTCGTGGAGTTCTGCCTCAGCCCGCAGGCGCAGACCTTGTGGTTCGGCAAACCCGGCACGCCCGCCGGGCCGAAACTCCGCGCGCTCCATCGCACGCCGATCCGCCGCGACATTTACACCCCGGAAAATCTGGCGGACTCGACCATGCCCAACGCAAACCCCTACGCCGACCGCGGCAATTTCATCTATCAGCGGGACCTGACCGGCGCGTCGTTCAACACCCTGCGGCAGCTCGTGAAAATCATGTGCATCGACTCGCACGAGGAAATGAAAGCCGCCTGGCTGGCCCTCCGAGACGCGGGGATGCCCGCCGATGCCCTCGCCGTTTTCTCCGATGTCTCGATCATGAATTACGCCAAAGCCGGCCACGGCGATCCCATCCTCGACGGCCAGGACGCGCTCAAAGCCGCCGACCGCGCAGCCGAACTCGGCGCATGGTTCCGCTCTAACTACCGCAAGGCCGAGGCCATGGCGAAACAGCGGCCCAAGCTTTAGAACAAGCCCCACAAGCCATCTTTGGAGCAGCGTCTTTGGGGAGCACACGCGCCCTCGCGAGTTCCATGTCGCGCCCTCGCGGCAGGGTTGGCCGATATTACGAGCGAGCCGGTTTTTGCATTGCAGACGCATGTTTTCAGCGAGGGTGCTGAAAACCACACGCGAGGGCGCGTGTACTCCCCTGGTTGAATTTGGCTCTTTGCGTGGCGTGAGGGCGGCTGCTAATGATTTGCGCATGGCAGCCGCTCCCCTCCCCCTCACTTGCTCCGCGATCCTCGTGGCGGGGGGGGCGAGCCGGCGGATGGGGTTCGACAAGCTGGCGTCGTTGCTGGGCGGGGTGCCGGTGTTGCGACGGACGCTGGAGGCGTTCCTAGCGGCGGATTCGATCGCGGAGGTGGTGATCGTTTGTCCGGAGGAGCGCTGGGAGCTGCTAGGTGGCGGGCCGTTTTCAAAACCGGTGACGCGGGTGGACGGTGGGGCGGAGCGGCAGGATTCGGTGGCGGCCGGGCTGGCGGTGGTTTCATCGAACTACGTGGCGGTGCATGACGGGGCGCGGCCGTTGATTTCGCCGGCGGACATCGACCGCTGCGTAGCGGCGGCAGGCGAGCATCGGGCGGCGGCCTTGGCGCGGCGGGTGACGGAGACTTTGAAGCGATCCGATCGAAAGGATTTCAGCGCGGAAGCGGTTTCGCGGGAGCTGTTATGGTTCATGGAGACGCCGCAGGTTTTTGAAATCCCGCTGTTGGAGAAAGCCTACAAAGCGGTGGCGGACTGGGGAATCGAGGTGACCGACGAGGTTTCGGCGCTGGAGGCGATCGGCGAGCGGGTGAAATTCGTAGAATCCCTGCACCCTAACATCAAGATCACGACGCCGGCGGACCTGGCTTTGGCAGAAGCACTTTTACGATGAGCAAGGCAATTTACGAATGGAGGCAGATTCCCAATGGGCCGCGGCTGGCGGTGGCGACGGTGGCGGATTCCGAGTGCGCGGCATTGTCGATTTACATCCCGGCGGGCAGCCGCGATGAATCCAACCTGCCAGCCGGGCTGGCGCATTTCGTGGAGCACATGGTGTTCAAGGGCACCGAGCGGCGGAGCGCGCGCGAGCTGAGTTTCGAAATCGAAGACGGCGGCGGCCAGCTCAACGCCTGCACCTCGGAAGACCAGACGGTTTACGAAGGCCGCGGCGAGGCGGACCTGATGCCGCTGTTAGCCGACATCCTGTGTGACATGGTGTGGCACGCAACCTTTCCCGAGAGCGAAATCGGCCTGGAGCGCGAGGTGATCGGCGAGGAAATCACGATGTACAAAGAGTCGCCCGCAGATCACATCGGCGACCTGATCTCGGGCGCGCTGTGGGGCGATCATCCGCTGGGAAGCCCGATTTCCGGGTCGCTGGAGTCGATTGCGGTCATCGACCGCGATACACTGTTAGCGTTCAGGGAACACCATCACTTCCGCAGCGATGTGGTGATCGCGGCGGCGGGTCCGTTCACCATCGACGAGATCGAACTGATGATTCTGCCCGAACTGCCAGCGCGTGAATTCCATGCGGCGGAGCCTGCACTGCCATTCGACCGGGCGACCGCAGTTCCGCGAACCGTTACGGACGAGCGGGAGACGGACCAACTCCAGCTCGCACTCGCCTGGCACACGCCGGGCCGCCATGCGGAGTCGCGGCATGCGCTGCGGATGCTGAGCGTGATGTTAGGCGAGTCCGCGAGTTCGAGGTTGTTTCTCGAACTGCGCGAGGAGCGCGGGCTGTGCTATCAGATCAGTAGCGACGTGACGTTTTTCGACGAGACCGGGGCGTTTGAGATCAGCGCCGGGCTGGACCCCGAGTCGCGCGACGAAGCGCTGGCGTGCATCCACCGGGAGATCAACGACCTCGTGGCCAATGGTCCGCGCGCCGGGGAACTGGACCGGGCCAAGCGTCTAACGATCGCGCAGAGCAAGCTGGCGTTCGAATCGACCGGTGCCCACGCCGGATGGGCGGGTGAAGGGGTGCTGGATTTCGGTCACGTCCCCGCGCCGGCGGATTGGCGGGCCAAGGTGATGGCGGTGACGGACGCGGACGTGCAGGCGATCGCCCGCGGGATTTTCCACGATAAGCAGCCGGCGATGGCGGAGATCGGGGACCGATGAAGAGAAGATAAGAGTGGAGGTTGAGAGTGGATGGTTGATGGCAAGATGAAGAATTTCAATCCACCACTTCATCTTATCTTCAATCTGCGTTCATCTGCGGTTGAAAAAATCTTCCTCTTCCCATCAACTATCAACCATCCACCATCAACTTCTCCATGCCTCATCCGTTCCATCCATTCACTCAGCAGCACTTCATTATCGTCGTGATCGGCTTCGCGGCGGTGGCGGCGTTCGTGGTGGCGGGAAAAAAAGGTGGGAACAGCCGCAGGCGGACGACGGCGGTGCTGGCACTGGTCAACCTGAGTGCATTCCCATTGAGTCTCGCCGCGTGGTCCACGATCGACGCGCCGAAGTCGCTGGATAATTTCCTGCCGCTGCAACTGTGTGACATCGCCACCCTAACCGCAGGCTTCGCGCTGATCACCAAGCGCCCGCTGCTGTGCGCGCTGACCTATTTCTGGGGCCTCGCCGCCACGATGCAGGCGCTGCTAACACCCGCACTGACGGTGGGTTTCCCGCACATGGCGTTCGTGATGTTTTTCGTGCAACACTTCGCGATCGTGGCGGCGGCGTTCTATCTGCCGATGGTGGAGGGCTGGCGGCCGCGGCGGCCGCTGTGGAAAGCGCCGCTGGAAGTTTACTTCTGGTCGGTGATCTACCTGATCGTGGCGATGACCGTGAACAAGCTGCTAGGAACCAACTTTGCCTTCGCCGCGCACCCGCCGGTCAACCCGAGCTTGATCGACCAACTCGGGCCGTGGCCGTGGTATTTGCTTTCGATGCAGGGGATCGCGCTGGTATTGTTTTACCTGCTGGCGTTGCCGTTTGCGGGACGTTCGGGAAACACCTAACACCAGCCTCCCCGTGAAACTCCCTCCTGATAGTCTCATCGCCCGCGCCAAGGTGACCCAATACCTGCTGGTACCACTGGCAAACCGGGACAAGTCCCGGTTTCTCCAACTCGCGGGCTACGATTCCTCGCAGGCAGATCGACTCCTCCATGACATCCGCAGTCAGGTTCTTCCCTGCATGCGGTGGCCTCGGAGCTAACCGAGCATGGCCAGTTTTCCGAAATTGTCTGCCCACTCACCGGTCCGAACGGCCGCATCCTTGGCATCCGAACGTTCTGGATGAAAGAGCACTTGTCCCAGCAGACGAAATTCATTACGTTGATTCCCGAACGAAGCCACCCCGATGAAAGGTTTTCAATACCCTTGGGGAAACGATTGCAGTAACCTCTATGAATGCCATGGATCTCGAACCGCTGCTCGCCGACGAGGTCTTTAGCGTTCGAAAGCTCTCGGTGGCGGTCTAAGTGGTCGTCTGAAAGTCGGAAACCAGACCGGACTGAGACCCCCGGAATACATTGCATGTCCCAACCCTATCTCTCGCTCGAAGCCGAACTGCATGACGCGTTCTGGGAGGCGGAGGATGACGGGTCCGAGGTGCGGCTGATGGCGGCGTTTCTCAAGAAATTTCCGGGACCGGCGTTGGAGATCGGGGCGGGCTCGGGGCGGTTGATGTTCCCTTTGGTGGAGATGGGGCTTGAGGTGGAAGGGCTGGAACTTTCGCGGGACATGCTGGAGTTCGGCAAGGTGCGGGCGGAGAAATTGGGAATCCAGCCGGTGATGCACGAGGGCGACATGGCGGACTGGAGCCATGGCCGGAAATTCGCCGCGCTGCTGGCCCCGGCATTCACCTTGCAACTCGCGGCTGAGCCGGAAAAAGCGCTCCGCCACTGGCACGGGATGTTAGAGAACCACGGCGGGCTTTACCTAACTATTTTCATGCCCTACGCCGAGCTGCTGGGCGATCTCCCGGAAAACGAGTGGTATGAGGACCACCGGGTCACGCTGGCGGATGGCCGCAAGGGTCTGTTGGAAACCCGGCACCGGCTGGACCACTCGCGCCAACTTCTGGAGCGCGAGCACCGGTATTCGCTCACGGGAAACCCTCCGTTGACCCACCATTCCCGGCAAACGATCCGTTGGTTCGAACACACCGAGACCATTTCACTGCTAGCAGACTGCGGCTTCCGGGTGGACCGCTTTTTCGTGGATTTCGATCCCGGCCGGGCGGTCACCGACCCGGATCGCATCGATTTCGACGGGATTCTAACCTACCACGCGACCCGTCTGTCTATAAAAGGCTGATTTCATGAAAGATTTCCAAATGGCCATTCTTGACGGATAGGCCGCAACCACCCTATGACCCTTGCTGTGCCAAGGAATTTCATACTGCTCGCGACGTTGGGAACATTGACGACCTCCGCCTTGTGTCAGGATTGGGGGCGGGAGGATGTCGGATTTGAAAGCATCCAGAGCCGCGCCCGCGATCTCGCTAACAAGCCCTACGTGGCGCCGAATGCCGACAGCCTGCCGGCCTGGATGAACGAGCTGAGCTACGATCAATACCGCAACATCCGCTTCAATCCGAACCAAGCGCTGTGGGCGACGGAGAAACTGCCATTCCGCGCGATGTTTTTCCACCCCGGCTACCTGTTCCGCGAACCGGTGATCCTCAACGAGTTCACCAGCACTCACCAACAAAAGATCCGCCTGGCGGAAGCGTTTTTCAACTACGGTCCGCTGGTCAACAAACACGGCGACCTTCCCGCCGACGGTGGCTTCGCGGGATTCCGGCTGCACTCGCCACTGAACAACCCGGAGATTTTCGACGAACTCGTGGCTTTCCAAGGCGCGAGCTACTGGAAGGCGCTCGGGAAAAACCAGCGCTATGGGATTTCCTCGCGCGGCATCGCGGTCGACACCGGGGTCGATGGCGCGACCGAGGAATTCCCAAGCTTCCGCGAGTTCTGGCTGCGCAAGCCGCAGCCCACCGACACTCAAGCGGTGATCTACGCGCTGCTAGACGGCCCGTCGTATTCGGGTGCCTATCAGTTCAAGGTCAGTCCCGGCAACACCACGATCATCGAGGTCAAGGCCGTGCTGTTCGCCCGCCGCGCGGTGGCGCGGCTCGGGATCGCGCCGATGTCGAGCATGTTTTGGTTCGGTGAAAACTCGCGCCGGCGCTTCGATGATTTCCGCCCCGAGGTCCACGATTCGGACGGCCTCGCGATCCGCACCGGCACCGGCGAACGGCTGTGGCGGCCGATTTCAAACGACACCGGCAAGCTCGAGTTCAGCTTCTTCGACATGGAGAAATGCGACGGCTTCGGCCTGCTGCAACGCGACCGCCGTTTCGCCGCTTACGAAGATGGCGAGGCGCCCTATCATCTCCGCCCGTCGCTCTGGATCGAGCCGACCTCGGATTGGGGTCCGGGCCGGGTCACGCTGATGGAAATCCCGACGACTAACGAACATCTCGACAACACCGTGGCCATGTGGGAACCGGCGCACACCCCGAAGCCCGGCGATCGCATCGAATTTTCCTACCTTCAGCATTGGACGATGGACGAGGATCCATCGCTGGCAGACGGCCACGTCGTCGCCACCCGCACCGGCATTCAAGACCCGCAAAAGGAACAACGCACCATCGCCGTCGAGTTTGTCGGAAACGCTTTGAACCAACAAAACGACACGCCGCTGGTCCCGCTGGTCCAAGCCACGGGTCCGGGAGCCGACAAAATCAAGATCCAGAGCATCACCGTCCAGTCCATGCCTGAGGCCCGCTGGCGTGTGGCTTTCCAGATTGTCCCCGCCGCAGAAGGCGGCAAGCTGGTGGACGTCGGCCCCGTCGAACTTCGTTGCTGCCTCAAACGCGGAGAAAATTTCCTCACCGAAACATGGGTCCACCGCGTCATTCCTTAGATACATTGCGTCCACTCAGCGAGGGTGAACTCAACGAGTGGGA
>JANOZJ010000039.1:0-5826 GCA_031429315.1 Akkermansiaceae bacterium
TCCATGGCTTCGAGATCCTCGTCGATCTTGCGCCCGGTTTTCAAAATTTCCGCCCACTGCTCGTCGCGGTAAGGCAGCGTGGTGCGCGGCGATTCGTAAATCCGGGTCACCGTCATTTCGTGCTCCATCGTGGATTCGCACGCTTCGTGACCGCCGGTGACCGGCGCGGCACTCGATGGATCGGGCGAGCAAGCCAGCGGCAAATGTCCTTCACCGGCGAGCAGCCCGGACGTCGGATCGAAGCCGATCCACCCGGCACCCGGGAGATAAACTTCGGTCCACGCGTGGAGGTCGGTGAAATCGATTTCCGAGCCGACCGGGCCGTCGAGCGACTTCACGTCCGGCTTCAACTGGATCAAATAGCCCGACACAAACCGGCTCGCCAACCCGAGGTGGCGCAGCAACATCACCAGCAACCACGCGGAATCCCGGCACGAGCCGGAGGCCATTTCCAACGTCTCCTCCGGCGTTTGCACACCCGGCTCCATCCGGATTCTGTAGTCGATCGCGTGCTGCAGGTGGGAGTTCATCTTCACCAGCACGTCGATCGTCCGGCCGGTCTCATCCTTGAAAAGGGAGATCAACTCCGCCAGCCGCTGGCCCGGTTTCTCCACCGCGAGAAACGGCCCCAATTCATCGGCCATCTCCGGATCGTAAGCGAACGGGAACTCCTCCGCCTGGGGTTCCAGGAAGAAATCGAAGGGATTTTGCACCGACATTTCGACGACCAGATCCACCTCGATATCGAGCCGGTCGGTCGGCTCAGGGAACATCAGCCGCGCAAGGTAGTTCGCCTGCGGGTCTTGCTGCCAGTTGGTGAAATGCTCCATCGGCCCGACTTTCAGGCTGTAAGCGAGCACGTTCGACCAGCAGTGCGGGGCGGGCCGGAGCCTCACCACATGGGCTCCGTGCGCCACCGGGCGCGCGTATTTGTAGCTGGTCCGGTGATGCAGGGCGACGTGAATGGACATAGGGGCGCCGTGGGTTTAGCAACTTCGGTGCCGAATTCCTACCAAACTCGCAACCCAATTTTGGCATCCGCCACACCAAGGTCCCAGCACCCCTACGCCTTTCGCCACATGCGTGTGAATCTCCGTCGTCTTCACACTCGTCCCGGCGTAGCATCGCGAAGCCGGATCCGCATGGCCTAACAAGGTCTGGATCGTCCGCAAGTCCGTCCCTCCTTCCAAAAGCTGCGTCGCGAACACACACATGCCGGAACGCGTGGGTCGTCGCCCGTTTGGCGATCACGGACTGCTCCGACATGTCGGAGCTTTCACACTGGCCGACATGTCGGCCAGTGGTTCCTCCACCGTGATGAACCCGCTCCCCCACACGAAACCCACTTTCAACTTTTTCCTTGTAGTGTTCCGGCGAACACTCTAAAGGCAATCCATGTCCCTCCCCTCAATTCCCGACCCATCCCCGTCGCCCGCCCGCCGGAAATTCCTCGCGCGCATCGCCTCACTCCCCATCAAGCCCGCCGCCCGCGACTACTACGTCCACTGGGCGGAATCCTGGATCAAGGCCCGCGGCCACCATTCGCCGGAACGCACCCAAGCCTTTTTTGACGCCCTTGGCCGTTCCGCCTCCATCGCCGACTGGCAATTCCGCCAAGCCTTGGATGCCGCCCGCATCCTCGCCTGCGATGTCCTCGCCATTCCCTGGGCTTCCGCCTTCAACTGGCAGTCCCTTGCCGACCAAGCCCGCTCCCTCGAACCCGACCACCGCACCCTCGCCCGTGAAACGATTCTTGTGAACAGCGATCCCCAAAAAGTGGCTGGAGCGTCCCCGCTCCAGACCGTGCCCGGAGCGTCTCGCTCCGAGGATGCAGACACCGATCTCACCAACCTCATTGACGCCCTCCGCCGCGCCGTCCGGCTCAAAGGCCGCGCCGTTGCCACCGAGGAAACCTACGTCTACTGGAACCGCCGCTTCATCCGCTTCTGCCACCACAAACTCGGCCAAGGCCCCTATGCTGCCGGACCTTCGGCCATCTCCGCTTACCTCGACTTTCTCGCCCTCGAACGAAACGTCGCCCCAGCCACCCAACACCAAGCCCTCAACGCCATGGTCTTCCTCGTCAAAAACGTCTTCGGCATCGAGCAATTCACCCTCGACCACTTCTCTCCCGCGCGAGGCCAACGTCGCCCACCCGTCGTCATGACACGTCCCGAGGTTCGCTCCGTCGTCGCCCGTCTTGAAGGTCCGTGGAAACTCGCCGCCCAACTCATGTATGGCTCTGGCCTTCGCGTCATGGAAACCCTCCGCCTGCGCGTCAAAGACCTCGATTTCGGCCAAGGCACCATCACCATCCATGATGGTAAAGGCGGCAGACATCGCATCGTCGCTTTACCGAAAAGTTTGGAACAACGGCTCAATGACTACCTCGCCAACGCTCACGAAAAGCACCTACAGGACCTCGCCGTCGGTGCGGGCGATGTCCACATGCCGGAATCCCTGTTGCGCAAATGGCCCAACGCCACCCGAGAGTGGCCGTGGCAATACGTGTTTCCGTCCGCTACGCTTTGTCCGCATCCAAGGACCGGTCGCGTCGCCCGCCACCACCTTCATGAAGTCTCTTTGCAGCGCCAATTCAAGGACGCCGTCCGCAAAGCCGCCATCCCGAAACGTGCCACTTGCCACACGATGCGCCATTCTTTCGCGACGCACTTACTTGAATCCGGCACCGACATCCGCACCGTCCAATCGCTCTTGGGCCACGCCAGCGTAGAAACCACCATGATTTATCTCCACGTCATGAAACGTCCGGGCGCGGGCGCGCCCAGCCCGCTCGATCTCGATTGAATCAACCCTAACCAGTTCCAGACAACTCCCAAATTCCACCCAGCCCAACAATTCCCAGCAAATTTAAACTTGCCACTCCTCCTTGAGATGATAGAAATCGCTCAATGAACGGACAACCCAGGGCCACGCTCCTCCAAGTTGTATATGTCGGTATTATACAGCAGGTTGTATATGTCGGACAAATACAGCGTGTTGTTCAATAGTACTGTTCGGTCGAGAATTAAAGAAACAACAATCACCATCAAACAACAATATGCGTCGATACCTCAAAATATTCTTCCTTCTCACAGTTTGCTCATCAACGCTTTCGGCTGCATCTGCTAGCTGGAAGTCGAACGGCAAGCAGGCGGCGCAGGGAGCAGCAACGTTCGGCTCGACCGAGCAGGGCAATATGTTGAAGAAGATGGTTCAGGCCAATCCCGAGTCCCCGTTCATTGGAATTACTTGGTCGATAGATTTTTCTGAGCGTGGTGGGCGTGGGACGCAGTATAGCCTGCTGCTTTGGGATAGTGAGGCGAAGTCCTTAATCCGACTTCATGTCCATAAGGAGACCGGCATTAAGTGGGAGATGTGGAGTTCCGTTACTCGCGAAGCCATCAAAGCGGAAGATATGTCAGACGGGTTCGATTTTTCAGGCTACACCACCGGGAACGGCAAAGCGCAATTCACTCCTGCGGCCATTAAGTTCATTAAGAGCCATCAAACCGATGCTGGAATCACACCCGGAATATAGGAAGAACCGAACAAGTCGAGACACAGCAACCCCTATCAGCCGCCCTGTTGACATGATCTTCCGTAGTTTTAACCTCCACCCCGTGATCGACGCTCGCCCCCGCTGATAGGGTTGCGTGCTCTTTGACGTTCGGCAGAAAATTAAAACCATGGCACGCATACCAGAAAAAAGTCCACGATTTCGCACAAAAGAACGTCTATCACAAGACGTCTCCGCTATCCTCTCGTCCCCCGATCTTTCGTATGGCACCAAGCACGTCGTCCTAGCAGATTCCGTTTGGGTGTGGTCTGAGTTTTTTGGTAAGTATGCTGGCTGTCCTTTTTGGTCAGTTGCCGCAAGGGAAGCCAGTAGCATCAAGGAGCTTTGCCACGAACATGTGGTTCCGAAGCGCTATATTATTCAGAGACTATTGGCTTTATCTCCCCCGACTCCGGAAGATGTTCACCGTATCCTTTCCACATATTGCATCGGAGCAGTGGTGACTAGGGACGAAGACAGACAGATCACTCAAGCCGGATTCAGATCCTCCATGCCAGATGAGTGGGACACAATAGAGATTTGGATCCGCTACCGTTTGTCAGGCATTCAGATGGAAGAAAGAGCCGAACAAGGCGAGGCTGGGCAACCCCCACTAGCCGCCCTGTTATCCACATCACCCGTAATATGAACCTCCACCCCGTGTTCAACGCTCGCCCCCGCTAGTGGGGTTGCCAGCTCTTTGACGTTAGGTCAAAAAAATTTACCATGAAGCACTTCGATCTGAACATCGACAAAATCCTCGAAAACTGGGAGGTGTTCCATGCCGTCCGGGAGTTGATCGCAAATGCGCTTGACGAACACGTTCTCACTGGCACGGATCAGCCGCAGATTTTCCATGACTCCAACGGTTGGTGGCACATTAGAGACTTTGGGCGAGGCGTGCGCTATCAAGACCTCATCCAGACCGAGAATCCCGAAAAAGTGGGGCACCCCAATTTAATCGGCAAGTTCGGTATCGGTCTCAAAGATGCTCTCGCGACGTTTGATCGCAGAGGGATTAAGGTTCTCATTCGATCATCGTCTGGCGACATTAGCTTAGCTCGCGTGAACAAGCATTCTTTCGAAGAGATAGTCACGCTTCACGCTACTGTAGAGCCTCCAACAGATCCTGACATGGTAGGCACTGATTGTTGCATTTTTGGCGTGAGCGAATCAGACATTGAGTCGGCGAAGAATCTCTTCCTAGCATTTTCTACAGTTGCACCACTAGAAGTGACACGCTTTGGCACTGTGCTAGCGCGAGGTGATGACCCAGCCTGCATTTACATCAACGGAATGAAAGTTGCAGAGGAAGAAAACTTTTTGTTTAGCTACAATATTACCTCTCTCAACGCCACGCTCCGAAAGGCACTCAATCGCGAACGCCAGAATCTTGGTCGATCCGCATATTCCGACCGCATTCGTGGCATCCTACTCAGCTCCCAATCAGAGGATATTGCAGCGAAGCTTTCAGATGACCTACAGCAACAACCGTATGGTGACTCACATGATGAGCTTACATGGCTGGATGTTCAGGAACACGCTGTGAGGATTCTCAGTGCCAAGCGTAAGGTATTATTCATCAGCAGCACAGACGCAATCATGCGACCGGAGATCATAGATACTGCAAAGTCTTCTGGTTATCAGGTTCTTACGGTTACAGACATACTGGCTAAGAAGATCGAGGGGATTACGGATACGGCAGGGCAGCCAGTAACCGCAATTTCACAATTCATTCGCGAGCATAACGAGTCATTCCAGTTCACATGGATTTCTCCTGACCAACTCACTCCACAAGAGTCATCGGTTTGGCAGCATGTGGACCGCATTCTTGCACATATTGGGGGCAGGCCGCGGGTAGTTGGTGAGATCCGCATATCGGAGACGATGAGTGCCGGTTCATTCATGAGTCACGATACGCTAGGACTCTGGGATCCGCAGAATCGCTGGATCATCCTCAAGAGAAGTATACTTGCTAGTCTTGATCAGTTCGCAGGAATACTTCTCCACGAAGCCATCCACGCCAAGTATGCGGTTTGCGATGTCTCTCGCGATTTCGAGCACTATCTCACAGAGCTATGTGGCTCACTTGCGGCTAAGGTCGTGAACTCGGAATCAAAAGAGACCTAATCGGGTCCCCGGGAGTAGTTAGCTCCCGGGTCCCACACCACCCTGCGTACGGCTCCGTACAGGGCGGTTCCAATCAGCTTGGGGCCTTTGCCCCGTAGTGAAGAACGATCCAGATGGCTCTCATGTCCGGCACTCCT
>JANOZJ010000040.1:0-10064 GCA_031429315.1 Akkermansiaceae bacterium
CCGCGCGGTGATACTGGAATCGCGGGGAATTTATTCGAAGAATTCCGGCGGTGGTGGTGGATTGGTCGAACCGATCAGGCGTTCCAACTGCGCGGCGGCCTTGGATTTGTGCTCGCTCTTGATATAGGCGGCGACGGTTCCGAGGGCGGCGACGAGTGCGCCCCAGTCGTCGCCGAAGCCGGCGCCGGGGATGATGTCGGGGATCAAATCGGTGGGTAAAACCAGATAGCCCAGAGCCCCGATGATGACGCCCTTGGCCCAAGTCGGCGTGTCGCGATCCTGCAGGCAGTAAAAAAGCGTGAGGGCGGTGAGCAGGGTTTTGCGGCCGGCGCTGAGAGTGGCCTTGCACAAGGTGCGCCACAAGCGCGGCGCGGAATACCATCGCGGGGCCGAGAGCCGGGCGGGCAGTTGCGGTGGTTCTGACATGAGCTGGATGGACGGATGGTGACGGTGAGGCGCGGGGAAACTGGCCCAATTTCCCGGTCGCGGCAAGGACAAGCCTTGGACTCGGCAAATGCCTGGCCAGCGAGCTGGCTGGGGAAAGCGGCAGCGAGCTGCCGCAGTCCAAGGGGCTTACAGGGATTTCAGGAACCGGATGATCGCCGCGCGATCCGCGGTGGGCATCGTACGGAAGGCTTCCTTGGAGGCCTCGGCTTCGCCGCCGTGCCAGAGGATGGCTTCTTCCAGGCTGCGGGCACGGCCGTCGTGGAGGTAGGACTCGCCACCGCTGACGCCGGCGGTTAGACCGATGCTCCACAGCGGCGGGGTGCGCCATTCGGAGCCGGTCGCGCCGTTTTCGCCCATGTTGTCCGCCAGACCGGGGCCCATTTCGTGCAATAACAGATCGGTGTAGGGGTGGATGGTCTGGTTGCGGAGCTCGGTCATGGGGTGATACGGGCCGGTCGTTAGATCGGGGGAATGACACTTGACGCATTGGGCGGTGGTGAAAAGTTGCTCGCCACGGAGGGCCTGCGCGTCGCCGAGGTCGCGGCGGGCGCTGACTCCGAGCAGGGCGACGTAGCGGGTGAGCTTGTCGAGATCGGCGGTGGCGAGTTCGGGCGTCCCGCCGGTGGTGGCTCCGTCGGGATTCGGGAAAATCGCGGTGGTCACACCCATGTCGGTGTTGAGGGCGGAGGCGATCTGGTGGCTGAGCCGGACCTTGCCAGCCTTGCCGGTGAAGCGGCCAAGCCGCTGGTCGCCGGTTTCCGGGTCCGACACTTTTTGCACCCGGCCGGAAATGCCGTCCGCGTTGGTGTCGTTAGGATCTGCCAGAGCGGTAATGGTGTTTTCGCTGATCGCTTCCAGCAGGCCCATGCCCACCAGCGGCGGCGCGATGCGAGTGGAGAAATATGCGGGCGCCGTGCCTTGGAACGCATAGTTCGGCTTGCGCAGCGAGTAGGGTGTCCCGTCACCATACTGACCGCTGGTGTTGGTGTAACTGGCGATCGTTGCGCCGGCCTCGGCCGGGCCGCCGGTGGCTTGCGGTTGCAGGACGGAACCGAGCGTCGGATGTGGCGAGCCGTTCGCGTCGGCTCCGACTTTCACGACGGACTTGAGCATCGGCGCGCCGATGGCGGGTGGCAGCGCGCGGCCATTGTTGACGTGGCACTCGACGCAACTGCGGGCGATGAACTTGGGGCCGAGTTTGCCGATTTGTTCGGAAAAAACGGGATTGTCCGGCTCGGAGTGCGTGCCATTGCCGAACTCCGTGTGATGGAACCGCCGCCCGAGCATGAACGGCTGGGCGCTAACAGGAGCGATGTTGCCCGCAGTTTGCTTGAAGCGATGTTGCGGCTCGTTGGAATACTGATAGGGCAGCGTGGTTTGGCCACCGAGCCAGGCGGTTTCCGGCAATGGATAGGAATCGAGAATAGCGCCAACGCCCTGCCACGGGACGATACCTTGGCCGACGATGTAGAGCAACGTCGTGCCGTAGTAATTGGTCCGGCCGTGCGCCGGGGCCTGGAGGAACTGGCTGATTTCGATTTCGATGCGATCACCTAACTGCAACGGCCGGTTCTCTGGTAGCTTGGAGGTGAGCGTCTGCGAGTATTTGTTAGGACCGACCAGCGGCGCGGAGTAGTTGCCATGATACTCGGCGACCGTGTTGATGCCGCGGAAGAAGGCGCGGAATTCCGGCGCTCCCAACGGCGTCAGGGTGGTGTAGTTGAAGGTGATGTCCGTGCCGCCCTTGGCCACGCGGTCGATGATCTCGATGGCGATGGTCCGCTCCTCCCAATACCAGCTCAGGTAGTGGTCATAAATCTGGAAAACGCTTTCCCGGGCGTGGCGGTCGCGGGCGCGGTCGGCGATGTGGGTGATCCGCGCGGTAGGCGTGTCCACCGTCGTCGCGGGCTCCAGCACGGTGCCGGAGTTGTAGAGAGCGACGATACCGGAATCCACGTTCGGTTGGGCGGACAAGGTGGCACCGCTGGCGAGGCTCTGGCCATCCGCGGTTAGAGTGACGACTGAAATGAAATAGGTCTGGCCGGCCGTGAGGTTCAGAATCGTGGCGGTGGTCGCCAGTCCAACGTCCAGCGACTGGTCCAGGTTCCCGCTGGAAGTGCCGTAGAGGATCCGGTAGCCGTTCACGCCACTGGTCGGACTAACATCCCAAGCGAGGCCGATAGCATTGGCCGGTCCGGAGGTGATCGTGTGCAGGTTGGTCGGCGGCGCGACAACGGCGACCGGGACTTCCAGCCTGAAGAACTCGGTGCTTTGGGTCATCGGAACCATGATCGCCTTGGTGCCGCCGTCACCCGTGATGGCAGGCAACAAATTGCTCCAGGTTGATAGATCGGTGGTCGATACGGGCTGATATTGGATCCCCGCAGTCGTGGGCCAACTGATTTTGGCAACCGGTTGGGGAGTCACTGGCAGAAAATGGGTTTCGCCCGGAACCCCGGCAGCGGTGCCTGAGTCGAGCGCGACATCATCGATCAACACCTCGCCATGGCCGCCGGCCACCGCCCCCGTCACGAAACGAAACACGAGCCGCGCCTCGACCGCGTTGGCCGGGGCAACGAGGTCTGGCACTGAAACTTTTGCCCAGCTCCCGATCACCCCGTTGAAATTGACGAGGCCCGATCCGCCGACGACGCCGTTGGTCGAGTTGAGCCATTGCACTTGGTATTGCTGAATGTAGGAGGGCCCGGACGTCACTTGCTTGGCCCAGAACGAAAAATCGTAAGTTTCGCCGGCAACCAGGGTGCCGCCTTGCGCGACCACAAGCTGATTGAGATGGCCTTCGGCCGGTGCGGAACCCACATTGGCCAAGGTGCAGCGTATGCTGAACGAACCGCTGTGGGCATCCCCGCCGACTCGAACCGGTGGCTGGCTGGCACCCGTGGTCCAGTGGGCGGCAACGGTGCCGCTGCCGGCTTCGAAGCCGCCATTCAGCGGGATGGCAGGAGCGGAACCCGGAACAACCTCCACCATCTGATAGCGGCGCGACCCGCTGGCGGCGGACTCGTAGTAAGAGTGCGTCGTCCCATCGCCGGGCACCGCGGCTCCGAGATCGGTCCAAGCGCCACCGGACGCGGGCGACCATTGCATTTGGTAGGTATTTCCGAGGGTCGT
The DNA here is from genome assembly GCA_031429315.1 of Akkermansiaceae bacterium. Taxonomy (GTDB): domain Bacteria; phylum Verrucomicrobiota; class Verrucomicrobiia; order Verrucomicrobiales; family Akkermansiaceae; genus Luteolibacter. The sequence continues at coordinate 3,580 of JANOZJ010000040.1, forward strand.
CGGCCAGCTCACCTCGACCCCCGTTTCGATGTTGAGGGCGGGTTGCGCGCCATGGGTTCCCATGCCGACGGTGACTAGAAATGCGGCTGCTGCCGGATGCATGAGAAGAACTTTTTTCATCGTCGCTACAAGGGTTTTTCGCACACATGGAGTTTGCAAATTCATGCAATACCGAATCCGAACCATAGAGCCGCGCGGACCGCAAGCAAGGCTTTTCCACACCCGCCGCCTCATCCCGCCTGCGAATGATCGGCAAATCCTGCGGTTGCACCCGCGCGGTAAGTCGCTAGCGTCGCCGGGTGATTCGTCCCGTCGATGTCCTGCTAGAATTTCTCGCCGCCGAGCAAGCGCGCGGTGTCACCCACGTCCATCTCGACGACGGGGCCCGCGATGGCTTGCGCGGACTTTTCAACCTCGCCAAGACCGGCTCGGCCACAGCACCCGTGGCGAAAAGCGAACAGCCGCGGGTTGAGCGACCGCGGGTCGAAATGCCCGAGGTCGAGGCAGAACCCAAGCCGGCGGTGGTCGTCAGCACCCTTGCCATCGAAGGCACCTCGCGGGCCGAACAGCTCGACTCGCTGCGCCGCCAGGCGGAGAACTGGCCCCCGGCCAAGTCGCTTGGATCGCTGCGTGAAACGATGGTTTTCGCCACCGGAAATCCCGATGCGCGGGTGATGTTCGTCGGCGAGGCGCCGGGCTATCAGGAGGAAAAGGAGCGCGAGCCGTTCGTCGGTCCGGCGGGTCAGAAGCTCAACGACATCCTCAAGGCGATGGGCCTCTCGCGCGAGGAAGTGTATATCTCCATGCTCGTCAAATTCCGCCCCGCGACGCCGAAACAAACAACCAACAACCGCAAGCCGACGCCCGAGGAAATGGCCGCCTGCATACCATTCATCCGTGCGGAGATCGGCATCGTGAAACCCGCGTGCATCATCGCGCTGGGTGAAACGGCGGCGGCGGGCTTGCTCGGGCTTGAAGGCACGGTCGCGGCGATGCGCGAGTCATGGCATGATTTCGAAGGCACGCCGGTGCGCGTCACCTATCACCCCAGCCTGCTGCTCCAGACCAACGCCGCCGATCTAACCAAACGCCCGCTGTGGGAAGACATGCTCGCGGTGATGGAGAAACTCGGGCTGCCGATTTCCGCCAAGCAACGGGGATACTTTTTGCCGAAGGCGTGAACTGGAGTTCTTCGCACGTAGTCTAACCCTTCAGGGTGTCTTGGTGCGCACGAAGACGCCCTGAAGGGCTGGACTACATACCAAGAGGAAATCACTCCACCAGCGGCTTTTCCCCGAGGATCTTCATCGCCTTGGGCACGCGCTTCCGCCGCAGCCCGAACTGGCGGACAGCGTGACGTTGGAGGTGGGCGGCAGCCTCCTCGACATCGTCCGTGAAAAATATCAGCTCGGGATCGTCCGGGCTGATGGTCCCCTCGTCCGCCATCCGATAGACGAAGTCCATCAGCGGCTGCCAATAGTCCCGGCCCATTAAAATGATCGGGAAACTTTTCAGCTTGCCGGTCTGGATCAGCGTCATCGTCTCAAACATTTCATCCAGCGTCCCCGCCCCGCCGGGCATCACGATGAACGCATACGAATACTTCACCAGCACCACCTTCCGCGTGAAAAAGTAGCGCATGGTCACCGACCGCTGCACGTAGCGGTTCAGAAGTTGCTCGAACGGCAGCTCGATATTCACCCCCAGTGACCGCCCGCCCGCCTCGAAGGCCCCTTGGTTTCCCGCCTGCATGATTCCCGGCCCGCCGCCGGTGATGACGGTGAAACCGAGCTTGGCGCAGGCCGCGCCCATTTGCCGCGCCATTTCGTAATGTTGGCTGCCGGGCGTGGTCCGCGCCGAGCCGAAAATCGTCACGCACGGCCCGGCGAAATGCAGCGCACGGAAGCCCATCAGCAGATCCTTGCCCACCCGGAAAATCGTTGATAAATCGTGCAGCCGGGAACGCGGCCCTGATAGAAGCGACCGGTCCGGCGTTTCCAGTTCGAAGATTTCCTGCTCGACGATATCCTTTTCGGTAATCTCGAGCGCTTCGACTTCCGGCAGTTTCGGGCATTCGGGTGAACTCACGGCAGAGCGTTAGCACCGAATCCCCCGGAAGGGAAAAACGAAAAACGCGTCCGTCCCCGGCGGGACGAACGCGTCTTGATAGATTTCAGCGGATATCAAGCGGCGTAGTTCGCAGCAACTGCATCCCAGTTCACCAGGTTCCAGAAAGCGGCGATGTAGTCGGGCCGGCGGTTCTGATAGTTGAGGTAGTAGGCGTGTTCCCAGACGTCGAGGCCGAGAATCGGGGTGTCGCCGGAGCCGCCGAACTCGGCACCCATCAGCGGATTGTCCTGGTTGGCGGTCGAGCAAACGGCGAGCGAGCCATCCGCCTTTTTGCAAAGCCACGCCCAGCCGGAGCCGAAGCGGGTGGTGCCGGCCTTGCCGAACGCTTCCTTGAACGCGTCGAACGAGCCGAACGCCTTGTCGATCGCCGCCGCAAGTGCGCCGGATGGGGCTTTTGCACCGCCCGGGGCGATGACTTTCCAGAAAAACGTGTGGTTCACATCGCCACCGGCATTGTTGCGGACGGCGGTGCGGATGTCTTGCGGGACGGCGTCGAGGTTGCCAATCAGCGCGTCCGAACTCAGGGATTCCAGGTCGGGCTTGCCGGCGATCGCGGCGTTGAGATTGGTGATGTACGTGTTGTGGTGCTTCGAGTGGTGGATTTCCATCGTGCGGGCGTCGATCAAGGGCTCGAGCGCGTCGTAAGCGTAACCGAGGGCGGGAAGTGTGTGGGCCATGGGAGTTGAGGAGTTTGGTTTGCGTATCGCCGGGCCATTCGATACGACGAACGAACTCTGCGAGACCCCATACGAAACCAAGCTAGCAGCCACCCGCAAGGACAAATCCACAATGCCTCCCGAACTCGCCCCCTATCTGCCGCCAGTCATCGCCCTAGTCCTTGGACTTTTCTTCGGCTGGCTTTTCACCCGTCTGGTCGCATCCGGAAAAATCGCCGCCGCCGCCGAGCGTTTGAAATCCGAAGAACGCCGCTCGTCGGAAATCGAAGCCCGCCTCGCCCAATCCGCCTCCGATGCCGAGCGCAACGAGCAGGACGCGCAGACGTTCCGCAACCAGCTCACCGAAATCCGCTCCCGCCTCGATGGCGAAATGAAGGCCGCCAGCGAGAAACAAGCCCTCCTCGAACGCGCGGAAATCAAACTCTCCGACACCTTCAAGGCCCTCTCCACCGACGCCCTGCGCTCGTCCTCCGAGCAATTTCTCCAGCTCGCGAAATCCTCGCTCGCCACCCAAACCGAGGAGGCCAAGGGCGAGATTGAAAAACGCAAGATCGCCATCCAGACGATGATCACGCCCGTCACCGAATCGCTCGGGAAGTTCGAGCTCCGCATCGGAGAGATCGAGAAATCCCGGGAAGGCGCTTACTCCGAACTGCGCGAACAAGTCCGCGCGCTCGGCGAAGGCCAGCTCGGCCTCCAGCGCGAAACCGCCTCGCTGGTCAAAGCCCTCCGCCAGCCCACCGGCCGCGGCCAATGGGGCGAGATGCAACTCCGCCGCGTCGTCGAACTCGCCGGCATGCAGGAGCACTGCGATTTCGAAGTGCAGCACAGCGCCACCACCGACGAGGGGAAAAAACTCCGCCCCGACCTCATCGTCCGCCTCCCTGGCGGCAAGACCATCGTCGTCGATTCCAAGACGCCGATGGACGGCTACCTCGATGCGTTAGAAGCCACCGACGACACCATCCGCGAGGAAGCGCTGCATCGCCACGCCCGCCAGGTTAGAACGCACATCCAACAGCTTTCCTCGAAGAACTACACCGCGCAATTCGCCCAGACGCCTGAATTCACCGTCCTCTTCCTCCCCAGCGAATCGTTCTTCTCCGCCGCCCTCCAGAGCGATCCCGGCCTGATCGAGCGCGGCGTCGATCAAGGCGTCATCCTCGCCACACCCACCACCCTCATCGCCCAGCTGCGCGCCGTTTCCTACGGCTGGCGTCAGGAATCCATCGCGGAGAACGCCCGCGAGATTTCCCTGCTAGGTCGCACGCTGCACGAGCGGCTAGGAAAACTCGCCGACCATTTCTCCAAACTCGGCCGCTCGTTGGGCAATGCCGTGGAACAATATAACAGCGCCATCGGCTCGTTCGAAACCCGCGTGCTAACCACTGCTCGAAAATTCGAGGAACTCAAGGCCGCGCCGGAATCCGCCACCATCGCCAACCTCGAACCGGTCGATAAAATCCCCCGCAGCGCGCAATCCAGTGGCGCGGGCATCCTGCCCGCCGCCTCTCCCATCGCACCTCCAGTCACCTCACTGACATTAAACTCCGCAGCCGCCGAAGCCCTCCTCGCCCCGCCCGAGGACGACGACTTCACCTTTGTCCCCGATCCCCCCGCCAGCGCCCGCAGCGCCGCCGAGGACCTGAGATCGGCGCTGGGGTAATCGGAATCACCCGATATCGCTTCTTGCTGTTTTGGAATTTTCAGTATTTACTGAAAACCATGAATACAGAAATCCCACGAAGCAAGTATTCCGTGACATCCACCATCCACTCGCGCGGGTTTGCGATTTTCGGTCCGGCTCCGGTCGGGTTGGGAATGTGCTATTTGAGCGTGAAAGGTTTTGGCGACTACGGCAGCGTCCTCTTTCTCGGTCTGCCGCTTGTGGTATCGTTCTTGTCCGCATTCTGTTTTGGTTTTCGCAGGAAATGCAATTTCGGGGCCGCCTACCAAGTGGCGGCTCTGTCGATCTTCGTTCTCGGTCTGCTCATCATCGTGTTCGCCTTGGATGGTTTGATCTGCCTTTTGATGGCTCTGCCCCTGGCCCTTCTCATCGCGGTGCCCGGAGCTTTTCTGGGCATGCTTGCGAGTCGGGCGGTGACCGGGCGGGCATCGTCCGTCCTCCCACTGTTACTCGTATTTCTGTTCCCTTGTCTCGTCGCCTTTGAAAACACCCGCCGTGCCGGCGCTCCCCTCCGAGCGGTGACCACATCCGTGGAAATCGACGCGCCGATCCAAGAGGTGTGGAAAACCGTCATTGCATTCCCTCGCATCGATTCCGCACCCGATGGAATTTTCCGCATGGGCATCGCCTATCCGATCAAAGCCAGCATCGAGGGCAGGGGTGTGGGTGCCATCCGCCTTTGCACGTTCTGCACCGGAGACTTTGTCGAGCCCGTGACCCTCTGGGATGAAAACCGCCTGCTGGCGTTCGACGTGAAATCATCGCCCCCACCCATGACGGAATTCTCCATTTACCGTCACATCGATCCACCTCACCTGCACGGCCACATGGCCTCTGAAAAAGGTCAATTCAGGCTCGAGCAAAAGGGGAACAAGGTCCTGCTTGAGGGCACAACCTGGTATCGCCATAAAATGTGGCCGCAGTGGTATTGGATTCCCATGACCGATCGGATCATCCATAAGATCCACCACCGCGTGCTCGATCACATCAAAACAACTGTGGAAAAAGTTCACTAAAGCATCTTGCCCGCTTCTCAACGCATTTCGATTTTCAAAAACAGTGTCACTCCCCGCTCTCACCGGCCAAACCCCCGAATCCCTCGCCACTTGGCTGAAGGATGCGGGCGAGCCATCGTTCCGGGCCGCCCAGATTCTCGAATGGGTGTGGAAAAAAAAGGTCACGTCCTATGAGGCGATGACCAATCTCCCCGCAGCTCTCCGCGCAAAACTAACGGACTCATTCCGCCTAACCGCGCTGGAGCATACGACCACGCAGGGCTCCGCCGACACCACCCGCAAGTTCCTCTTCCGCCTGCACGACGGCCGCTATGTGGAAAGCGTGCTGATCCCGGCGAACCCGGCGCTTTACGGGGAAAAATCCGACCGCCGGACGCTCTGTGTTTCCTCGCAGGTCGGCTGTGCTTATGGCTGCAAGTTCTGCGCCTCGGGACTCGCCGGATTCACCCGCAATCTCGATGCGTCGGAAATCGCCGGACAGGTGCTGGCCGCTGAGCAACTATCCGGCGAACGCGTCGATTCACTCGTCTTCATGGGCATGGGCGAACCGATGGCGAACCTCGACAATTTGTTAGCCGCCATTTCCCTCATCACTGGTGAAAAGACGCTCCATCTGGGCGCGCGCCATCTCACGATTTCCACCTCCGGCCTCGTCCCGCAAATCAAGCAGCTCGCCGAGCACCCGCAGCAAATCCGCCTGGCGATTTCCCTGCACGGCGCCACCGACGACGTCCGCGAGCAGATCATGCCGATCAACAAAAAGTGGCCGGTCGCCGAGTTGTTCGAAGCGCTCGATTATTGGAACGCGAAAAAAAACCAAAAACTCACCCTCGAATACATCCTCATCCAGGACGTCAACGATTCGTTAGAACAAGCCGCGATCCTCGCCCGCCACGCCCGGCGGTTAGGCGCGAAGGTGAACCTCATTCCCTACAACACCGTCGAGGGACTGGAATGGAAACGCCCGCCTAACAA
>JANOZJ010000041.1:0-14208 GCA_031429315.1 Akkermansiaceae bacterium
AGCCTTTGCGGCTGCGCGTCGCCATGTGTACCGTCTTGGGATCTGCTCCCAGTGCTAACAAGTGGCGGCGACGCGTGCGTGGCTGCTTCCATTGCTTCCAATAATACAACCTCACCCGCCGCCTGACCCATTGCGACAAGCCCAGAACCTCCGTGTAGGTCTCCGGGGTCCCAAATAACAGACATTCAGCTTGCTCGTCTCTGAACAACGAATCGATAGAGTCGGTCCCGGCGATCGAGCATTGGGGCAATTACCCGCCAGCCATGCGCAGTTCCAACTGCTCGTCGCTGTTCATGCAGAGCACGCGGATGGTCGTGCGTCCGACGTTGGACAGGCCCGTGATGATGATGCCTTCCCACTGAAAATGATCCTCCCAGCGCTGCTGGCGTGGGTGAAAGAGCAAGGTAACGGTATCCGTGAAAGGATCGACGCCGGTTAGGTTGGAGCCTTTGTGGAGATTGCAGTCGATACAAGCGAGGCAGAGGTTCGAATCATCGTCGCTGCCGCCGTGTTTGAGGGGGCGAATGTGTTCGACGTGGAGTGCGGCGAGTGGCGAGTCGTCCTGATGGGTTTGGCAATACTCGCATCGCTGGTCGGCACGCTGCCTGACGAGAGCCCGCGTGGCGGCAGTCATGCCGCGCCGCCGGATTTGAATTTTTTGGCTTCGCGGCGCAGCACCGCGACGAACTTGTTAGCCCGGACGTAGCCGGCGTATTCGTCGAGCTCCTCGGGTGAGAGGCCGCCTTCGGTGTTTTTCGCCGCCAGATCTTCAATCCGATCGCGGAGCGGTTGATCGGTTTGGACGGCCAACACCGCGTCCTCCCGACCGGGAAGAAGAAGCTGCAGAAGGGGCTGCACGCCGCGCTGGAAAGCTGCTTGAGCACTCATGGCGGGAAGGATAGCCAAAGGAGGCTCAAAGGCAAGTCGTGGTTGATCGCTCCACAACCGCCTACACGGATGCAGTGGGCTGCTCGATCAGTTTCCGCACCAACTGCCATAGCTGATGTCGATGGGCTGGGGAGGCCGTTGCAAATCGATCACACACCCTCTGGTTGATCGATTGGCGTTGCATCGCGGGCCGCCCATTCCAAGCTTGGCCGACCCAAATCCGATGGAAGCGATCTTTGAAATTGAAAACGCCAAAGTCTGGCGCGGCGAGACCCTCGCGCTGCGCGATTTCTCGCTCACCCTGGTCCACGGCGAAAGCGTGGCGATCCTCGGACCTAACGGCGCGGGCAAGAGTTCGTTCCTCAAGCTGCTAACCGGCGAAGTGCGGCCGGAGGCGGATCCCGCGACGACGTGCCGGTTGTTCGGCGAGGAGCTGTGGTCGTTGGAGGAAATCCGCCATCGGATCGGCGTGGTGATGCCGGAGGAGGTCAGCCGTTTCGAGCCTTACGAAATCACGCGCGACGCGGTGCTGTCGTCGTTGCGCGGGGCCTACGGCCGGACGCGCGACATGAGGTTTTCCCTGCTGGAAAAGGAACGCGCCCGGATCTCGATGGAGCAAATGGGCGTCGCGCATCTAGCGGATCGTGAGTTCGGCACGCTCTCGTCGGGCGAGCGGCGGCGGATCCTGATCGCCCGCGCGCTGGTGCATCAGCCGCAGGTGCTGGTGCTCGACGAACCCTCGACCGCGCTGGATTTCGCCGCAGCCATCCAACTCACCGGAATGTTGCGCTCATGGCTCGCCGCGGATCGCGATTTAATCCTGGTGACCCATCACCCCGGCGAAATCCCGCCGGAAATCGAGCGGGTGATCCTGCTGCGCGATGGCCGGGTTTTCGCCGACGGCCCCAAGCGCGACGTGATCACCGCAGCCCGGCTGAGCGAGCTCTATCAAGTCGATCTGAGGGTGAAATGGTCGGGCGGTTGGTGCGACCTCCGGCCAGCGTGACCGGCGGCACTTCCCACAACGTGAATTCAGAAAAATCGGCCCGAGCGTCCGCCGTTTGAATGGGGGGCGATTTTCTGAGCGGAGATGGCGAGGATGGCCCGTTTCAGGCGGCTTGCGGGCGCTCCGACTTGGTCGAGGGGTGGGCGGCGCGGTTTGCGGCGGCCCAGTTGGTGGGGACGGCGGTGGTCTCGGTGGTGAGGAAAGGGCGGCCATCGCGCTCGTCGAGTGTCGCGTAATTCTTGATGATGAACGAGCGGGTGCGCCGCACGAGGAAGAGACGCATAATTTCACGCCAATCGTCCGGTTCCTCACTTAAAAAGCGTGGCAGAGTCGGGTTCGGATTAAGCAATCAATTGATCATCTCTCATCGTCGTGGGAAATTACATGTCAGCGCCCGGACGCCCGGATCAGGCGGGTCAGATTGCGGTTGAAGTTAGCCGCAGTGGCGAGTTCATCGAGACCGAGGTGCATCCGGTAGCGCCAATAGAACGGCATGATCGCCGGAACATTGATCCGCTCGGCCTCCGGGTCCGGGTGACGGATCGTTTCGTCGAGTGCCAACAGGTCCTGAAGCGGGAAAACCGCCCACATTGCCGGGGACTGAAGATGCTGCCAGATCATACGGGTGGCGATTTCACCGGAGAGTTCGCGTGCGGGAAACTCCGAGCCTAACATCTGCCAGGCAAATCTAGCGGTCGCGTGGGCGTCCTCCTTCCACCAGGCGCGCAGCGTCGGCATGTCGTGGGTGGAGGGACTCACGACGCTCATGTATGGCGCGTGCTCCGGGTTGAAAAACTCGATCTCGTGGGTCTTGGGCATGCGCTGGATCTCTAACGAAAGAATGCCGAGTTCCTTCATGACACCCGGCACGCAGGCGGGAACCATCCCGAGATCCTCGCCGCAGAGCAGCATTGGGCTGGCTTTGCGCATCGCCGGCAATTTCTCGTAGCCGCGGGCCTGCCAGAACTCTTCCTGACGCCGGTAGAAATAGTCGTTGTAAAGATCCTCAACGCGCCAGCGGTCGTCGGTTTGGAGTTCCCGATAGGAAAAAGTCGCCTGCATCGAGCAACGCGGATGGAAAAGGGTGCCATGCGAGCCGGGCACCTCGAAGAACAGCACATCGCTCGCACAATCCAGCAAGCCGCCGACGAGCCAGTCGTCGGATGGCTCGTCGGCGAAGAAGTTGACGATCCGGCGTTGGGTGGAGACTTGTTCGCGCAGTTGGAAGTAGCCCGCGCCGCAGTCGTCGAGATAGCGTTCTTTCACATAGTCCACGGCATCCCCGAAACGCTCCCACAGGAAATGCTCGCGGATATAGGGACGGCAGAAGCGGTTGTAGTTGAAATTGATTCCGCGCTTGCGGATCTCGTCGATGTGGATCGGCAGCGCCGGATCGAAGTGACCCATGATGCCCTCGACATGGTCATACGGGATCTGCCAGATCCGGAAGAACCCGAGGATGTGGTCAATTCGATAGGCGTCGAAGTAATGACTCAACTGGGCGAACCTGGACTGCCACCAGGCATAGTCATCGAGTTGCATGACTTCCCAGTTATAGGTCGGAAATCCCCAGTTCTGGCCTTTCACGGCAAACGCATCCGGCGGTGCCCCGGCCTGCGCGTCCATCTTGAATAAATGCGGTGCGGACCATGCGTCCACGGATTGGCGGTCGATGCCGATCGGCAAGTCGCCCTTGAGCGCGAGACCTTGATGGTGCAAATAGCCGACCGCATCGGCGAGTTGGCGGTCGAGCTCGCATTGCAGCCAGATATGATAGGCAATCTCCGGCCACTGCGGATGAGTCGGCTTGATCAATGCGTCGAGCTGCGCCCGGTCGAAGACCGCCCACTCTTCCCACCGCGAGAAATCGGCGGTGCCATAGTGATCGCGCTTCACGCAGAACACGGCGTATGGAACCACCCAATCCCCGTTGGCTTCGAGGAACTCACTGAACGCCGCGCTGCCGACAATCATGCGGCGGTGCTTGTCGAAAATCTGCCGCGTGAGTTTGGTTTTCACCCGCATCACCGCCTCATAGTCCACCTGCTCTAGGGCATTGAGTTGTTCGCGGGTGGAATCTAACTCCTTCGCGAAACTCGCAGGCATGACATAGTTCAAATTATCGATCCGCAGATAGAGCGGATGCAGCGCGAACACACTGATCGCGGAATACGGATAGGAGTCCGTCCAGTCGTGCGAGGAGGTGGTGTCATTGATCGGCAGGATTTGGATCAGTTTGAGACCCACGCCATGCGCCCAGTCGGCGAGTGGCTTGAGATCGGCGAACTCGCCGACACCGAGGCTTTTTTCGCCACGCAGGGAGAAGACCGGCATCGCGACCCCCGCCCCGCGGAAGAGTCCGGAAACATCCCGGCGGTAGCATTCATCACTCACATGCGTCGCCTGCCGGGTATCGTAAGAGCGGGAAGGCAGGCTGCGGTTTTCACCCAGTTCCATGCTCACCACGCATTTCAGGGCGGTATCGAACAATCCGTATTTGTATTCAACATGCCAATCCGCGGGTAGATAGAGATTTTTCTGCCAGATATTGGGTGCCGTTTCCTGAAGCGGGACTGCGGAATGCCAACCCCAGTTGCCGAGTTCGCTGACACTTCCAAGCACGCATGGCACCTGGCCGGCTGGCACCGCCGCCATCCGGAGCTGGAACGAATGATTGGCTTTTTCCAGAGTTGATGGTTCCGCGAACGGCCCACGGGCCGGCAACACCGCGAGGAAGGCCTTGGTTTCAAAAGCATAGTCCGCAGTGCCGGCCGAACACCACGAGTCTAGCAGCAACACGGCATTGTGCGCGGATAGATCGATCTTCGCGGTTCTGGGCGCGTGCCATTCGTCGAGTTCGACCCCGTTGGTTTGCCGGAGCTGATAGTTGTATTCGATCTTGAAACAACCGGTCCCGCGGACCTTGACACTGACTTGCCATTGCCCGTCGTTGAGCCACTGCAACGGCACGATCTGGTCGAAGCGGACACCCTTTTCATCGAGCACGGTCGAGTAATTCAACCAAAGCGACTGGCCGGGAACGGTGTGGTAATTCAGGCGGAAAACGATGTTCATGCGTGTGTGTGCCAATGTCCGAAACCTCCGCCCGGTTGGCGATTCGAAAAACAAGGAGGGGCGGAGACTCCGATCCGCCCAAGCCCAAACGAGGACAAAGAATCGCGGTTTACCTCATCTCGTTGGCTTTCCATGGGCTTGGTCGATTCGGAGATCGACCCTCCTTGGATTACCCCTGCGAGGCCTTTTGTAGGAGCCGGAGTTTTTCCAAGGCGGCCCCGCTGGCGATGATCTCGCGGGAAATCTCGATGCCGTCGCCCATGTCATCGGCGAGGCCGGCACAGGCAAGCGCGGCTCCGGAATTCATCAGCACCATGTCACGCTTCGGTCCGGTCTCGCGGCCGGCGAGGATGGCTTCGAGGATGATGGCATTGGCCTTGGCATCGCCGCCCTGAAGTTCCTCGACCTCGGCATGTTTGAGGCGGAAATCGCGCGGGCGGACTTCCTCGTCCGCCTGATCCTGGAGCGAGCCGGCTTTGCAAATCAGGGTCGAGCCCATCAGGCTGACTTCATCGACCGAGCGACCGTCGCCAGTGATGCCGTGGACCACCCAAGCGCTTTCGCGGCCGAGGCGCTGGAGGATTTCCGCGAATGCGGGACAAAGATCGCGGCTGAAAACCCCGACGAGCTGGCATTCCGGGCGGGCGGGATTGAGCAACGGGCCGATCAGGTTGAAAATCGTTCTAACGCCCCGGGCGGCCAGCGATTTTCTAACGCCGACGACGGCCTTGAACGCCGGATGATAGATCGGCGCGAACATGAAGCCGATCCCGGCGCGTTCGACGCAATTGCGGAACTCGTCGGCGGATAGATCGATGCGCACGCCCAGTGCTTCAAGCACGTCAGCGCCGCCGCTTTTCGAGGTGATGCCACGGTTGCCGTGTTTCACGACGACCGCTCCGGCAGCGGCGGCGATGAACATCGCGGTGGTGGACACGTTGAAAAGATCGAGCTGGTCGCCGCCGGTGCCGCAGACATCGAGCGTCGGGCCTTCAAGCTCGAGCAGCCCGAGATGAGGATCGACCGCCTGTTCGAGGAATGCCTCGACGAAGCGGGCGATCTCGGCGGGCGTCTCGCCTTTGAGGGCGAGGGCTTCGAGCAAGCGTTCCTTTTTCGAGTCTGCGGCGGCGGGATCCAACAGCAGCGCCACCGCCACTTCCACTTCGCGCGATGTGAGTTCCTGCTTTTCCTCAAGATGGTGAATCAAGGCGTCCATGGCCGGAGCCTAGGCCGATGACCGAGGGAGGGCCAGAACGAACCGCCGGCATCAGAGATCGGCGATTGACTTTCAGCCTCAGTCCCCGTTTAAAGCAGTCCGATGACTGTCAAAAATCGGCTTGCGGGAAGGTTTCTGCCATCGCGGGTGTATGCACGGTGGAAGTGGACGGTCCGCTTCGGGTTGTCGGCACTGCCGTTGACCCTGTTTATCGCCGGCGGCGTGACCTATTACCTAACGCCGAGCCGTTATGAAAGCACCGCCGTGTTTGAATACCTCGGCAAGCGCCCGCCGGCAGAGGCGGCGGCCTTGTTGAGGTCGCGCGGCGTGATTGGCCCGGCGATCACCAGCCTCCGTCTCACGGAGCGCGTGGGGCTGGACTTCGACAACCTCTCGCGAATGATTTCAAAGGCGATCCGGACGGTCGTGGATTCAGGCACCGGGATGGTCGAACTAACGGTTGAAGACCTCCAGGGAGAGCTCGCCCGCGATCTGGCCGCAGAGTTGCCCAAGTCGCTCGATGCCTACGAAAAATCGCTCGCCAGCGCGGAGATCACGGTGCGCCTTGAGGCGGCGGAAGTATCGGTGACCGAGGGCGAGGACGAAGCGAGTGTGAAGCGGCAGGCCCTCGCGCGGCTGATCTCCGTGCGCGGCGATCAAGCGGCGGATCCGGTTTCGCAGTTGGATCTCGATGCCGCCCGTGGCGACTGGGACCATGCCTATCAGCGGGTTCTCGAGGGGCGGGCGAAAGTCGCCGACGCGCGGCGGGAATTGGCGGCCTTGGGCAAATGGGTGGTGATTCATTCGCCGCCGGTGATTTCATTGGAGCCGGTCGGCAGGAAGCCCGGCGAGTCCTTGGGGGAAATCATCGGGGAGTCGCTTGGCATCGGTTTGGCGTTCGCGCTGCTGGTGCCCTATCTGTTGGAATTGGCGTTTCCCCGCCGCCGCCAGCCTGGCTCCGCACGCAAGGACGCATCGCGCGAAGCCGCAGACGAAGCGGATTTCCCCGGTGAACCGGCCAACGGCTAACTGGCACCCGACGCAGGAAACTCGCGGGAATGCGCCAGCAGGTTTGACATCGACCCACGCTTTGAAAACACTCGCGCCATGTACGAGACCGCAGGCAAAATGAAATGGATCGGAACCACCCAGACTTTCCCGAGTGGCTTCAGCAAGCGCGAGTTCGTGGTGACCACCGCGCACGACAAATACCCGCAGGACATCAAGTTCGACATGGTCAAAGACAAATGCCCGCTGCTCGACGGTTTTGAACTCGGTCAGGACGTCCAAGTCAGCTTCGACATCCGCGGCCGCGAGTACAACGGAAAATACTTCGTTGACCTCTCCTGTTGGAAACTCCAAGCCGCCGACGGTGCCGCACCAAGCTCCGCCAATTCCGCACCGGCCCGCCGCCAAAGCCCGGCCGCCGCCAGCAACGAACCGTCCGCCGCCGACCTCCGCAGCGATGGCGACTTCGACGACTCAAGCCCGTTCTAGGTAAAATCCGGCGCTCCCGGCGAGCTTACTCCGTTAGGCGTATTGCCGCCTCGTTTTCCTTGCCCGCTCCCGGCCTGCCGCGCACTGTCCGCGCGTGGCCGACGAGTTGGACGACAATCCCATGGGTGAACTGCTGCGGGCGCTGGACGCGTCCGATTGCCCGGCCTTGCTTGCCGCCGCACAGGACATCCACTACGCCGACCTTGCCCACCTTTACGAAAACCTCGACGACGAGAAACGCGACCTCCTCCTCAAGACCATCGGCCCGGAACTCGCCACCGATCTCGTCGCCGAACTCCCCTACCCGCTCATTGAGGGTGCGCTCGACCACTTCAAGCCCGCCCAGCTCCGGGTGCTGTTAGGAAACCTTTCCGACGACGACCGGGTGGACGTTTTCCAGGTCGTCAGCGAGGAAGCGCAGGTGCGGTTCTTCAGCCTGTTAGGACCGCGCGACAAGGAGCTCACCCGCAACCTCCTCAAATACGAGGAAGACACCGCCGGTGGCCGGATGACCACCCACGTTGGCCGCATCACCGCCGACATGACGGTGAAACAAGCCATCACCGTGCTCCGCCGCGACAAGGACGACGCCGAAACATTGGCCCGCATTTTCGTGGTGGACGAGCAGGGACGGCTCGTCGGCAAAGTCCGCTTGCGCGACCTCGCCTTCAGCACCTGGGACACGCCGGTCAACGACATCATGGAGACGGCCGACGAGTACATCCTCGCCTCCGCCGACCAGGAAGAAGCCGCCCGCACCCTTTCCAAATACGACCTCATCGTGCTGCCGGTGGTCGATGAATTCCACCACCTCCTCGGCGTTCTAACATACGATGACGCGCTCGAAATCCTCCAGGAAGAGTCCACCGAGGACATCGAAAAACTCTCCGGTATCGCCGGCGAGCAATCCGAAGTTTCCTACCTGAACACCAGCGTCACCCTGCAATATCAACGCCGCGTGTCATGGCTCGTCGGCCTGGCCTTCCTCTCGATCGGCTCGGGCTACGTGATGTATCGCTTCAGCGCGGTGTTGGAAAAAGCCTTCGTCCTCGCGCTGTTCCTGCCGATGGTGGTGGCCGCCGGCGGCAACTCCGGCGGCCAAGCCGCCACCATGGTGATCCGGGCGATGGCCCTCGGCGAAATGAGCACCGGCAACGCCATGCGCATCGCCTGGAAAGAGGCCCGCACCGGCCTCTTCCTGGGACTCACACTCGGTATCACGATGGCCGCCTTCATCAGCTTCATCCTTCCTAACCTGCAACAAGGCACCGGCGCGAATTTCGATTTCCTGCACCTCGCCCTCGCGGTATCGCTCGCTCTAACCATCCAGGTGTTCTCGGCCACCGTCCTCGGCGCGCTGCTACCGATCTGCGCCCGCGCAATCAACCTCGATCCCGCCGTGGTGTCCGCGCCGTCGCTGGCATCCACCGTCGATATCTCCGGCATGATGATCTATTTCACCACCGTCGGTGCGATTCTCAACTTGCATTGAGTGGGCCGGAGTCCCTCGTCCGTAGTCTAACCCTTTAGGGTGTCTTCGTGCGCACCAAGACGCCCTAAAGGGCTAAACTACGAACCGCGCACTCCGGGGTTGTCCTGCGCCAATCCAGGTGATAGATCCCCCGGCACCATGAAACGCATCGCCTTCATCACCCTGCTCGTTCTCCCTCTGCTTCACGCCCAGGATGCCGCGCCCATTGACATGGACGCCCGCCGCCAATCGGTCGTGGATTTGAAAGCCCATATCGTGGCACGCGAGGAACGGCTCAAGGAAATCGCTTCCGACATTCGCTCGCTCGATGACCGCAACGAGAAGCGCATCGACTCCATCGTCAACACCCTGAAGAACCTCAAGGACTCCGAG
This sequence comes from Akkermansiaceae bacterium, assembly GCA_031429315.1. GTDB lineage: Bacteria > Verrucomicrobiota > Verrucomicrobiia > Verrucomicrobiales > Akkermansiaceae > Luteolibacter. The sequence goes on from JANOZJ010000041.1 coordinate 9,547, forward strand.
TCCTCCAAGACCCGTACCAATGCACTCAAGGGCGAGGTCATCGCCGGGCTGCGGAAAACCATCACTATCTATCAGGGCAAGCGCCGCGAGATTTTCGAACACCTCCGCAAGGACAAGTCCGCCGCCGTGTTAGCGCTCACCGGCGATCTGGAGAAATTCGACGCCCGCACCCAGAAGCGCGTCGATCAGATCATGGAACTCGCCAAATCCATGCCCGCCCGCGCGGACGTCGATAAATACGAGTCCGCCGGCAGCGACTATCGGCATGGCTGGTACTCCGAGACCACCCGGATCAGCGATGAGTGGAGGCAAAACCGCCGCCAAGGTGTCGCCACCGAGAAAAGCCTGCGTGAACTCCGTGAAGCGCTGGAAAAATCCATCACCGCCCTAAAATCGAGGCAAGCCTCCACCGCCGACCTCATCAAAAACCGCAGTCTAACCACTGCCGAGCGCGCGATCCAGGAACAGGAACTCGGCCGCATCGATGCCATGCTCGACTCTCGCCGCCAGGAACTCGTGAGCCTCGCCCTGCCGTCCGCCAGCGGCAGCACCGTGGATCAAAGCGCGAGCCAGACGACAAGCAGCGCGTCCGACCCGGCCGCCAAGGACAACGTCGACGAAATGAAAAACCTGCTAGACGATGCCCGCAAGGACATCGCCGCCGACTTCTGGACCATCCTCCGCCAATACGGTCAAGCCGCCGCCGAGCGCGACAAGATCATCGCCCTCAAGGCGAATCTCGAAGCCCGCGAAAAATGGCTCGCGGAGCACGCCACCGGCGAGAAGAAGTGAGGAGTCCGGAGTTCTTCGTATGTAGTTTAACCCTTTAGGGTGTCTACATTGCGCTCCGAAGACACCCTAAAGGGTTAGACTACATACCTACATCGTGCTTCGCCAATAATCGAGCCGCTCCTTGATGCGCTTTTCCATCCCCTGGTCGCCGGGCTGATAGTAAATCCTCCCCTCCGGCAGATAGGCCTGCGGGACATAAGCACCCTCGAAGTCGTGGGCGTATAGATATTTCATCGCCTCCTCGGATTCGCCGGAGGCCGCGGCGAGTTTCTTGCGGGTGTTCGTCCGCAGATGCACCGGCACGACGAGGGTGCGGCCGTTTTCCACGTCGTCCATGGCTTTACCCAGCGCGGCGTAGGCGGTGTTGGATTTCGGGGCGGTCGCCAGATAGACCGTCGCGTGGGCCAGCGGAATCCGGCCCTCCGGCATGCCGATGAATTCAAACGCGCCGTGCGCGTCGAGTGCCACCCGCAGCGCGTTGGAGTCCGCCAGGCCGATGTCTTCCGAGGCGGAAATCACCAAGCGCCGCGAGATGAAGCGCGGGTCTTCCCCGGCATGAAGCATTTTCGCCAGCCAGTAGAGCGCGGCATCCGGGTCCGAGCCACGGATCGACTTGATGAAGGCGGAAATCGTGTCGTGGTGCGCGTCGCCGTCCATGTCGTAAACCACCGCCTTGCGTTGGATCGACTCCTCCGCCACCGCCATGGTCAGATGCACCGCGCCGTCGTCACCGGGAGTGGTTAGAACAGCCAGCTCCAACGCGCTCAACGCCTTTCTAACATCACCATCGGATTTCTCCGAGATGTGGCGCAGCGCCTCGGGATCGGCGACCACCTGATACTCTCCCAGACCGCGCCCGACATCGGTTAGAGCGAGTTCGAGCACGCCGATGATGTCCTCCACCGGCACCGGCTCCAACTGGAAGATCTGCGAACGCGAGACCAGCGGCGAGTTGACGTGGAAATACGGATTGTGGGTCGTCGCGCCGATGAATCTAACCACTCCGCGCTCGATGTGCGGCAGCAACACGTCCTGCTGGGCTTTGTTGAAACGGTGGATCTCGTCGATGAACAGGATCGTCGTCTCGCCGCGCAAGTCGCGCCAAGTGCGGGCCTGGTCGATCTTCGCGCGGATTTCCGCGACGTTGGACTCCACGCCGTTGAGCGACTCGAAGCGCGAGCCGGTGGTCCTGGCGATCACGCTGGCCAAGGTCGTTTTGCCGGTTCCGGGTGGGCCGTAGAAAATCAAGGAAGTGAAGCGGTCCGACTCGATCGCCCGCCGCAGCAGCTTTCCCGGAGCCAGAATGTGCTGTTGTCCGGCCACCTCGCCGAGCGAACGCGGCCGCATCCTGGCGGCCAGCGGCTCGGCCGGGCTTGGCTTGGCGGACAACGCCGCAGGAGTGGTGAAAAGGTCGGACACGGTGGCGGCTTGAAGAATTATCACCGCCGCCATGCGGCGTTTCCAGCCCCATCTTTCCCGCCGGTCGATTTTGAAAGTTCATTTCGTTCAATCTTAAATCCCATCTTACCGCTTATGGCCGGTTTTGGGACCAGTTGGCCGCTAATGGGATAAAAAAAAGCTTCCGGTTTCCTGATTTTCAGGTAATTTGATCTCGTTCTGAGGCGCTTCGGCAACTTAGAACTCAGAGCCAAGAAGCCAAGCCGACAAAATTCGACATTGATCTCCGGGGGGAAGTCAACCGAACCAGGCAAGGCCAAGTGGCTTTGAAAAAAGCGCGAGTTGCGAGATCCGGGGGGATATCCAACTCGCGCTTTTCTTTTGTACCTAAGGAGCGTCGGCATTCTGCCGACGGAGCCGATGCGGAGCGAGAGCGCGGCGTGAAGCTCTATCCTTTCGCCACTCATCGGCTGGGTGGGCCGAAGTCCCACCCTCCTTAAGGTTGATAACTCAAGGAAACCTGCGCGTATCGAGGCAGATGAAATTTCTCACGCTGCTCGCCACCCTCGCCTGCGGTTACAGCCTAACCGCTGCCGGTGAAGTGACAGCGACTCGCGAAGGCAAACAAATCGTGATCCGCGCGGGGCGCCGGGAGATCCTGCGCTATCAGGCAGAGCCGGGCAAGCTGCCGCGACCGGAAATCCCGCCGGCCTATGTCTGCGGGGGCTATATCCAGTCGATCCACACGCCGGCGGGCCGACTGATCACCGAGGATTTCGCGGTCGGTCACGTCCACCATCACGGCATCTGGAGTCCATGGACAAAAACCGAATTCGAAGGCCGCCACCCGGATTTTTGGAACGTGGGAACGGAAACCGGCCGGGTCGAGTTCGTCGCGCTCGATGCCGTCTGGCAAAAGGACGGCCAGGCCGGATTCCAGGCCCGCCACCAGTTCGTAGATCTAACGGTGAAGCCGCCCAAGGGCGCGCTGTTGGAAACCTGGGACGTCAGTGCCGCCGTCGTGGACCAACGCTATGTAATCGATTTCACCTCCACCCAGACCTGCGCGACAGACTCCCCGCTCAAGCTGCCGGAGTATCACTACGGCGGCTTCGGCTTCCGCGGCAACGCCGCCTGGAACGGCGCTGCCAATTGCCGGTTTCTTTCCGCTTCCGGCCTAACCGACCGAATGAAGGTGAACCGCTCCCGCGAAAAGTGGTGCTGGCTCGGCGGCAAAGTCGATGGCGAAACGTGCGGTCTGACGATCCTCGGCCACCCGCAGAATTTTCGTTTCCCCCAGCCCGTCCGGGCGCATCCGGATGAGCCGTTTTTCTGTTTCGCACCGCAGCAACTCGGCACGATGGAGATCGTTCCGGGGAAGAAATACATCGCCCGCTACCGGCTCGTCATCGCCGATGGCGAGCCCGATGCCAAGGCCGCCGAGGCTTGGTGGGCAGACTACGCGAAGGGTCGTTAGAATTTCCGCAGCACGGTGTCCGCGCAAAGCCGCTCCTCGGATTCCGGGTGATCCAACGTGTAATGCAGGCCGCGGGATTCCTTGCGGCGGGTGGCGCACTCGACGATCAACCCGGCCACCGCGACGAGATTTCGCAGTTCCAAAATGTCGGCGTTGACCCGGTGGCCCCAATAAAACTCGCGGACTTCCTTCTTCAAATTCCGCAGCCGCGCGGTCGCCCGGCGCAAGCGATTGTCGGTGCGGACGATCGAGACATAGTCCCACATCAGGCGCCGGATCTCGTCCCAGTTGTGATAGATGACGACCAGTTCGTCCGGCTCGGCGGTGTCGCCGTGTTCCCAACCCGGGATCTCCGGCGGCTCCGGGGGAAACCTGTCGGGCGGATAGAGCCGCATCATTTCATCCAAAGCCCGGCGGGCGATCACGTTGCCTTCCAGCAAAGAGTTGGATGCCAGACGGTTCGCGCCATGCAGGCCGGTGCAGCCGACCTCGCCCACCGCGAACAACCCGCGGATGGAGGTCTTGCCGTTCACGTCGGTTAGGACGCCGCCGCATTGGTAATGCGCGGCGGGGACCACCGGGATCGGCTGGATTTCGCAATCGAGGCCGAACTTCAGCAGCGTTTGATAGATATAGGGAAAGCGCTCTTTCATGAAGCCCTTGGGCTTGTGGGTGACATCTAGATAGACGCAGGTCGCACCGGTGCGCTTGAGTTCGCGGTCGATGGCGCGGGCAACGATGTCACGCGGGGCCAGCGATCCGCGCGGATCGATTTTTTTGGTGAAGTCCTCGCCCTTGGCATTGATCAGGATTCCCCCCTCGCCGCGCACCGCCTCACTAACAAGAAACGATCTCGCTTCCGGACCGGTCGCGCCCGGATTGTAGAAACAAGTCGGGTGAAACTGGATGAACTCCATGTTCGCCACCGACGCGCCGGCCCGCCAGCCCAGGGCCACGCCGTCGCCGGTCGCGGAGTCGGGATTGGTCGTGTAGAG
>JANOZJ010000042.1:0-2293 GCA_031429315.1 Akkermansiaceae bacterium
GAACTACCACGGCCCCATTCTCAGCCCTGCGGACACCCGGCACTATTACGAAGCGCTCCTCCACGAGATCCCGTGGAAACATGACGAGGCCGTGATCTTCGGCAAACACATCGTCACGGCCAGAATGGTCGCGTGGTATGGCGATTCCAACTTTTCCTACACCTACTCCGGCACCACCAAGCAAGCGCTCGTCTGGACGGCGGAGCTCGCCGCGCTCAAAGCCATCGTCGAGAAGCTCACCGCCACCAGTTTCAACTCCTGCCTGCTCAATCTCTATCAGGACGGCAGCCAGGGGATGGCCTGGCACAGCGACGACGAGCGATCACTCGGCAGGGACACCTGCATCGCCTCCGTAAGCCTGGGCGCGGAACGCGAGTTCCGGCTCAAGCACAAGCGGCTGGATGAAAAGATTTCCGTGCTGTTGGAGAGCGGCAGCCTGCTGGTGATGAAGGGTTCCACCCAGAGCCACTGGCTCCACAGCATCCCGAAATCCAAGAAGATCATCACGCCGCGGATCAATCTAACGTTCCGGACGATGGTTGCGGTGGATTGAGTGGCACGCGAACTCTACCCGGGCATTCGAGGTGAACGATTTCTAAACCTCCTCGGCCAGTTCCTCTTCCACCACGGCGGGCACCAGTTTCCGGAAGTGGACCTGGCCGACGCGGCGACCGTCGGTGCTGGTCACCCGCGCTTCGTAGCCTAACACCTCGACAGTTTCACCGACTTTGGGGAAGCGCTGCAGTTGCTGCGTTAGATAGCCGCCGACGGTGGTGACTTCGCCGCTTTCGAGGAAGAGTTCGGGAATATGACCGGCCAGATCGTTGAGGGTCATCGCGCCTTCGATGATGAATTCCTCATCATTGATTTTGTTGAACGACGAGCGCTCGTTGTCGAACTCGTCCTGAATGTCGCCGACGAGTTCCTCCATGACGTTGTCGAGAAATACGATGCCGACGGGTGTGCCGAATTCATCGACGGCCATCGCCAAGTGGGCGTGCTCGCGCAGGAAGAAAGTTAGAAGCGTGTCGAGCGGCATCGTGTCCGGAACGATTTTCAACTCGCGCTTGATGCGCATCAAATCCGGATCGGGATCCTTGATCAGCTTGAACAAATCCTTGATGTGAATGAGGCCGATCGCCTGGTCGAGGTGGCCTTTGACCAGCGGGAAACGGGTGTGCTTGCTGCGCATCGCGATTTCCAAAACCTTTTCAAAGGGTTGGTCGGCATCAAGAATGACCACCTTGTTGCGGGGCGTCATCACGTCGCGCACCCAAAGTTCGTTCAAGCCGAGGGCATTGATGAGGATCTCGCGCTCGGTTTCGGTGACTTCCTGGGATTTCCCGCTCTGGGTGACTAACAGGGCAAGCTCCTCGGCGGAGTGGATGTGCTCCCCCTCGCCCACGGGTTCGATGCGGAAAAGCGTTTTGAGGAGCCAGTTGGCGGTGCTGTTGAAGAACACGATGACCAGCTTGAAGGCCTTGTAAAAAATATGCAGCGGTCCAGCGAGCAGCACGGTGGTGGCGACGGCCTTGCGGATCGCAATCGACTTCGGCATGAGTTCACCGACGACGACATGCAGGAAGGTGAACGACGCGATGGCCAGCGCCAGCGATGTCCAATAGACCACGTTCTGGGGCAGCCCGATCTGGAAAAGCAGCGGCGCGACCAGTGCCGTGACGAAGGGTTCTCCCAGAAAGCCGAGCGCGAGGGACGAAATGGTGATGCCCAACTGGTTGGCGGAGAGATAACCATCCAGATGGTTGACGATGTGCAACGCGCGGCTGAAATCACGCCCGGATTCCTTGCCTGTCGTCTCGATCTGGCTGGGCCGGACCTTCACGATTGCAAACTCGGCTGCGACGAAGAAGGCGTTGAGCAGCAGGAAGAAGATGATCCCGACGATATAGAAGACCACCTCTATCCCCGAGGGAAACTCGGTGGATAACGGATGCCCGCCAGCGGCGAGGAAAAAAGTGGGGAGAAAGTCACTCACTGGGCGTTAGAGTTTTTCATAAACGCCTTGGTCACGCCGTTGCAAGACGGTGAATCCCGCTTTCTTGGCATCGCTCACGGAAAGCGGCTTGGTGATGGTCGGGGTGTTGATCCTCGAAATGACCTTTTTCACCGGACTCTTGCACAACGGGCAGACCAACAACGGAACCCGGTCAATAGGGCGTCTGAGCTCGAATCCTCGGGCGCAGACGCGGCACGAATGCTCCGGGTCATCCGCGGCTTCGGAAACGTATTCGTAGATTGGCATGTGAAGGACGTGGGCACGGGAGATTTCCGA
>JANOZJ010000043.1:0-50995 GCA_031429315.1 Akkermansiaceae bacterium
CCCGCCGCCCTCTCGCTCATCCAGGTCGAAGCGGAAAGCGGCCGCGAGCTTTCCCAACTGCTAGGCGAACTCATCGGCTGCCTGCGCGCGCTGTTAGTCGCCAAGCTCGATCCGTCCGCCGATGGCGAGGGCATCCCCGCCCCGCTGTGGACCGCACTGTTAGCCGCTGCCGACGAATACGCGCCCGACCGCATCCTCGCCGCCATCGACGTCTTCGCCGAGACCGAAGGCCGGATGAAATGGGCCACTAACAAGCGCCTGCATTTCGAGCTCGGCGTCATCAAAGCCATCCAGTCCCTCGGCGAAGTCCGCATCACCGACGTCATCAAAGTCCTCACCCGCGGCGCCGATTTCATTCCCACCGGAGCGCTGGCTTCAGCCGGCGAGTCTCAAGCCGCCGCCCCCGCACCGGCAAAAGCACAACCCGCCCCAGCCGCAGTTCAACAAGAACCCGACCCCGTCCCCGTCGCCAAGGAATGGAACCCCGAACCCACCTCTGAGCCCGCCCCAACCGCCACCAAACCCCGCCCCTCCGGCGGCCTCTCCGCCTTCGACTCCATGATCGCCGACGCCCCGGAAGTCAGCGAACTCCCCGCTCCGGCCGAGCAACCGCCGTGGAAAAACGACAAGCCCGCCGCCGAGGCCAAGCCGCCCGAACCCGTGCCCGTCATCGCCGCCATCGAAGACGCGTTCCACAACGACCCGCTCATCCAAGCCGCGCTGGTGAAATTCGAAGGGAAAGTCCTGAGCTGATCATTTATTGTGAAGCAACTTATCCAACTCCTCCGGAACACCGGTATCTGGGCACCGATTGCCGTCCTGATATTCCATCAGTTTGTTTCAGTCAAAGACTGGCGCACGCAAATCGACTGGATCAACCACTATTCCGGCGGCCTCGCCTTCACCTATTTCGCATGGAAAAGCCTGCCTTTACTAACCCGTTGGACCGGCAATCCCACCTCCCTCGGCAGACTGGCGGTTGCCTTCCTGTCCGGATGCACCGCCGCACTGCTCTGGGAAATCGCCGAATTTTCTTCGGATCTGTTTCTGGACACAGCCATTCAAAAGTCCGTCCAGGAAACCATGATGGATATCGTCAATGGTTTCCTCGGCACCACGACCACGGTTCTAGTCCTCGTTTTTGCGGAGTCCCGGCGTCAAAGGAATATTGCACACCCATTTCAATAGGCTAGAATCACCGCCATGGTTAACTTTTCAGACATCGAAGCTCAAGCCACGAAACTCACTGTTTCCGAACGTGCCACGCTTGCCTCCAATCTCCTCCACTCCCTGCCACCGGTATATGAAGATGACGATGACGGTTTAGCCGAAGCCTTGCGCAGGAGAGCTGAAATGGATGCGGATCCTTCCATGTGTATCACCCTCGAAGAGCTGATGCGCTCCGTTGGACGATGAGCTTGGAAGTCCAAGGATTCACTCTCGTTCGAAGCTCTCTTTCACAGGAGATTTTCGAGGAACTCCGAAACACGTTGTTTCATTCTGAATGCGCGGGCGAGCGATGCCTGCTAGATCGACCGGTCGTCCGTGAAACAGCACTGAACCTCAAACGTGAACTCATTGAATCCGGCCACCTCCCGTCGGAAGCCGTAGCCATCCAAGCCATCGCATTTAACAAAACTCCAGCCACGAACTGGAAAGTCGCATGGCACCAAGATCTGATGTTCCCTTTCGCGAAACCGGTTACGGAACGCCACTTCGACCTCTCTAATATCAAACAAGGCATCGACTACGCGCGTCCGCCAGCCGGCACCCTGGAACAACTGTTAGCCGTGCGCCTCCATCTGGACGATTGCGACTCCACCAATGGCCCTCTCCGGGCAAGTCCTGGCACCCACCGCACTGGAATCCTCGAAACCTCTCAAATATCCGCCCATGTCGCGGATCATGGTGAAGTCACTTGTTTGGCGAAAACGGGAGAAGTTCTTTTGATGCGCCCGCTCACAATCCACGCTTCTTCCCAAGCCACCGCACCAAAGCATCGACGAGTCCTACATCTCGTCTATCATTCCGGCGACCCGATCCCTGAGCCATGGCATCGCGCAATTTGAATCCCTGAAAACTTCCAACTAACAAACCAACTATGAACATCCAGAAACTCATGAAACAAGCCCAGCAGATGCAAGCCGGGCTCGCCGCCAAGCAGGAAGAACTCGCCATCCAGACCGTCGAGGCCTCGGTCGGCGGCGGCAAGGTGCATGTCATCGCTACCTGCGCCGGAGACGTGCTTTCCATCAAGATCGACAAGTCCGTGATCGACCCGGAAGACGCGGAATTCCTCGAAGATCTCGTCCTCAAAGGCGTCCAGGAAGCCATTTCCAAAGGCAAGGAAAAGTCCGCAGCCGAGATGAAGAAACTTACCGGCGGCTTGGGTATCCCGGGGATGTGAGATCTCAAATTTGAGATTTCAAATTTCAAATCCATCTCCCACATGCCATCTATCAGCCGCCGCCTCGGATGGATCCTGGTGGGGACTTCCCTGCTGCTGCACATCTTCACGGTCTATTGTTTCGCGCGGCAGCCGGACCGCTTCGCGGCGTTCACGGTGGTACCCATCTGGCTGTGGGGCGGCGTCGGGCTGCTGTTAGCGACCCTGGCGTATTATTTCCTGCGCGCCTCGCTCTCGCTGGTGGTGACCGCCGTGTGGACTATCACCCTGCTGGTCGGCGCGGATGAAGCCCGGGTCTTGGCGAACTTCGGCAAGCAAGCCCCGCTTCCCGGCCTCGCGGAAGCCCACGAAGGCAAAGCCATCATCCGCGTGATCACCCTGAACTCCGCGTTTTTCATGTATGGAAATCCCGCGCGGGATCTGGCGGTCTGGCAACCGGACATCGTCCTCTTGCAAGACATCCATCCCCATCAAGTCCGCCAGATCGCCGACGTCCTCTACGGTGGCCACGGCGATTACCGCGCGCTCCAGACCAACGGCCTCGTCACCCGCTGGAAAATCCAACGCGAAATCCGCAACCCCAACCAACGCGACGAACAACTCACCCTCCGCCTCCCCAGCGGCCAGGAAATCGAAGTCATCAATGTCCACCTCGCCACCGCCGCCACCGATCTGCGGCTGTGGCAGCGATCCGCTTGGATTGACCACCGCAACAACCGCGTCATCCGCCAACGGGAACTCGCGCTTACCCAGCAAGTCCTCGAACAAACCACCAAGTTCCCTAACACCCCCACGATCTTCGGCGGCGATTTCAACGCCCCCGCCACCGACGTCGTCCACCGCCAGCTCGCCCGTGATTTCGTGGACGCCTTCGCCGCCGCCGGAACCGGCTGGGGCGACACTTTCCAGCGCCGCTTCCCGATCCTGCGCATCGACCACATTTACGCGACCCGCCATTTCACCCCGGTCCGCTGCCGCGTCGTCACCACCCGCCACAGCGACCACCGCATGGTCGTCGCCGATTTCGTGATGAAATAACGGATCTCCGAATTCCCTTCATCTTTCTATCAACCATCAACTCCCAACCATCAACTTCTTCCCATGACCCGCGAGAACCTGGCTGAAGTCCTCGAAGAAATCGCCCTGCTGCTGGAGCTGAAGGACGAAAACCCCTTCAAGATCCGCGCCTATCGCCAGGGCGCGGAGACCGTTAGAAATTACGATGGCGAGATCGTCGAGCTCGCGGAGAAGAACCAGCTCACCGGCATCAAGGGCATCGGCGAGGCCTTGCGCGACAAGCTCCACGAACTCGCCAGCACCGGGAAGCTGGAGTTTTACGAAAAACTCCGCGCCGAGTTTCCCGCCGGGCTGTTCGAGTTGTTCGACCTCCAAGGCCTCGGGCCCAAAAAAGTAAAAGCCCTCTACGAAGCACTTGCCATCAGCTCCGTCGCCGATCTCAAGGCCGCGTGCGACGCCGGGAAAGTCGCCGGACTGCCCGGCTTCGGCGCGAAGACCCAGACCAAAATCCTCGAAGCCATCGCCCTGCGCGAAACCTTCGCCGACACCTTTCTGCTAGGTGGCATCACCCCGCTGGTGGAGGAGATCACCGGACTCCTCCGCCTCCACCCGGAAATCTCGCGGGTCACTTACGCCGGCTCATTCCGCCGCGCCAAGGAGACCGTGCATGACCTCGATTTCCTCGTCGCCACCAAGGAACTCGCGCTCGTCTGCGAGGATTTCACCACGCTGCCGCAAGTCGCCTCGATCATCGCCTGCGGCGACACCAAGGCGTCGGTCCGTTTGAAAAACGGCCTCCAATGCGATCTCCGCGCCGTCTCTAACGCCCAGTTCCCCTTCGCCCTCCAATACTTCACCGGCTCCAAGGAACACAACGTCGCCATCCGCTCGCTCGCGCTCAAACAAGGCCTCTCGCTCAACGAATACGGCTTCACCCCCACCTCGGAAAGTGGCTGGAGCGTCCCCGCTCCAGACCGTGAAGGGGAGCGTCTCGCTCCCCAACACAAGTTTGCGGGCGAGACGCCCGCTGCATCGTCTGGAGCCGGAGGCTCCAGCCACCCGCTTCCTACCGTCAACGAGGAAGCCGACATTTACCGCGCCCTCGGGCTCGATTTCATCCCGCCCGAACTCCGCGAAAACCGCGGCGAGATCGAAGCCGCCGCCGGGCACACGCTGCCGCGTCTCGTCGAACTCGCCCAACTCCGCGGCACCTTCCACAACCACACCACCGCCTCCGACGGCCACGACTCGCTCGAAGCCATGGCCGACGAAGCGATGGACCTCGGCCTCCAATACCTCGGCATCGCCGACCACTCGAAAGCCTCGTTCCAAGCCAACGGCCTTGATGAAACCCGGCTGTTAGCCCAGATCGAGGCCATCGCCAAACTCAACGCCGGCTACGAGAACTTCCGCCTCTTCGCCGGCACCGAGGTCGATATCCTCAAGGACGGTAGCCTCGATTTCGACGACGCCCTGCTCGCCAAGCTCGACTACTGCGTCGCCTCCGTCCACGCGTCGTTCACGCTAACCGAAGAGGAAATGACCCGCCGGATCTGCCGCGCCATGGAGAACGAGCACGTCACCATGTTAGGCCACGTCACCGGCCGCCTGCTACTCAAGCGCGAGTCCTACGCCGTCAACCACGCCATGGTCATCGACTGCGCCGCCGAGACCCGCACCATCATCGAGCTGAACTGCAGCCCGATGCGCCTCGACATGGACTGGCGTTGGTGGAAACGCGCCCGCGACAAAGGCGTCCTCTGCTCCATCAACCCCGACGCCCACTCGACCATGGGCCTGCATCACCTCGGCCTCGGTGTTAGGCTTGCGCGGAAGGGCTGGTTGAGGAAACAGGATGTTTTCATCTCAAGGCCAGTCGGGGAGGTGGAGGCGTTTTTGAGGACGCCCAAAGCGAAGCGGTGACCGCAACAAGTCGGCTCAGCCTTCACCGGAATCGAAAAAATGGGGTCAGGAAAAAATGGGGTCAGTGTGCAAATCTTGACAAAGTCATCTGCAGCAACGGCGAAACCCCACGCACCTTCTCCTTCGCTCTGTCGCCGCAGCGATGAGCTTGCGAGCCTTGGCCCCGAGCGAGGCTCAGCGGTGAGGCGCAGATTTCCGCCGCGGGTGACGATGATGACCTTTTCGCCGGCCAGAGCGGTATTGCGAAACTCGGGAAATTCGCGCAGCAGGGTGCTGACGTTGGTTGTCATGATGATTTGTCAGATTTCCAGAACGTGGATTTTCACCGTTGGAGTCCTTCGGGTTCTCTTCGCTGTCTCAAGCGACCCCTGTATGGCGGTGGTTTATCCCGTTCTGCGGATTTCGGAATCGTGAATTCGAGAGTGGGTGCCAACGTTTTTCCGAAGGTATCGACGAGGGTGTTATCTTCGCCATGTTTCACATCGGAAACTTTGTAGATCGGGCCGTTGCGTCCGCCTTGCTCTCCGGCAATCGGTTTGCGGAAGAAGGCATTCATTTCAGCGAGATTGAATGGGCGGGAGCCACGCCTGCCGAAGACTGCGGTCTGGTGGCCGCTCTCGTCCACGGCGCGGTCGCGGTCGAGGCCGCGGGAAATGCTAACCGCGGCCCCATCGGTCGGGTAGGTGGCGATGAGTTTCGGCTCGGGCTTGGGTGAGAAGCCCATGTGGCCGGGCACGTTCTCCGGCGAGATCAGTTGTATGACACGCATGCCACGATGGCCGTCGGCGACGAGCGCATACATCGAGGCGTTCACCGAACCGACCTGCACATCGCGCACATCGGTTAGTTTCCCGCCGGCGGTGAAATGGTCGAGGACGCGCGGTTTTTGCGAGTTCTTGATATCGATGATCGCCAGGCCGTCCGAACCGTTCGCGACATAGAGATAGGTTCTAGCAGCGTAGAGGCCGCCTGCATTTCCCAATGATACCGACGCGCCTGAAACCGCGACGGGTTTCGCGGGATTGGAAACGTCGAAGACTCTCACGCCATCCGCATCGGTGACAAAGCAGTATTGCCACTGCACGGTGGATTGACGGGCGTCACGCAGGGCGGGGCCTGAATATCCGCCGGCGAAGACCGGGGACGCCGGGTTCGATGCGTCGATAACAGCCAATCCCCGGGCGGTGGTGATGTAGAGCCACTGCCCGGCCATCCAGGCATGGCGTGCACCATTGAGCGCTCCGTCGGGATTGAAGGTGGCGGCGCGTTTGATGAAATTGTTAGCCGGATTGCCATCCAGCAGGGTCGCGACATCCACCACGATCAGGCCTTCCTCGAGATCGGTCACGAAGGCGTAGCCGTGGTATGCGGCGATCGGTGTCTCCTCGTTTTGAGGCAGTCGGTTGCGGTTAGGATCGTTGATCAGGGTGCTAGGTAGAGCCACGGAGGTGGCGTGGGCGGTTCTGATGAACGTGTCCTGGCCGGAGGGTGTGACAGGGGAGGTGACGATGCGTTCTGAGAAATTCTTGTTGTCGATGTTAGCGATATCGAAAACGCCGAAGCCGTTTTTCCCGAGAGCTGCATAGAGATATTCCCCACGCAACTGCAAGTCGGGCACGCCGCCCTTGGCGTGATGATGATAGCCGGTTTTCAGGACTAAATTGTTAGCAAGGTGCTGCTTGTAGTTGTCCGGGTAGGCGAATTTATGCAGATGACTGCCGAGCGCGGCCTGCGGCTCGGTGCGCTCGGTCCACGCGACCCCATGCAGCCCGTGGTGATCGGTTCCGACATAGCCGAACCTTCCGAAAAAGTTGACCGTGCCGGTGCCCAATCCGAGGAGCTGCGTCATGATCGCGTTGTTGTCATTGGCTGCCGAGACATGGCAGTCCGTGCAGTTTTTCGTGGTGCCGACGCCGCTGGTGGTGTGCGCGAAGTGGGGGTTGAAGGCCTGGCCCGAATAGCCCTCGGCGGAGACGGTTTGCTGTTGGGTGTAGAACCATTCGCGGTTCGCTCCTTGGGAGCCGACCACCATGGCGCTGGACGAACGCAATACTGCCAGCCGGTTTCCTTTGACCGTGCTGTCCTTGCCAAGCATGAAGACATCGTCGCGCACCACCTGCGGATTGTATGAACTGAAATTCCGGGAAGTGGTTCCCTCAAACTTGTTAGCTGCCATTTTGGAGTTCGCCTCCATGGGGATATGGCAGCCGAAACAACTCGTCGCCCATGACGTGTGGCAGGTCTGGCAGTCCATTTCGTCGTTGCTGTGGGCGAGTTCCTTGCCGCATTTCCTCGGGTCATCGGGGACGGCTCCCCAGGTTTTTCCGTCGCGCTTCAGGGTTTTTGCGTAAGCGCTCATGATATTGTAGTGATCGGAGCCGGGAGTGACGGTATCGAGAGTCTGCGGCACTTCCCACTGGAGGTCCTTCTCCATCGAGGACTGCTGCATCAGCCGCTTGCCATCCGCGCTCCAGGTGAAACGCGGGCCGAACGGCGTGTTGCTTTCCCGCAGATTGATGGGTTCCACTTTTCCTTTTTCCGATAGGGTGCCGCCCTTGCCGGAAGTGACGAGGGTGGTGTGTTTGCTAACGGTTCCGTGGCAGTCCACGCAGGTGATCGCGGTCGCCGCCCTTGGCTCGACATGGAGCAAACCGTTGCCGTGGGCATCGTTGAGGAAGTGACAATCCACGCACTGCATTCCGAGCGCGAGGTGGATGTCTTTGAGATGCACGGCCTTTTTGAACTTGTCCTTGTCGTCGTGGGAAATCTTCTCGTCCTTCAAGGTCAGCAAATTTCCTTCACGGTCTTTTTTAAACACTCCGCGGAACATCCAGCCGTGGCCGTGGTAGTCGGCAAACTGGGTGTTCTTTAGCTTGGGATTCAGCTCGGCGGATTTCTCCAGGAAATTGACATCGCCCCACAAGCCTCGCGCGGCCGCAGCTTCGGGATTCTTGCGCAGCGATCCAATCATGTCCTCATCACTTGGATTGCGTTGTTCCTTCGGATACATGAACTCCGCGTCCGATTCCTGATCCCACCAAGTATATCCAAGGTAAGGGTTCACAAACAGATTACCCTGGTGCATGTGGCAGGTCATGCACTGGCTGGATGGAATGCTGCGGGTGAACCTGTGGGCGATGGGATGGCCTTTTTCCTTCTTGGAAATCATCGGATCCGGATTGAATGACAGACCCTGGTTGCCATAGGCGCTATACCAACCGGAATTCGAGGGCGAGCGGTCGTTCGCATAAACAACGTGGCATGACGTGCATCCGCTGGAGCGGTAATCACCCGGGCGGTCATTCGACCCGAAGAAGTCTAACAACGGGTCATGCAGGCGTGTCTTGTGCGCGCCGATGATGACGGGATCGACCCTGGAGAACGTGCCAAGCCCGCGTTCTCCCAGGCGGCGGAGCGGTCTGCCTGGTGGATCGAAAGGATCGGGATTGCCGAGTTCTCCCAGCTTGGTCCCGCCTTTTTCAAAGATCCGGAAAATGTTGCCCGGTTGCGCGACGTTGAAGCGCGGCAGCGGAAATATCTCCTGCACGATGCCCATGGTCCGCTGCATTTCCGGGGTGACCTTGATCGGACTTTGCAGAGCGAGAGGAACTCCGTTAGCACCGTAGGCTTGGCCGAAGATCGAATCCTTAACCGGGTATGCCCCGTTGTTATAGGCCGCCGCGCCCCACAGCATCGCACCATGCCGCATCATGCTGTGGTTGACGTGATCGACGGACTCCGCATGGCAGTCGCCGCAGGTTTTTTTGGCCACGCGCAGATCACCCGGGTTCACGAACTGGATGAACTCCGGGGATTCATGGTTGAGCAGCACATCACTGGCGCTGGGGTTTGCGGAGCTTTCAAAGAAAACGGGATTGCGAGGTGCCGGGTGCGCCTGGCGCATCGTCAGGCCCGGAGTGGGATCACCGCCGTGGCAGTCCGTGCAGCCGAGGCGGACATGTTCACTGTCATGCGGATCTTTCGAGTGCTCATGACAGGCGATGCAGCCGCGGCTTTTTTGCATCACCGCCGCCTTGGATTGATCCACCTTGTTAGGTTTTGGGATGGCCGCACCGGTGTGGGCCATGGATTCCGATGCGGCGACAGGCGGGCCGAATAGGCTGCCGTGACCGGTAGCCGCATCCTGGGAGTAAACTGACAAAGTCAATCCGCCGGTGAGCAGTGCGCATGCGAGATGAATCTTGAGTCTATTCATTGTCAGAAGGTCATGGTTGCAGAGAGGAAGCCGCTGTGAAGGACACTCGGCACATCTTGGGGATTCGCAGGGGTATAACCGGGCACTCCGGTTGAGGACGTGCTGTAGATGTCTTTGAAACCTGCTCCGGGAAACAACAGGCCCAGCCCCATGTTGAGCTTCAGGTTGTCGGTGAGGAAAGGTCGGTATTCCACGCCGAAGCTCAGATCCCAGCCGATTTCCCTATCAATATCGTTGGTGAGGAGCGCGGTGGCGACGGTGTCGGTTTCCATGAACAATAGGTAATTCAGGTTTGCGAAAATCCGCAAGCGAGGTGTTAGCTCCCATTCCTCGCCAAGTCCGGCTATGAAGATGCCCGGGTTAACGAAATTCGACTGACCCAGAAACTTGTTGGAACTCAGGTCGGGAATCAAGCTCAGGCGCTGCTTTAGGGCCACCGCTGTTCCGCCTAGATTCATGCCCTGTCGCTGCCAGTAACTGAATGGTCCGCCGATGAAATTCGGATTGTCCACAATGGCGTCCCATCCGGTCGCGGTGCCGTCGGTCGCATCGTCATCCCCGGATGCGCAGAACAAGGTGAATTTGTGGCGCATCCAGTCATAATCGACGGAAACCTCCATCGCCGCCATCCACGCGTTGATGTCAACCGAACGCCCGGCGACGCCATTCAAATCGTCCTCGCCGAACACATGATAGAGCGAATGGCTGATGTTGGCGCGACCGATGTGGCCTTCCCCATTCCAGCCCAGATAATAGGCCTCCAGATCGTGAGGAGCTACGGTGCCGATGGGTGACGGGCGGACGATGTTGCCAGCGCTGTCATAGATTAGACCGCTGTCGCTGCCATTGTCCCAGTTCGCGAGAAAACTGAGCTGGGCGGTGTAGCCTTCGGTTAGGAAATCCTGGCAATAGGCGTTGGCGACGAGTACATTCTGGTTGCGGTCGTCGAAAGTGTTCAGTTCTGAAAATGACTCTTTCTCAAAGGGGTCGAACAAGGCCAGATTGTATTGGATGCGGTTTTTCCGCAGGTTCCCGAAAAGCCGGTATCCCCAGTTCGAGTCAACAAACACATGGCCGCGGAAATCCGCGTTGAACGGCTGGGTGCCGACCCGCAACGCCGCGAAGTCATAGTTCTCGGATAGATCCAACAGGTGCGATTCCAAAAACAACTGCTGCAAGCCGACATAGTCCTCAAGCCGTTCGGTGGCTTTGGTATGCGAAAAGTCCGATCTGGCAGGGAAAAGCAAGGAATCAAGGAACGCATCGAGCCTTCCGGGGGATACGATTCCCGAATTGCTCGGAGCCGTAGCCGTCGCTTGATCAAGCCCGCGCGGGTCCGGCGAGATAACATTTGCCTCATAACCGGAGATATAGTGGGTATTTAAAACGGGCTGGATGCGGAACAACCACTCGACGGGCTTGAATGATGTCTCGCCCCTGAAGAGATCCAATGTCAGGCTGGTGTTAGTATTGATGATGGTCTGATCGCCCCTGCCGTAAAACTCCGAACTGTCAGGCCGCGCCGTGCTGACGCCCGAGGGGATGGGGATTTCGTGAACCTCGATGTCGGTGGTGTTTTGCAGGGTGAGCGAAGCGAAAATGTCCTGCCCGATGACCGGAACGTCTCCTTTCAGCACACTTTGGTAGTATGGGTGCCAGAGGTAGGGTGTCCTTCTTTCATAGGGAGTTTCGGCGACGCTGTCATCCAGGTAACGATTCCACACTCCCGTCGCAATGCGGTAGCGGTCCTCGACAGTGTTGGCGTTAGAGGGATTGCTGGAATGTTCGTTATGACCCGCGTGCCAGTTCCCGGATATGTGTTCCTCGTAGCGGACACCTTTTCTCGGCAACAAGAACGGTTCCCCGATGTCTGGTTGGTAACGATCCCCGGGATCCGGTCCTTGCACCAGTTCGGCCTCGGTTCGTCGCAGCTCCAATCCCTGACGCGGCAATTGCATGTCGTCGGGGATGGTCGGAATGAACTTGGGGAACTCCTTCGGGCCGCCCGCGTCCCGTCTGAAAAAACGGTCATCGTGGTCACCGAAATCGTCTTGGAAAAATCGGACGCTCCCCGGCAGTTTCTCCGCTTGGCCGGCGATGGCCCCGGACTCTCCTGGCGCCGCCATTTTTTTCCCCCCATCCATCCCCATACCTGGATCGGGATTGAACTGGGACGGTGGCAGCAAGGAATCTTTAGAGACGGTCGTCTCCTGCGTGATCTCAAGAACAGGCAAGCGCGGTTCCGGTGCCGGATTCAAGCTCGGATCGGGAGAGAACGAGTCGGGGCCTTCCGGCATGGCAGCGGCCAATGCCTGCTGCGCGGTTAGGCGATCCGGACGCTCCCCGCCGCTGGCCACATCCCATTCCGGAGTCCGCTCATGCGGCGGTTCATAACAGGTCGTCAACAGGAAGCACGAGGAAGCGACCAACAGACGACTGACTGTTTTGAAAAATCCGCCGCTCATGGGTTTAGAACTTCCATTGATTGTGGCTCACCGGTCCTGCTCCTCGTTGATGGGCGGTTTTGCCAACTGCTCCAGCTTTCTAACGAACTCGTCGGCAGTGGCGGCGTCAAAGCTCTCCGGAGGTTTCGCGGCATCGAACAGCTCGTCCAGAAGAACCTTCGCGAGCCAGGCTTGCTGTCTGGATGCGACGAGCGACTGGTTCAGACGATCCATCGCCAATGTCAGACGTTCGGCATAATAGCCAGCGGACCACGAGCGGAATTCCCGAGAAACCCCGCCGAACGCATCGGATTGAAATGGAGTCCGATTGGCCAGCAGCTTGGACAAGATCGCACGACTTTGCGCATCACTCATCGGTGCGCCGGAAATCCGCTTTGCATAGTCATCCGCCGAGCGGACCAGATCCTTGCCGGAGTCATCCCAGCCGGTGCCCGTTGCTTTCAACAATGCCCTGATGGCCTCAATCTCGGCGGTCCTGCGTTCGCCGGGTTCGCGCTTGGCATGCGCCGCAGCCTCGCGCAAGGCCACCGCCTGGCCCACCAGCCATGTTTTGGCGTTGGAAAATCCCTCATCTTCGCGCCAGTGCTTGGGCTCGGCGACCAGCAGGCCATCCAGCTCGAAGATCAAGGGCGGGTGTTTCGCCTTCACAAGCTCGTCGCTCAGATTCTGGTGACAGGCGACACAACTGTTAGCCCTCTGGTAGGCGCTGGCCAACGGCCTCATGCCAAGCCGCGCCAGTGCGTCTTTCGGGTATTCCGGGCGAGTATGTGAAAGCAGCCAGTTCTCCGGAGGACCATGGCAACTGGCGCAGGAGACACCGCTGTCCAACTTGTGCCCTTCTGGAGGTGCCGCAAGGGCGGCTGGAAGAGCATCGCGCGTCGGGGAGTGGCAGATCGTGCAGCTAATGGATTTCGCTGCGCTCTCGATCCCAAGCTGCCTGGCCATCGCCTTGGAGCGGCCATTGGTCAGCGTGGCGGCGGCGGCGAAATGGGGATCATGGTTTTTCCAAATGTGGTAGGCACCACGATCAAGCCCTGCCCCGCCATGGCAACCGCTGGTCATGCAAGTCTGCGAGCCGAGCGCCTTTGTCGCGTCCAATGGCTCCCCAGCCCCGACCCGCGAGAGGCAGACTGAGATCATTGCAGTTAAGAATAGCTGATCCTTCCTCACTCAAACTGATTCTTAAGATCGCGAGGGCCGATGTGGCAAGCTAATATAGGAGACAACAATTCACCCCGAACCATGTTCCGCAGCGCCCCTGGAATAAATCGCGGAAATCCTCGTTCCGGGCTTGTGCCCGGGGGCCGCGTGTCAATAGTTTGGTCCATGGAGCTGCTTGGTTCAAAATATCCATTTCAATAAGGCGCCGCCAACGCGCCGCCCGGTCAACCCGTGCAACTCGAATTTTTAACACTTTAACGAAAAAGGAACTTTTCCAAATCCATCCACAGCATCGAGATTGTGAATTACGAGATCTTGTTACGTTCGGCACTTGCGAGTCCACTTCTTACGATCGGGGTGACCGGTGGCGTCCTCATGTTAGGATACGTCGCCACTCAATGGTGGGCGGTCGCCGCTAGGTATCGTTTCGAAGCGAAACGCAATCGACTCGAACTCGACGCGCTCCATCAGAAAATCGAGATCCTGAACCTCAAGGCGCAGGCGGCCCCGGAATCCGCCTGGAATGGATACCGCAAGTTCACTGTTTCCAAGAAAGTGGAAGAGTGCGAGGACACCTACTCATTCTATCTCACCCCCCACAACGGCAGGCCGCTGCCGCCCTTCAAACCCGGTCAATACCTGACTTTCGAACTGCATCCGCCAAATGCGAGCAAGCCGTTAGTCCGTTGTTATTCGCTCTCGGATGGCGCTTTGAGTGACGATCATTACCGAGTCACGATCAAGCGCGCATTGCCGCCGGCGAACGAACCCGAAATCCCGCCGGGTATTGCTTCGAGCTACTTCAGTGACCATGTGAGGGAAGGTGACATCCTCGACGTGAAAGCTCCCGGCGGCCGGTTCTTTCTCGATGTCGAGGTCGATCGCCCCGTGGTTCTCATCTCCGGCGGCATTGGCATCACGCCCATGCTGGCGATCGCCCGTTTCTTGACCCATATCAAAGACAACAGGGAAGTCTATTTCTTCTTCGGCTGTCGCAACAGCGTTGACCACATGTTCCGTGACGAGGTCATCGAGTTGCAAAAGGCCAATCCAAACATGCGGCTCCACATCTGTTACAGCCGCCCGCTTGACGGGGATGTCCGCGGCGAGACATATAACCACGAGGGCCGTGTCACCATTGATCTGATGAAGGAGATTCTGCCTTCCAGCAATTACGATTACTATCTGTGCGGCCCCGGGCCATTCATGGACACCCTCGTCCACGGCCTGTACGACTGGGGGGTGCCGAAGAAAGATGTGAAGTTCGAAGCCTTCGGCCCGGCCACCGTCAAGAGCGGGCCGCAAGAACCCAAGGCCAAATCCGCGACAGGCGACCAAGCGGTGATACCGATCGAGTTCGCCCGTTCCAGAAAAACCGTACCGTGGGATTCCGGGATGGCCAACCTTCTTGAGTTTGCCGAAAAAAACGGCATTACCACCATTGAAGGTGGGTGTCGCGCGGGCAGTTGCGGAACTTGCCTTGTGGCGATCAAGCAAGGCACTGTCGAATACGTTCTGGAACCAGGCGATGCCCCTGAAGAAGGCACCTGCCTTAGCTGCATCTGCCGGCCCACGGGGAAACTGGTGATCGATGCCTGAAGCGTTTCCTATGGCAAAATCCGACAACAATTTGGCAAGCATCACCCGCCAGGCGGCCCGCCCGAAACGATGGGATGATCCGCTGGATCCCGCGATGAGCGAGGCCACGCTGGATATGTTGATGGCAACGGAACCGTTCGCTAGTATGGACGAGAGCGCATTTCCTGCCAGCACGCCGTTGCGCGAGATCTTGCGGGCGGACTCGGCCGTGCGCGAGTATTCCGCTGGAGAGATCGTCCTTCGCAAGGACGACTACGGCACCTCCGCCTTCCTGGTTCTGGAGGGCGAGGTCGAGGTGATCCTGCGTCCGGATATCGATCCCCAACTGCTGGGCCGCGCGCCAAGTGTCAAAAAGAGTTTCATCGGTCGCCTCGCCCAATTGTGGAACAACAACCCGGAGCCGGAGGGATGGAGCAAGAAATCCCCGCGTGCGAGCGATAATCCCAAAGGTTCCATCAACAAGAACCGTGGTTCTGTTTATTTACAGGATTATCCACAGATTGTTTCCGACGCGCAGACCGTCGCTCTGAAAAAGGGACAGATGTTCGGGGAGATTTCAGCGCTCAGCCGCATGCCGAGGACCGCCACCGTGGTGGCATCCACGGATCAGGCCCGGCTGCTGGAATTCAGTTGGGAAGGGCTGCGGGACATCATGCGCCATGATTCCGCGTTGAAGAATCAGATCGATCGAATATATCGGGAAAACTCCCTGAAGATTTTTCTGATGCATCACCCGCTGTTCAGCCACTTGGACGAGTCCGGCTATGTGCAGTTGTGTGAAGAGGCCCAACTGGAAAGTTTCGGCGAATACAATTGGTCCGGGGCATACCTCAGGCTGGCGAAGGACGCGGATCCGGCGACATCGGCGCACGAGCCCCTCATCGTGAGGGAAGGCGAATATAGCAATGGGATCTATATGATCAGGGCCGGATTCTGTCGGGTAAGCCAGAAACACGGCAATGGTGAACGCACCTTGAATTACATCGGAGCGGGCAGTGTGTTTGGTTATGAGGAAATCGCGAACCACTGGAAGAATCCGCAGCAGGAGATGCAGTCTCTGTACACACTGCGCTCGTTGGGATACTCGCATCTAATATTCATTCCAACGGCTTCGCTGGAGAAATACGCGAACCGGTCGGAAACAGGCTTTTCATCCAGTCCCGTTTTGAAAGGCATGTCAGAACCGGCGGACACGCGCTCGCTTGAAGATGACAACGCGCCATCAGCCAGCGTAATGGAGTTCATGGCGGAGCATCGCTTTTTCAATGGCACGAAGGCGATGGTTATTGATATGGACCGGTGTACCCGTTGCGACGATTGCGTGCGCGCGTGCGCATCCACCCACGATGGCAACCCGCGCTTCCTGCGGCATGGACCGATGATCGACAACCTGATGATCGCGAACGCCTGCATGCACTGCGTGGACCCGGTGTGCATGATCGGCTGCCCGACCGGTGCCATTCACCGGACAAGCTTTGGCGGCGAGGTCGTGATCAATCCGGCCACTTGCATCGGATGCGGCACCTGTGCCGCGAATTGCCCCTATGATTCGATTCGCATGGTCGAGGTCAGATCAAGCACAGGCGAGTTTCTGGTGGATGAAGAGTATCAACCCATCCTGAAAGCGACCAAGTGTGACTTGTGCGTGGAACAAACAAGCGGCCCCGCCTGTCTGAATGCTTGCCCGCACGATGCCCTCAGCCGGACGGATCTAACCCGGGTAACCTCCCTCACACAGTGGCTAAAAAGGAAATAGAACTCACCCGCAGGAGGCTCGGCAGCACGTTGCTGACCATTCTGTCAGTCGGCGGACTGCTGGCAGCGTATGTCAAATACGCGCCTTTGTATCCGCGCCACGCTTACCTGAGTGGCTGGGCGTTGTTCGCATTGATGCTGTTTCTAACCTTCTTCAACCTGAGAAAGCGGGTTCCTTTCCTGCGTCTTGGCAGTGCCAGCTTCTGGCTGCAACTGCATCTCTACGTGGGAGTCTTCTCAGGCGCGTTGTTTTTCATACATATCGGCGGCTCATGGCCCGCGGGGACTTTTCATCAGCTTCTCGCCTTGTGCTATGGGATTGTGTTTGTGACGGGATTGCTCGGGTTATGGATCAGCCGCGCGTTTCCACGGATGCTCACAGTCGCCGGATACGAGACCCCATTCGAGCGCATCCCTTATGCCCGGAAAAGTCTGCGTGAAGAAGCCGAAGCGCTGGTCTTGGCGGGCGTGGACGGCCAGACCTCGCCTGTCATCGCGGAGTTCTATTCGAAAAGACTCGGGATGTTTTTCACCCGGGCGTGCAACCGGTGGGCGCACCTGCGGCAGTCGCGCGCCCCGCAGGCCGCGCACGCGTCCCAGTTTGATGAAGTGCAAAGATATGTCAAAAGAGGCGAGCGTGAAATGCTTGATCAACTGAGGGAACTCGTCGCCCGGAAGCACATGCTGGATTACCATTACTCGTTGCAGTCGGCCCTGCGGTTGTGGCTGTTCGCGCATATTCCGCTCAGCTATTCCCTGCTGATCTTCAGCGTGCTGCATATCATCCTCGTCCATGCGTTTTCCGGATCCGTGTCATGAAAGCCAGCCAACATTCACCGGTGTTTCCCTCCAAGGAGTATGTGCGCCCCAATCTGGATTGGGAGTGCGGGCATCTCTGCGAGGGTTGCCCATGCCGGATCGGCCCATCACCCAAGGGAAAGTGCAGGGCGACTTATGAGTGCGCGCCACGCCTGGCCGTGAAACAGGGAGAGGTGAAGGGTCACTGGACATGCACGCGCCCGCGAAGCGGCGGTGGCAAGTGTGAGAACGGCCCTTTTCCGGACGGAACCTGCTGCAACGCGATTCCCAAGTGCCAGCCGCGCAGAACCCTTCGATCCATCCGCAAGCGTGTGGTCGCGTTCACCATCATCGCCAGTTTGCTCATTCTGTGCGTAGGCATCAGCCGCAATTGGCGGGATGAATTCATCAATCCAGGTTCTCTGTCGAGCGTTCACGCAAGTGCGGCTTTCGGCGACATCCACATGAAGATTTCAGGCGGCGACACCAGCAACTGCGCCGCTTGTCACGAGGGAGCAACGCAGGGTGTGGATGCGTGGCACTCCAAGGCATTCGATGTATTCAAGCACGGACTGGCTCCAGCCGAATTGATCAAAAGGGGACCGCTCGAGTCCTCCGCGATGGACGCGAACTGCTTGTCCTGCCACGAGGGCAAGAAGTTCCATCAGCCAAACATGGCCGCCGAATACGCGTGCCACGAATGCCACAAGGAACATCAGAACAGCGGATTCATGCCGGAAGTGAGCAGTAGTTACTGCACGTCATGCCACGGTTCCGCCGAACTCATGGCCGCATCACGGGAAATGGGAACGAAGACCGCCCCACACGCACTCCCTGCCCTAACATCCAACGCCGACCTGAAGATCCAAGCGCGTGAACGGCCGGAAAAAGGCTATACCGATGTGATCACCGCGTTTCATACCGATCACCCCGAGTTCCGGCAGATCCGAGAGGGAGTCCGCGATGCAAACCCGCTGAAATTCAATCACGAGGTCCACCTGCGGACGGGCAAGATCCCGAGAGTTCTGAATTGCAGTGACTGTCACGAGCGCGACGGCAGGGGTGAATACCAACGGCCGATCACCTACGGAAAGCATTGTGTCGAATGCCATACCCTGCAGATCGATCCGGAAACTGCCGCTAACAAAACCAAGCCCGGGATCTATTTGCCGCATGGCGATCCGCACTATGTCCGGGCATTCCTGCGCAGCCTCAACATTCAATACGAGGAATACGGCCGCATCCATGAGGGCATCACCAGTCAGGATGAACTCAATGATTACGTCAGGGGAAAGAAGGCAGGCATCGAGAAGTTATATAAAACGGGTGAGAACCTGGAACGCGCGGTATTCTTTGCGGACATGAAGGGGGAAATCCCCGGCGGCCTCCGGGCGCCATTCGCCGGTTGCGCGACATGCCATGACGTTTCGGAACCCGCGAGTGACAATGCGACTCCCGTGATCAAGAAGGTCGCGACCCCGGACCGGTGGATGGGGCTGGGTAAATTCAATCACGACATGCACCAGAAGGGGCTGAGCTGTCTTGATTGCCACAATGTGATGACCAGTGCGCTCACGAGCGATCTTAACCTGCCGTCGATCAAGTCTTGTGTGGAGTGTCACAGTCCCAAGGGAGGAATTGATAGTCGCTGCACAAGCTGCCACACCTATCACAACAGCGAGCCGGGTTCGCTTTCCCCAAAATTACCTCGGGTTCCAGTTGGTCAGGATGAGGCAAAGCCCGGAGATTGATTGCTTCCTTTTCCGAGAAGCGGCCCTGCCCAAGTGCGATTTAAGAAGGGACTGCCAAAACCAAATCCCTATCAATAAGTGACCACCGCCGAACAAAACCGCCTGGCTGAGCGCTCGACTGAAACGGTCCCGCCGTGGCGCAAGTGGGGCACTTACGTTTCCGACCGCGCGTGGGGCACGGTGCGCGAAGATTACAGCGAGGACGGCGACGCTTGGAGATTCTTCCCGCACGATCTCGCGCGCAGCAAAGCGTTCCGTTGGGGCGAGGACGCCATCGCCGGTTGGTGCGACCGATACCAACTACTCGTTTTCGGCTGGGCGTTCTGGAACGGTCGCGATCCGATTCTCAAGGAACGGCTCTTCGGCCTGGTGCCGAGCGAGGCGAACCACGGTGAGGACGTGAAGGAATATTATTTCCACCTCGACGCCACGCCGACGCATTCTTACTGCAAGTTCCTCTACAAATATCCGCAGGCGGAATTTCCCTATGCACAACTCATCGCGGAAAACCAGAAGCGTTCGCCTGAGGAACGTGAGTTCGAGTTGCTAGACACGGGCATCTTCAACGATGACCGCTACTTCGACATCTTCATCGAATACGCGAAGGCGGGTGCGGACGACACATGCATCCGTATCGAGATTTGCAATCGCGCGGCAAAGGCAGCGAGTATCCACGTCCTCCCGCAGCTTTGGTTCCGCAACACCTGGGGCTGGACGCCGCCGGGCAAGCCTGTGCCAGCCATCAAGCTTGGAAGAAAGTCCGCCAGGCACACCACGCTCGAAGTGGGTGACAAGGATGTGGATCCGCTCGCGAACCTGCCGGTTTCGTATTCGATCGGAGCGCTTAAATTTCACGGTCCGCCGGGCGCAACACCGTTGTTCACCGAAAACGATACGAACTGCGAACGCGTCTTCGGCAACGACGCCAAGAGCCGTACGCCGTTCGTGAAGGATGCGTTCCATCGCCACATCATCGGTGGAGATGATTGCGTGAATCCTGCGAACAGCGGCTCGAAAGCGGGTTTGCATTATGCGAAGCTCGAAGTTCCCGCGCTTGGCTCGGTGGTGTTGCGCTTCCGTCTCACGGACAAGAAGCTCACCGATCCGCTCGCGGAGGTGGACACGATCGTTTCGGAGCGTCGTGTCGAAGCCGACGAGTTTTACCACACGATTCATCCCGCGCATGTGAGCGTGGACGAGAAGCACATCCAGCGCACGGCGCTAGCAGGGTTGCTGTGGACGAAGCAGATCTACATATTCAACGTCCACACTTGGCTCAAGGGCGACAACCCTAACTGGAAGCCGCCCGCGTCGCGCAAGACCATCCGCAATACGCACTGGCGGCACATCCACACGATGCGCGTGATGACGATGCCGGACAAATGGGAGTATCCATGGTTCGCCGCGTGGGACCTGGCGTTCCAGGCCGTGCCGCTCGCACTCGTTGACCCGGACTACGCGAAGGAGCAACTCTGGCTGTTATTGTTCGAGCAGTTCCAGCATCCGAGCGGACAGATTCCCGCCTACGAATGGGAGTTTTCCGACTTGAATCCACCCGTCCACGCGTGGGCGGTCTGGCGCGTGTTCAACATGGATCGCATCCGCAGCGGCAAGCCCGACCGGCTGTTCCTGGAAAAATGTTTTCACAAGTTGCTTTTGAATTTTACCTGGTGGGTCAACCGCGTGGACGACGAGGGCAATAATGTTTTTGAAGGCGGCTTCCTCGGCCTCGACAACATCACGCTCATTGATCGCAGCTTGAAATTCGCGTCCGGCGCGAAGCTACAGCAATCCGACGCGACGGGTTGGATGGGGATGTTCTGCTTGAACCTCATGCGCATCGCCCTCGAACTCGCGAAGGAGAACAAGGCCTACGAAAATCTAGCATTCAAGTTTTTCGAGCACTTCCTCTACATCGGCGCGGCGATGAAAGATCGCGGCGGCAAAGGCTACGAACTGTGGGATGAGAGGGACGGATTCTTCTACGACGTGCTGGAGTTCCCTAACGGCAGCTTCCACAAATTCCGCGTGCGCTCGCTCGTCGGATTGATTCCATTGTTCGCCGTCGAGCGGTTGGAGGAAGAATGGATCAAACCGTTTCCAGAGTTTTACAGAAATTTTCATTGGATATTGAAGAACCGCCCCGACCTCGTTGATCCGTGCGTGACCACGATGCAGGTGGATGGCCAGACCTCGCACGTCCTCGCCGTCATCGAGCCGGAACAGATGCGCCGGGTGTTGTCGTGCGTCTGGAATCCCGCCGAGTTCCGCAGCGACTACGGCCTGCGCTCGCTGTCGAAGTTTCACGAGAAGAATCCCGTGCAATACAAGTCCAGCACGGTGCGTTACGAACCGGCGGAGGCGCTGGAAAAATTGAAGGGTGGCAATTCCAACTGGCGCGGCCCGATCTGGCTGCCAACGAGTTTTATGATGATTGAGGCGCTGCGCAAACTGCGCAAAGCCTATGGCAAATCCTTCACCGTGCCGGCCAGCCATCCCGAGCAGGGCGAAGTGACGCTCGAAGAGATGGCGCACGGGTTTTCCAACCGGCTCATCCAGATGTTTAGTCGCGACGTCCAAGACCGCCGCGCGATCCACGGCGCGTCGGAAAAATTCCAGACCGACCCGCACTGGCGCGACCTGCCGCTGTTCCACGAATATTTCCACGGCGACACCGGCGAAGGCTTGGGCGCATCGCACCAGACCGGTTGGACCGCTCTGGTGGCATCGCTGATAGACGAGTGGCGGAAGTAGGGGTAAGAATGTAAGCCCCGCGGAGATGTATTAACCAAACCAAATGGCGGGTTTGGGCGCGCTCCTCTCCTTGGTGCAGCCCTCCGCTCCGGGCGAGTCATGAGGCCACTCAATACTTCGGCCGATTGGCGTAGGGTTGTTGGTTCACTTGGATCTGGTTGCTGCCGTTTGGTCCATTGACGAGACCGACGAAATTCCCGTTGATCTGGTTGTTGTAGAGGTGCGAATTGGCGTAAACGGTCGTTCCGCCGGGATTGGATAGGCGAACCTGGCTGCCGGGATCGATCGACACGCGGGTGCCGGCGATGTCCACCTGGTTGCCCCGCAGGGTGGTGTCGCCCACAAAACGAACGCCTTGCGAGCCTTCGCCATAGAGTCGGATCAGATCCGAGGCGTTGGTGCCACGGCCGAGGATTGCATTGCTGATCAGGAGTGTTCCCCCGGTATCAAAGATCCGGGCCTTGATTTCCCGCGCCGAGATCGTCGAGTCCATGAGTGAGACGTCGCCCCGGTGGGAAGCCAAACTAACAACATCAGCCTCCACCGTTGAGTTCTGCAGCACTTCGACATTGCCGTTCATGGCCTCTATCAGGACTTGGGCGTTGCCCAGGTTGGAAAGGCTGCGCAGCTCGGAACTGTTGGAGATTTTCACGCCTAGTTTCGCCCGCAGGGTGAGCGATTCAGACGCGGCGAGCCGGGTCGCCGGGGCAGACGGCGCTCCCACTTCTAGGTTGCGCCCGGCGGACAGACTGATCGTCTTCGCATCAATGGATGCGCCGGAGATCCTGATGTCCCGGCCGGCGATAGATTCGAATCCGCCACCTGGCAGGCTGATTTGGGCCGATTCAAAGGCATTGATATTCACATCCGACGACAGCCCGTTGGCATAGAATTCCACGAACTGGGTGGAACCCATCAAATTGAACTCGTCAAAGTTGATCGATCCGGAAAGCGATGCGAAAACCAAAGAGCGGGTGTTGTTGTCAAGTGTCCATTGGTTCGATGTCGCAACGGCGGCTCCGCCGACAGGTGGAGAGTCGGAAAAGTTGATATTGCCGGTCGCCCCCAGAATCAGGTCCCGTGGCCCGGCCGTGGAGTCCACCGAAGGGTTGCCGGCGATGTTGAGTTCATCACCGATCATGACGAACCACGACTTCCTTTCTGCTAGAGTCGCGTCGAGTCCCGGGAACGCTTGTGGCTCGTCAAATGCGTATTGGCCGAAAACATCATCCTTTCCAGGGATATACTCGGTCCCTGGCAATGGCCCAGTGCCGCCAGAGACACTGTTGAAGGCGTTCGAAGGGGAAGATGTGTTGATGGTCGATCGGTCGCCGAACACGGTGGCGCCGGGGATATTGACCGCCTTGTTGGGTTTCGGGGCTGGCGGCTTCACCGGAGGGGCGGGGATCGCGCTGATATGTTCGCGGTCCGCCAGCAGCAGTGTCACGTTCCTGCCCCGCCCTTCAATTTGAAACGCGGTGTCGAGCAATTCGCCTTTCGCCTTCTTGTCGCCCTGATCCTTGAGCGCGCCCGCCACGTATTTCTGATTGCCCAGCGGCGCAAATTCGGCGGTGTTGAGCAAGATCGAAGTCCTTTGCAATCGTGCCAAATCCACTTGCACGGGCAATGGCAGACTTTCCTTGTCATCCGCCCGGGAAATCCACATATCTCCGGCTTTCAAGGTTCTGAACTTGCTCTTGTCCTTATTCAGGGAAACGTCCACTTCCCCTTCGATGACGATGATCTTGATGAAGCCATCCGGAGTGTATTCGAACAACACGGTGGTGCCGGTCACGGCCGCCGTCACGGCTGCGGTGCGGACCGTGGCTCCGCCCAACTGCTTGGGAACCTGCAGCAGGATCACGCCCTTTTGCAGGTCCACAGTCCGAGTCGTTTGGTCCATGCGGAAAATGGAATTGGCACCCATGCGGGTGAGGGTTTTGTCGGAAAACCGCAGTTCCGCCCGCGACTGTGCGCCGGTGGAGACGGCCGTGCGACCGCTGATCCGGGCTCCCGGCTTCGCGGCCAAAGGGCTGGCCTCCAGCGGCAGGATTCTCACATCGTTGATCACCCTGGTGAGCTCGCCTTCACTCAGCGGAGTCGCGGATGCATAGCTGGCGGCGAAGCCTGACAACCAGAGGATATATCGTATTGAGGTCTTCATGATGGTTGGTTCTGGATGCTAAAAACGAATCTGGATTCCGAGTCCGCCACCTAGATTGGTGGCTTGATAATCAAACGTGTCCACATCCGAGTCATTGATGTTGAATGTGCCTCCTGCGTAGATATTCATCCACTTGTAGGGCGAATAAGTCAGATAGACTCCGAGGATGTTCAGCCCATCGGAGCGGTCCACATTGTAGTAGTCGAACCAAGTGAAACGGTAGGATGCGGATAGAACCAGATCACGCATGATCTTGAATCGATAAGTCAGGTCGGCGATGTATTCGGCATGGTCGAGGTTGTCGATATCGCTTGCGACATCCCAGTCTCCCATCAGGTTCATGTAAAGACTGTTGCGACGGTCGAATAGCACGGTTTTCTGGATACCGCCCAGGAGGGAGAAGCTATTGAGTACACCTTGGCCGAAGTTGTCGCCAGTGGTGCGGCCAAACTGCCCCTGCATGAAGATGATGGAGTCGGAGAGGCGGGATTCCAGATAGATCAAGCCGAGGCTGGCCTGCAGGTATTCATAGTCGAGGATGCTGTTTTCACTATACCGGTACAACTGCTGGCTGACGAACGCGTCGAGATAGAGTCGCTCGGCAAGGCGGGGCTGTGCGCCAAGACTGATCTGACTGCCCCAGAAAACATCCTCATCTCCCCCCTTGGAGAGATTGGCCGGATTGTCGGCCCAGAACAAAAAGGAATCCACTTGCGCGTTGAGCCAGCGTTCCCGTTCCGCCTCTTTGAGGATCAATTGCTGGCCAATGTCGTCGTCGCCAGGAGACTCCGGTGCAAATTCATTGTCGTCCACCACTCCGAGTTCGGTGGGGCTTGTCTCGTCAAGCAACCGGGGCACGGCAAGTGGCCGGACGCCTTCGCCCAAGCGGGTGGGATCGCTTGGTGGGGATGCCGCCGAAGCTAGCGTGGTCACCAATGCCAAGATTACGAAAGGACAGTAGGCCGAGGATTTCATGGATTTGAGGATGAGCGGAACAGTGGCGGAGACTACGTATCGTGATCCGGTCCAGCCAGACTAAAATTTCACCGTAATTCTCGGGACGGCCCAAGGCCCTTCCTCCACAGATTTAGTCAACAAAACGATTGACGGATCGGGGGGCGGGTTCCAACTAGGCCCATGAGCAGCCGCCTGTTCCGGGGCACCCGCGAAAAACGTAGTTTGGTCTTCGCAGCAATTGCCATTGTGATCGGCGGCGTGGTGATGGTGGCAAGGCACCTCGACGACTGGACCCGGCCACTGTCCGATGAGCAGGAACAGCTCCCGGCATACCGAGCGTTGGCGATTACGGCTTCACAGCCGTTGCAACTTCTTGAATGGAAGGTTTACGATTTCATCCATACGTTTGGCTTGAAAACTCCGGCGGACCCGGACGTGGTCGTGCTAGGCATCGATGCGGCCAGCCTCGCCCTAGAGGAGGATTCGTCCGCCTTCCCCGAGGATATCGAAGGTTCGCGTCCGCTGCAGTTGATGAACGAAGTGTTTCCATGGTCGCGCGAGGTCTATGCCCACGTGATCGAACGGTTGGTGAATGCGGGTGCGGAAACCGTGGTGATAGATCTGATGTTTCCCGCTCAGTCCGGGTCGCACCCCGAAGGTGACGAGGTCTTGCACCGCTGTTTGGAAAAATACCGGAAGCACGTCATCCTGGCTGCGGATTTCGTCTCCCAAGAGGTCCAGAAGGGTCAGAACAAGAGCGTCCAACTTCCGTTCGAAGGACTCATTGCCCGGAAGTGGCCGGCAGATGAACGCATCGGATTTGTCAACTACTGGCCGGATACGGACGGGGTGATTCGCGAAACGCGCTTTCATCATTCCCAGGATCCGGCGCTCCCCGAACAAACCCTGAACTCGTTTGCTGCCGCGACCCTCCTATCCCAAAATCGTGGAGGAAACCTTCCCGCCGATTCCAACCTCCACTATGTCCGGTTTGGCGATCCGGCGAATTACGAGCCCGTTTCCCTGCACGAAATCTTCGTCCCTTCGTTCTGGGAGAGCAACTTCGGCCTCGGCAAACGCTTCGCCGGCAAGACGATCTTTCTAGGGACCGTGGCGAGCCAGCAACAGGACTATCACCCAACGGCCGTGGGCAGGATGGCAGGAGTGAGGATTCACGCCCAAGTTTATGCCGCCGCAAAGGCCGGGCAGTTGCTGCGAGGGATGCCAGCGTGGTTTTCGCCGCTGTCGATCGCCGCGGCGTCCGCCCTCGCCTGGTTGTTGATCTCGCGATCCCGGCGACCGGTTCTTGCCATGGGGGCACTCTTCGGAGTGGTGAGCTTCGTCATGATCTGTCAGATGCTGCTGTTCAACCACGCCGCGTTGGTGGTCAACGCCAGCACTCCCATGATTGCCTTCGGGCTGATCGGCATTTGCAATTTCTCCTATGACTTCCTGCTAGAGCTGCGTCAGAAGATGGCTTTGAAACGCTCGATCATGCGCTTTCATTCTCCCGATGTCGCGGAGCAGATCGTCCAACACCCGGAGGCTTACCACTCGATCCGGCAAGGGGCCGTGCGCTGCATCGTGATCCTTTTTTCCGATATCCGGGGTTACACCAGCATGAGCGAGGTGTTGACCGCCCAGCAAATGGTGACGCAGCTCAACGAGTATTTCGAGCAAATGGTGGCGGTCGTTTTTCAGCGCAAAGGGGCTGTCGATAAATTCATCGGCGACGCCATGATGGCCGTCTGGGGGCGCTTCCGCAATGATTCCCGCGAGGCCGACCTCGCGGATGATGCCTGCCAGGCGGTGGACTCGGCTCTGGCCATGCGCAGGGAACTCGCGATTCTGAACGAGAAGTGGCGCGAGAGGAAGATCACCGAGTTGACTATCGGAATCGGCATTCATCAGGGCGAGGCGGTGGTTGGGGAAATCGGCTCGCAGGAACGGGCGGAACTAACCGCCATCGGCGATTGTGTGAACCTGGGTTCGCGGTTAGAAGGCGCGACCAAGGAGTATGGACTCGACCTGCTGATCAGCGATGTGGTGCAGCAGCGGGTCGCACCGAAATTCATATGCCGCCCGGTGGACCTCCTCCGCGTGAAGGGCAAGACCAAGCCCGTCGAGGTATTCACCGTGCTGGGGCCACGTGAAATGACTCCTCCAGCGGGACTGGAGCATTTCGAGGCAGCAATGCGCTGCTACCGCCAAGGCCGGTTTGGCGAAGCCCTGCCACTCTTCCAACAAGCCATGGCGGCGGGCATGGATGACTTCCTAACCGAGGTCTTCGTGAAACGTTCCAGCGAGATGGCGGAACACCCTCCTGAGTCCTGGGATGGAGTTTATACCATGAGCAAGAAGTGACCGCAGCTTGGTCGATACTTTAAGAAAAATAGGGGGGGGAGACAAAAAAGTTAGCAGAGAAACGCAGCAACCTGTCATGGGCGCTCAAGGAGGGGCGGAACGCGTCCGCCCTTGCGGATGGACAGCCGATTCGCGGCCATGAAGGCTTTTCATCGGCATTTCATCCACACGGCGAACGCGTTTCGCTGCTCCTGGACGTTGTTTGTCCAGCACCCGACCTAGGAACTCGAGATGATTGCCCCTTGAAATTGAATTCCAAGGACTGACACCCTGTCGATTTGTCAATATTTGCACACTGACCCCATTCTCACTGACCCGCAGGTTGATGATGTTAGACTCCGCTGCCGTCAGCGAGCAGGCCAGTTCATCCTTCTTGGCCGTGGCCTCGGTGGCGGTGGTCTTAGCGGCTTCCAGCTCGTTTGCTACCGCGTCCTTTTCAGTCGCGGCGGTGGTCAGGCTGTCGATCTTGGCGAGGCATTCCTCGTCGGTGGCTTCCGGCGCAAGGCCGAGTTTTTCGCGGATTATTTTCGGGTCCATAGAGGTATTGTTTTGTAGCGGCGGTCTGTGACCGTCTGCGGTGGTTTCGTCTTCTAGCTGAGAATTAAATACCGGCTCGCTTTCGAGGATGCGCGGCGTGTTCGTTAGACCGATGGAGATCAACCGGTCCGGCGAGAAATTCGCCTGCCCCTTCGGCGCGTCCCAGCGCGGGCTTGGGTAGATCCACCAGCCCTCCGCCTTGTTTTCTTGGCCTATGGAATTCCACTCGGCGTGTCCCCACAGTCCATCCGCGCGGGCTTCCAGCTTCGTGACTTTCCCTATCCACGATCACTTCCACGTCCTGATGCTTGGGGCCTTTGCGAAACGTCTTCGCGTAGATCTTGCGGGTGTTCCCGCGGCTGTCCGTGATTTCCGGCTCCCCTTCGGAGACGGCCAGCGCGGCCCAGTGCAGGCGTTGCTTTCTGCCGTCTCGATCGGTGGCGGAAATGACTTTATCATCGAGCTTGCGCTTCAACTCCGCGCCGAACCGGATTTTTTTCCCCTTGGTGGTTTGCGACAAAGAAACCCTTGTCCAGTTCCTGATCCGCCTGCTCGGCGGTGATGAGTTTCGGTGCAGCCACCCATCCGTTTGCTCGCCGGGTTTCCCATCCCTTGCGGGCACCATCAGTGTTGCCCGCATTCTCCACCTCTTGTCTTGCGTCTTGAGTCTTGCCGTCTTGCGTCTCTCCCAGAAACGCATCCGCAAACTCCCCGGCCAGCACTTCCGCTAGATTCGCCGCATCTCCCGCCAGCTCCGGCATGTTCGCGGAAATCTTCCGCAGCGCCGCCTGCATCGCTGGCAGATCACCCGCCTGCAATGCCCCTGCGAGTGCCTCGCCGAGAGGTTGCAGGTCCGCCGTGAGAGCGGCGCGGAGAGCAAGAAGTTGAGGGTCTTGAGTTGAGAGTTGTGAGTCAGATGAAGAATTCTCCACCTCTTTTCTTGATTCTTGAGTCTTGAAGTCTTGAACCTTCGCCCCCCCCAGCGCATCCCCCTCATCCACCGCCTTCGGCAGATTCAGCCTGTCCATCAGCGCGGAGGTGGAGACCTTCGCCCCCCGGTCTGCCAGCAGCGTCGCCGCCGTGACCACCTGGGAGGAATCTTCCTGCACCGGCACCACCAGCTCCACGCGGGCCAGCGGCATCACTCCGTTCCCGAAGTGCCACTCGATGACCAGGCGAGAAACTTCCGCCAGCGTCTCCGCGATGGTCTCCGCATCATCCCGGCGTAAAATATCCGTTTCCTTTTCTTGCAGGCTCGCCCCCGTGCCATCTCCGGCCCCGGCAGACATGGGTCTCAGATCCGCGCCCCGGTAGAGCGCCGCGATCCGCCGGTCCACTCGCTCGATCACCGCCGGCATCGGCATCCCTGCCGGATTGCCGGAGGCTTGAATGATTTCGATGGAAATGGGGTCGATGGGAAATGGGGTCAGTGTGCAAATCTTGACAAAATCACCTACAGAAGCGGCGAAACCCCACGCACCTTTACCTCCGATGCCGACGGCCAGATGCTACCGCTGGCGACGGCGTGATCACGCCAAAGGATCGGCCCGAGCCCCGGTTCAAACACCCGAACCCCACTGACCCCATTTTCCCCAGGCGGAATTGCCGCATGTGAGCTGAAAGGATGCGGCGACGATGGCGCGGGGATTTCACACGGCGGAACTCGGCGGTTGATTCCTGCGGAAGGGATTCGCATCATCGCGGCGTTCCGCGAAACGCATGCTCACACTCCTCAAAATCCGCAATCTCGCCTTGGTCGATGAACTCGTTTGGGAACTCGGTGCCGGGTTGATCGGCGTCACCGGGGAGACCGGGGCTGGGAAATCGGTGATCGTTGGGGCGCTCAAGCTGGTGTTGGGAGAGCGGGCGGAGAAGTCGTTGATCCGGACCGGCGAGGAAACCTGCTCGGTGGAGGCGGTGTTCGAGCTGCAGGACGCGTCGGAAGTCAACGCCGTGTTAGAAGACGGCGGGCTCGATCCTTGCGACGACACGCAACTCATCATCCGCCGGGTGATCGGGCAGACGGCGAACCGGCAATTTATCAATGACTCCCCTGTGACGCTGGCGCTGCTGAAGCGGCTCGGCGAGCATCTGGTGGATTTGCACGGGCCGCATGACCACCAGTCGCTGCTTTCGACCGAGCGGCAGCTTGCGATGCTCGATGCCTATGCCGGGGCGGAGTCTTCCGTGTCCAACTATCGGGATGCCTATCGTTCGTGGCGGGCGAAGAGCGTCGAGTTGGAAGAGATCCGCCATGCGGAAAACGCCAGCGAACAGGAGCTGGATTTGCTGCGCTATCAGTTGCAGGAAATCGACGGGGCGAACCTCAAGCCCGAGGACGAGAAGGATTTGGAGGACCGGTGGAGACGGGCGTCTAACGCGAGCCGCCTGGTCGAAGCCGCCGCCGCCGCGACCGCCGCGCTGAATGGCGATGATGGAATCCTGGAGCGGCTAACTGAAGTGCAGCGGCTGGTGCGGGATTTGGAAAAGCTCGATCCGTCGATCCGCGAGCGCACGGCATCGCTGGAGACCGCCTGCCTAGAGCTTCAGGATTTGGAGGGAAATCTAGCCGATTACGCCGACGAGCTCGACATCAACCCCGCCGAAGCCGCCACTCTCGAAGAGCGCGTCAACCTGCTGGAATCCTTAAAACGGAAATACGGCCCCTCCCTAACCGACGTACTCGCCCGCCGCGACGCTGCTGCCGCCCGCTTGGACACGATTGAAAACCGGGGCGAGAAACTTGAAACGCTGGAGCGCGAGCTAACCGCCTGCCGGGCCACGTTAGACGCCGGCGGAAAATCCCTGGCTACGCTCCGCCGCAAGGCCGCGCCGAAGCTGGCGAAGGAAATTTCCGGGCAGCTCAAGGATCTAGGGTTCAAGCAATCGTCGTTCGAAGCGCCGCTCAAGACGCTAACGGAACCCGGGCCGCAGGGTTTCGAATCGGTGGAATTCCAATTCGGCCCGAATCCGGGCGAGCCGTTGTTGCCGCTGCGCCAGATCGCGTCATCGGGGGAAATCAGCCGCGTGATGCTGGCCGTGAAATCCGCTCTAGCGGATCAGGACGCGACGCCGCTGATGGTGTTCGACGAGATCGACGCCAACGTCGGCGGCGAGGTCGCCAAGGCGGTGGGCCGCAAAATGGCGGCGCTGGGCACGCGGCATCAGGTGGTGGCGATCACCCATTTCCCGCAGGTCGCGGCGATCGCCACGCATCACTTCGTGGTGGAAAAGGAAGTGACCGCCGGGCGCACGCGATCGCGTCTCTATCCGGTGAGCGGCGAGACGCGGATCCAGGAACTCGTCCGCATGTTAGGCGGCGGCGGCGAACAGGCCCGCGCGATGGCTGCATCCCTCCTCAACCCGTGAAACCCATTCACCAAGCCATCCCGCAACCGGTCGAGTCCACCTCGCGGCTGCTCGCCGCGTCGCTCGGCTTGCCATGCCGCGGACCGGCCATGCCGCGGTTGGTGATCGGCCGCCGGGAATGGATCGCGCTGCCGGACCTCGGGGTTTCGCCATTGAACGCGAAAACCGATAGCGGTGCGCGGAGTTCCAGCATCCATGCGGAAAACGTGGTGCTCTCGGCGGATGAAAAAAGCGTCCGATTCACCACGACCAACCATTACAACGAAGTGATTTCCTGCGAGTCCCCCGTCGCACGGACGGCGCGGGTAAAGAGCTCGTCCGGCAGGGCGAAGAAGCGGATCTTCATCGAGACGACGGCTGTTCTATCAGGTGGTTTCAGTTGGAAAATCCTGGTCAGCCTGGCCAACCGTTCGGAGATGCTATGTCCGATGCTGCTGGGGCGGCGCGCGCTCTCAGGGTATTTTCTAATCGACCCGCAGGGCGCGCATCTGCTAGGGCCGAGGCGGCAGTTGGAGCAATTCGTGGTCAGACCGCCAGTCGGGAATCAAAGCTAAAGGGCTGGGGTTTGCCGGGTTTCAAGTCGTGCATGTGCGGATGCGAGGGATTCACCAGCAGGGATTTCTCTTCGGGAATCACCACGCTCGGCAGCAGCAACGATAGATTCTGATAGTCTTTCAGCCAGCGGGTGCCGAAGATTTGCGCTTGCCGTGACGAGGGTTGCAGGCGCCATTCCGTCGGGAGTTTCGACGGAGGGACTTTGTCGATCCATGAATCGGGAACGTCCAATTCAATCACGATCCAGTTCAGCCGCAGCGCCTCGCGCGGGGCATGGACGAGAATTTCCAGTGCTGCAAGGGCGCGAGATTCCGCTAGATAGACGGCGGCTACTCCGGGTGAGTTCCAGCGTCCGCCATAGAGGCGGGCACCTTCACCATCGAGCGCCTTGGCGGCCCGATGCTCCTGAACGATCCGATAGAACAGCGGCATGATCAGGAGAAGACGCCGTGTTCCAACCGCCCGAGCAGGGCATCCACCTCGCGGGCACCGATCTCGGTATCCGCAAAATCCAGCGGGCATTCGCCGTTGAAGGCGATGGCCGGAGCCGCCAACCACGACCGCGCGCCTTCGATCCCGCCGAGGGCGGCGGTGGCGTGGGACATGAGCCGCGCATAACGGACCAAGCGGTCCGAGGCGGCGCGGTCCAAGTTACCAGACTTCTTCCGGCGATGAAGCGTGGCCCGGGGCATCCCGAGCCACGCGCCAAGGCGCTCTTCGGTCACGCCCAGCATTTCCTGCATCGCGTGAAACTCGGCGAAAGGCAGCCCGTCACGGACTTTGTCGATCATGTATGCCGCTTCCGGCTCGCCGACCATGGAAGTTTCCGACGGAATGTGATCCCAATAGCGGACTGGCCTCTGCTTCATATGAAGCAATAAAAAGCATCCACTGAGTCATTGCAAGGATTTTTCCACAAAAAAACAGCCAGCCGTTTTTGCGGCTGGCTGCTCTGAAGAATACAGGCAGGAATGCCTATATCACATCGCTTCGCTTAATAACGGTATTGCTCGCCCTTGAATGGACCTTCGACCGGGACGTTGATGTAGTCCGCTTGCGCCTGCGTGAGGGTTGTGAGCTTGGCTCCGACCTTGGCGAGGTGGAGACGCGCGACTTCCTCGTCGAGGTGCTTCGGTAGCACGGTGACTTGGCCGGGTTTGTTCGTCTCCCTGTTTTTCCAGAGGTCGATCTGCGCGAGCGTCTGGTTGGTGAAGCTGTTGGACATCACGAAGCTCGGGTGGCCGGTGCCGCATCCGAGGTTCACCAAACGGCCTTCCGCTAACATATATATGCTGTTGCCGGTCGGGAAGGTGTATTTGTCCACCTGTGGCTTGATGTTGGTGCGGATGACGCCGGGCGCTTCGTTGAGCTTGTCGATCTGGATTTCGTTGTCGAAGTGGCCGATGTTACAAACGATGGCTTGATCCTTCATTTTCGCCATGTGCTCAAGACGGATGATGTCGAAGTTCCCGGTGGTGGTGACGTAGATGTCGCCCCAGCCGAGGGTGTCTTCGAGGGTGAGGACGCGGAAGCCTTCCATCGCGGCTTGCAGCGCACAGATCGGGTCAACTTCGGTGACGACGACTTGGGCACCTTGGCCGCGGAGGGCTTGGGCGCAGCCTTTACCGACATCGCCGTAGCCGCAAACGACACCGACCTTGCCGGAGATCATCACGTCGGTGGCGCGCTTGATGCCGTCCACGAGGGACTCGCGGCAGCCGTAGAGATTGTCGAACTTCGACTTGGTGACGGAGTCGTTCACGTTGATGGCGGGAACCAGCAGCGTGCCGGCCTTGGCCATTTGATAGAGACGATGGACACCGGTGGTGGTTTCCTCGGAAACACCTTTCCAATCCTTCACGATCTTCGCGAAGATACCGGGTTGCTTGGCATGGACGTCCTTGAGGAGGTCTTTGATGACTTGTTCCTCGTGGTTGCCGGACGGGGTGTTGACCCAGTCGGAACCGTTTTCGAGTTCGTAGCCTTTGTGGATGAGGAGGGTCGCGTCGCCGCCGTCATCGACGATGAGTTCAGGGCCGAGACCTGCCGGATTGACCAGAGCCTTCCAAGTACACCACCAATACTCTTCGAGGGTTTCGCCCTTCCAGGCAAACACCGGAATCTCACGGGCAGCCATGGCGGCGGCGGCGTGATCCTGAGTGGAGAAGATATTGCAGGAAACCCAGCGCACTTCGGCACCCAGATCCACCAGCGTCTCGATGAGAACCGCCGTCTGGATCGTCATGTGCAGCGAGCCCATGATGCGGACGCCCTGGAGTGGCTTTTCCTTGCCGTATTTCTCGCGGGTGGACATCAGGCCGGGCATTTCGTGCTCGGCGATCTCGATTTCCTTGCGGCCGAAATCGGCGAGGCCGATGTCTCTTACTTTGTAGTCTGTGAAGCTCATGGTTATGTTTGGTTAGAATTGATTTAGCCGATGGCCTTTTGAAGAGCGGCCACCTTGTCGGTCGCTTCCCAGGTGAGGTCGGCATCGTCTTTGCCGAAGTGACCGTAGTTGGTGGACTTCGAATAGATGGGGCGGAGAAGGTTGAGTTGTTTGACGATGTCAGCCGGCTTGAAGGAGAAGACCTTGAGGATCGCGGCGAGGATCGTGTCGTCAGGCTTGGTGCCGGTGCCGAAGGTATCGACGTGGACGCTAACAGGCAGCGGGTGGCCGATGGCGTAAGCGAACTGGACCTCGCAGCGGGTGGCGAGGCCGGCGGCGACGACGTTTTTCGCAACCCAGCGGCCCATGTAGGCGGCGGAGCGGTCCACCTTCGACGGGTCCTTGCCGGAGAACGCGCCGCCGCCGTGGCGACCGGTGCCGCCGTAGGTATCGACGATGATCTTGCGGCCTGTTAGCCCGGAATCTCCCTGTGGTCCGCCGACGACGAACTTGCCGGTCGGGTTGATGAGATACTCGGTGTCCTTGGTGAGCATGGCTTTCGGCAACACCTTCTTGATGATTTGCTCGATGCAGAATTTTTCGATTTCCGCATGTTCCACGTTGTCGGCGTGCTGGGTGGAAATGACGACGTTGACGATGCGGGTCGGCTTGTCATCGACGTATTCGACGGAGACCTGCGACTTCGCATCGGGGCGCAGCCATTTAACCTTGCCCAACTTGCGGAGCCGGGTCAGCTCGCGGCCGAGGCGGTGGGCATACATGATCGGCGCGGGCATCAGCTCGGGCGTTTCATCGCAGGCGTAGCCGAACATGATTCCCTGGTCACCGGCACCCTGCTCCTTGTGCTTCTTGCCCT
The DNA here is from genome assembly GCA_031429315.1 of Akkermansiaceae bacterium. Lineage (GTDB taxonomy): Bacteria > Verrucomicrobiota > Verrucomicrobiia > Verrucomicrobiales > Akkermansiaceae > Luteolibacter. The sequence continues at coordinate 35,056 of JANOZJ010000043.1, forward strand.
CTGCGGCGGCGGCATCGACGCCTTGGGCGATGTCCGGACTCTGGGCGGTTAGATAGTTGTTGATGAACAGCGTGTCCGCGTGGAAGACGTCGTCGTCGTTGGTGTAGCCGATGCCGCGCACGGCGTCACGGATCACCTTGCCGATGTTGAGGACTTCATCGAGAGGCTTGGTGGTGCCTTTCTTTTTATCCTGAAGTGAAGGGATGGTGATTTCACCACCGACGACCACGACGTTGCTCTTCACGAACGTTTCGCAGGCGACCCGGCTCTTCGGATCAATGGTCAAACAGGCGTCGAGGATGGCGTCCGAGATGGTGTCGGCGACTTTGTCCGGATGGCCTTCGCCAACCGATTCGGAGGAAAAAATGTAGGTGCTCATGTGCTTGTTAATTTTCGTATCGTCAAATCGTGATGCGTTGATGTATCATCCCGCGCATGGCGTCAATGCTGAAATCACTGAAGCTCATTTCCGATCCCACCCGGCTGCGGATTTTGATGCTGGTCGAGAACGAGGCGCTGTCCGTGGCGGAGCTGCAGGAGGTGTTAGGGATGGGCCAAAGTCGGATTTCCACCCAACTCTCGCAGCTCAAAATGGAAGGCCTGGTCAGCGACGAGCGCAGCGGGAAGAACAATATTTACACCTGCACCGGCGACCCGGACCTGATGGAAGTCGCGCGGGCGGCGGCCGCCGAGGTGGCGGAAGTGGCGGCCGACACCGCCGCGCTGCGGCATTTGCTGCGCAAGCGGAAGGACAGCTCGCGGGCCTATTTCGACGAACTCGCGGGTCGCTTCGGCAAGGACTACGTGCCGGGTCGCTCGTGGAAGGCGCTCGCCGAGGCGCTCATCAAAGTCCTCAACTACCGCGTCGTCGCCGACCTCGGCGCCGGCGAAGGCACGCTCGCCCAACTGCTTGCCCAGCGGGCGGAGAAAGTCATCGCGGTGGATCTCTCGCCGAAAATGGTCGAGTTCGGCCAGAGCCTCGCCGCGCAAAACGGCCTCGCGAATTTGGAGTACCGCCTCGGCGATATCGAGGACCCGCCGATAGAAAACAACAGCCTCGATCTCGCGGTGCTCAGCCAAGCCCTCCACCACGCGGAGCGTCCGCAACGCGCGCTCGACGCCGCCTTCCGCATCTTGAAACCCGGCGGACGCTTGATCGTTCTCGATCTCATGCAACACCACTTCGACGAAGCGCGCGAACTCTATGCCGACCGTTGGCTCGGGTTTTCCGAAAGCGATCTCGCCGCGATGTTGGAAAAATCGGGGTTTTCCGAGATCGAGACAGTCGTCGCCGACCGGGAAACCGCCGCCCCGAAATTCCAAACGCTGCTCGGCATCGGCGTCCGCAAAGCCTGAGGCGTCCTTGCCAAGGGAGCCTCGGCGTGCGAGTGGAGGCCATGCGATTTCTGATTGGCTTGCTCGTTGCGCTTCCGCTCACCGGTTGTTTTCCAAGTGTGCAGCCCGCCTCCCGTGCGGCGAGGACGCCTGCTCCCGTCGTTGATAGAAACGAACCCATCGTTCCCGCGCTTCCGGTGGATTCCCCGCAGGTGACGGTTCGGAAGATTTCCGAAATTGATTTTGAAGGAGTCGCCTTCGATTCACGTGACCATCGCCTCGTCGTCGCGGATCAGCCCGACGGTCCCGGCAGCCGTTATGCGGATGCGGAATCAGCGGCGCGGCCACTCCGCGGAATCGCCGCCGTGAATGCGGGATTTTTCACCCCGGAAGGCGCCCCGCTCGGCTTGGTGATCTCTGCGGGGAAAACTGCCGGCTCATGGAACTCCGCGTCGTCGCTCGGCAGCGGCGTCTGGCATGAAAACCCAGCAGGCGTGACGTCCATCTCCCGGCGGGAAAGACTCGGTCGCGCCGGTGCCGCCGCCATGCGCGAACTCATCCAAGCCGGGCCGCTGCTCGTCGAGAACGGCCGCGCGGTTGGTGGCCTTGAAACCACCAAATCCAGCGCCCGCACCGTGATCTTATGGGACGGTGGCACGCGTTGGTGGCTCGGCCGTGGTTCACCCTGCACCTTGGCGGCCCTCAGCCAAGCTCTCGCCACGGGCGAACCTGCGGGGTGGCCGGTCCGCAGCGCCCTCAACCTCGATGGCGGTCGATCCTCTGACCTCTGGATTTCCGCCACCATCACCGGCGGCCCCCTCCTCAGGCGTCCACCATGGAACCGCCCGGTCCGGAACTTCCTCGTGCTCGTCGTCAAGTGACCCGTCCAAACCAGCGGTGGACAGCCAGTTTTCCAGTGCTAATCTCCGGCACCCTTTTGCCGTAAGAAAATCATGTCCCAGGCAATCATCCTTCCAGCTATCGCCGCGACCTGCGCGCTGGTCTCTTGTGCGACAGTCAGCAAAATCGGCCAAGGATCGCTGGACTTGGTGCAAAAGACGTCCAAAGCCACCACCACCAAAGTCGCGCAGCTTGTGGAAATCGTCCACCCGCCGGGAGTCAAGGTCGTCGAGGTTCGCGAAAAGGATCTCAAGCCACTGCCATCCGGCCATGAGCGCGCGCTGGCGTTTCAAAACACCCGCAAGCGTAGCTTCTGGTTTTTCGGAGGCCCCGTGGATTTCAAGGAACCTATCCTGCCTGAAGCCGGCGGTGAAATGGACGGCAGCCTGCTTCCTCCCAGGACTCCGTGATCGCCAGATTTCCCTAACCCAGTCATTCCCGGCTTGATGCCCGGGCGCTGATGAGAATGATGCCCCGCATGTCACAGTTCCTTTTTGCCCGCCTCGTCGCCCTCCTGTTTTCAGGCGCGCTGGTCACGTCCTGCGGCGGTAGTCCTCCGCCCCGCGCCCAGCCTCGGCCCGCGCGAGCCGCCGCCAATGACCAACCGGTCCGGCTCGCCGCCATTCCTCCGAACGCGCCGCCTCCCGTCGTCGGCGAGAGCGCCATCGTCATCGACGTCGTCAGCGGTCGCGTCCTCTATGCGAAAAATGCCGACGCCCCGCGGGCCGTTGCCAGCACCCAGAAAATCGTCACCGCCCTTTGCGTCCTCGACGCGGGAGACATCGACCGGCCGATCACCATCACCGCCTCCGACACCGCTTGCGAACCCACCCGGCTCGGCGTCAAGCCCGGGGAAATCTATCCGCGCCGCGAGTTGCTCAAGGTGCTGATGGTGAAAAGCGCCAATGACATCGCCCGCAGCCTCGCCCGCGATGTCGGCGGCAGCCAGGAAGGCTTCGCCGCCATGATGAATCAAAAAGCCTCCTCGCTCGGCATGAGGAACTCGAATTTCATCAACCCGAACGGACTCCCGATGGCCGGCCAATACTCGACCGCCCGCGACATGGCCATCGCTGCCCGCGCCGCTTACCACAGCCCGCTGATCCGTTCCTTCACCGCCACCAAGGCGTTTAATTTCCGTTTCAATGACGGCCACACCCGGGCCATCGAAAACACCAACAGGCTCCTCAAGACCGTCCCCTACTGCGACGGCCTCAAGACCGGCACCACCAACGCCGCCGGCCGTTGCCTCGTCGCCAGCGGTTCGCTCAATGGCCGCTCGGTCATCGTCGTGGTCCTGAAATCCACCACGCCTAACATCTGGAAGGACTCCGCCAAGCTGCTCGCCTGGGCACTCGAACGCCCGCCATCGGGTTCTTAACCGACATGCCCGGCCCCGCCGACTCTCTCCGCCGGCTCGCTGCCGAGGGCTTGCTGCGCGGCCTTCGCCCGCTCGATTCGCCGGCCGGCGTCCGGGTCGTTAGAGACGGCTGCGGATTGTGGAACTTCGCCTCCAACGACTACCTCGGACTCGCCCGCCATCCGGAAATCGAAGCCGCGCTGATCGAGGGTGTGCAGCGCTTCGGCGCCGGCTCCGCCGCATCTCGGCTCGTCTGCGGCAGCTTGCCGCCCCACCGGATGTTAGAGGAGGATCTCGCCGCGGCGAAACAAACCGAAGCCGCGCTCACCTTTTCGTCCGGATTCGCCACCGCACTCGGCGCGATCCCCGCCATCGTCGGCAAGGCGGATTTCGTCTTTCTCGACAAGCTCTCCCACGCCTGCCTCGTCGATGCCGCCCGCCTCTCCGGCGCGACCCTCCGCGTGTTTCCCCACAACGATCTCGGCAAACTCGAACGGTTGTTAGGTTCCACCCGCGCGAAATCCCCGTCCGCCCGCATCCTCGTCGCCACCGAATCCGTCTTCAGTATGGACGGCGACCTCTGCCCGTTGCGCAAAATCGTCGAACTAACCGAAATCCACGCCGCCCTGCTCTTGCTCGATGAAGCGCACGGCTTCGGCGTCCTCGGCGAGCACGGCATGGGTCTCGCCGAGCAGGAAAACCTCCAGCAGCGCGTGACCTTCCAAATGGGCACCCTCAGCAAAGCCGCTGGTCTATCAGGCGGTTACCTCGCCGCCTCCCGGGATTGGATCGACCTCCTCACCAACCGCGCGCGGAGTTTCATTTACTCGACCTCTCCACCGCCGGCACTCGCCCATGCCGCCATCGCGTCCCTCGCACTCATCCGCTCGGCGGATGGCAAATCCCTGCGTGCGAAACTCCGCCAGAACATCGCCCGCTTGTCACCCGCCCGCACACCCATCATCCCCATCGTGTTAGGCTCCAACCAGGCCGCGCTAACCGCCGCCTCCGCGCTGGAGCAAGCTGGTTTCCTCGTCCCCGCCATCCGCTATCCGACCGTCCCTCGCGGCACCGAGCGATTGCGGATCAGCGTTTCCGCAGCGCATTCCATCGAAACGATGGACGCAATGGCCGCGCGGTTGCCAAATCCGGCGATTTGAGAGAGATTTCCTGACTTGCAACGCGCCGCTTCCATTTTCCTCACACTACTGGTTTTTCTCGTGGGAGGAAATTTCGCCATAGCCTGCAACCAGGAATCCTCTGAGTCCCCTAGCGCCCTTTGCCCGGAGTGGTAGTTAGAATGACTTGTGGCAGGTGGCAGTTCGGCGTGGTGATGCCGGTGCGCGCGGGGCTGAGCCCGGTGTGGATAGCGGAGCGGGTGGGGGAGCAGAGGGGACTGGCGGAGTAAGCGCGGCTGAAGGTCAGAAATGATAGAAGTAGATGTTTCATGAATGGTGGTGGTTTGCGCTGGAACTCAGTCCTGAGGTTTTGGCTTCCTGCGTGCGGGTTTCGGCTTTTTGATTTGGTCCACGGGCGGCGCGGTGATGGTTTTGCCTTCGAGGTAGGGTGCGGACGAATTGGTGTTCGGGCATCTGATGGAGGTGTTAGGATAGCACACGGCCGGATCGCGAGTCTCCAGACTCGCCTGAGAAAGAAGCGACAAAGGGAAGAGGCGGAGGGCGCCATTCTTTGGCATCCCTGTCACTGGCGAGTCTGGAGACTCGCGGTCCCGGGGTGCCGGTCGCCGCGATTGAATCGGACTCGCAGTTCACCAAATTTGACCAACTAAATTGTTGGAGCGCGAATGCCCCCTGAAACTCTTCGTAAAAGGCAGCCTATCCCTCTTCCGCTCCGCGGAAACGTAGCTGCGGCGTCTCGCTTCCAGACTTCAATCGTAGTCCAGGACTTCAGTCCGTCTTCTATTCCAAACGAGTCCGGACTGAAGTCCTCGACTACATTCTAAAACGGCGCGGTTCCCACCAACTCCTCTATTTCTGACTCCCTCGCACGGGCCTCTTTCTCCAAGCTCTTGATCTCTTGCTCCAATTCCTCCCGCTGCGCGGCAACGATCCTCCCGATCACCGACTCGTTCTCCTCCGCCGCCCGGAACACCTCGTAATCCGCGCTCGCCCGCACCTCGTCCAGCGTTTCTATCAACTCCAGAATCCTCGCCTGAAGGTGCTCGTAGAGTGACCGCAGTTCCATCAGCCCGCGCGACACGTCGAGCGAAACGCTGGCCCAGCCTTGTTTCAAGATGAACGCCTGCGGGTCCTTGGCGATGAGTTCCAACAGCTCGATGTCGCCCCGGTCCCGGGCTTCGTTGATCGCCTGGGTGAGGAGTTCGTAGGTCTTGCGCTTCTCCGGGTCCTGCTCGTGGAGATCTGGGTGAAACATCCGCACTAGCTTCTTCCAAAGCTGCTTCAGGTGCGCCGTCTCCTCCGTGTTGAGTTCCCGTTTCCCTTCCAACGCCGATGCCGTGGAATCGTATTCACGATCCTTCTCCGCGGCCTCGCGCTGATAGTCTCCCGCCGCCGCGCCGGCAGCTTCCTCGCCCTCCGCCAGCAAGCGGTCGATGAACGCCTTGCGAAACTGCACCAACAGCCGCAATCGGTCGCGCTCCTGATAAAACGGCCGCAACGCCGCGAACAGTTTGGAGCGGATGGAATCCACCTTCGACTTCTCGATCCCGTAATCCAGCTCCAGATCCGCCAACCGCGCCCGCGCGGACTCCACCAACCGTTGGTAAAGCTCCATCTCCGGTTGCTGGAAAACCACCAACCCGCCGGACAAGTTGCCGCCCTGTTCCTGAATTTGCAAATCCAGCATCGCCGCATCCTCCAAGCCGGTTCCGCATGCCAGTTGGGTGAGATACCATCGGCCCATCTTCGAACTCTTCTCATTCGACGAATCCGCCAGCCACCTCAGCCATGACTTCAACTCCGCATCCTGCTCCGCTTCCTGATAAAGTCGGCCCTTGAACTTGCCGAACGGCAGCCGCGAGGGAAACCACTCGTCGCCCGCGAATCCCACGATCTTCGCCCAAGTATCCAGCCCCCGCCGCTCCGCCAATGGCCGCAGCACCTGCTGCATCAGATCGATCACCGTCAGCACGTCACCCAGCGCCGTGTGCGCCCCGTTCTCTGGCAGTCGGTAATACTGCCGCAACGTCTGGAGCTTGCAGTTTCCCGCAGGCACCGGATCGAGCAAACGCTGCGCCAGCTTCAAGGCACAGAACCCCGGAAAGCCGATTGAGGAAATGCCGAGCCGCTTCCACTCCAGCAACAGCACCTGGTTCCAGTCGTATTGAAGATTGTAAGCCACCACTGGCAAGCCGCCTGCATAGGCTGCGAACTCCTCGTAAACCTCCATTGGCAAGCCGCCATCCCGCTCCAGAATTTCCCGCGTGTAACCATGCACTCGCGACGCCTCGTCAGAAATCTTGCACCCATGATTGAGCATCCGCCGGAACGGTTCACCGTCCTTTTCCCAACCGCACATCTTCTGCGCCGCAACATCCACGGCAAAGACAGGCCGGGCGAAGCCGGTGGTTTCAGTATCGAGAAGGATCCAATTCAGGTTGTCTGTCATTTGAAGTTTTGGTCAGGACGCTGAATGAGGCGGGTTGCTGGATCACATTTTAAGGTCTCAAGATTCCGAAGATTGCGAATATCCAAAACAATCAGTTGATTGCCATAGCAACTAAGATGCGTGAGATTGGAGCTTCCAGAAAGGTCCAACTCGGTCAGTTTGTTACCAGCGCAACTAACATCAGTTAAATTGGGGGCATCGGAAAGGGCCAGCTTGATCAGTTTATTCCCGTAACAATAAAACTTCCTGAGATGAGGAGCGGCCGACAAGTCAAGATCGGACAATTGATTTCCATAGCAATTAAGTACAGTGAGATTGGGCGTTCCAGAAAGGTCCAACTCAGTCAGTCGATTACCATGGCAAGCAAGCTCCCTGAGATTGGGGTTTTGGGCAAGGTCCAACTTGGTCAATTGATTGCCACCGCATCCAAGCACCTTGAGATTGGGAAGCATTGAAAAATCGAAGTCCGAGAGAAGCGCCTGCAGTTGCACTCGGAGAATCTCTACGATAAGACCGTCAATGGAAGGAATGGAGGAAATGGGTAATGTTTTCTTGTCAATGTGTAGGGCCATGAAGCGGCCGTCCTCAACTTTCGTATTCCATCCCTTCTTGTCGCACCTGGTCACCAGTAGTCGGCTTAACACCTCCTCCGGCATCAGTCGCAAATCTTCCGCGAACGCGCAAACCAGCCTGTAATCCGGTCCAAACAGTTCCTGCTCTCCGACCCGGTGGCGCATTTCCAAAGCCTTGCTCGTTTGAATGTGAACCATTGACCGGGTCATAATCTCCCCCAATGCAGGTGAGTCGCCGTTAGGATGGCTCACCAGTCCGGTCGAAGGACGGATGATGATCCCGTGTTTATCAGATGCTTTGGATTCTTCTGGAGGCATTTTTTCGTAATAATTATGACTTGGCTGCGAGCGTGGTGATCTCAGCGGTCGTAAATTCTCATCTGTCTAAGTGCATGGCTACCTGGTTTCGCTCTCATCAGGCATGTCGCGCAAGGCGACATGCGCGGAAGTCTTTACACCTAGAGCATTGATTTCATCGCAGTCGGTCGGTCGTCGTTTTAATCGAGAACTTCTTTCCGGAAAATACACGTCGTAGAATTTTATTTTCGGGTAATAGTTGGCGAACAATTTAACCAAACTTGTTTGGACAGACGGATCGCAGCGGAGGCCGAAATAAACTCCAGAAACCTGAAATGGAGATTGCAGCGCTCCCTTTGCTCCGTTCATTTGGTAAATGTCCCGCCATTCTTCCTCATATCCCCACTGAGGCGCCTTTGCGAAGAAGTAGGTATCTAAAACTGACCGCTTGGCCGCTTCCACATTATGGATTTTCCAATCGATCAGGTCCGACACAGTGATACTTCTATTAGATTTGTAGGTCACGGGCTTGAGGTCCGAGCACGCGTGGGTGTCCAAGTCGTATTCGATACAAAAACCTTGATGCTTTTCAGCATAGTGACTCCACATTAACACACAATCCCATCGGGACGCCAAGGAAAGAACTCCCCATTCAGCCATTTCAGCATCAACATGTCTTTTAATTTGCGAACGAAGTAACCGGATATAGTAATTCTGGGCTTTTTTGTCTGTTCTGTAATCTCCGCATTCGGTCGACATATACCTTTCATTTGCCATCTCTTTGATCGCTTTTTCACGGCCATACACGTCGATCAGAATCTTGAAACACAGTTTCTCAAGCGAGGCCAGGTCTGTGTCAGTCCGAATGGGGGGGATCACAGTCAAGAGGGTCGTTGAAGCTTCGTGGGTTAGCATAAAATATTTCAGCCTCGCTCAAGAGGCGTAGGCTATTGACTCCGAATGAACGGTATTTGTAGAGCTTCTTGGGAGTTTTTTCCATTTTCGTCATTCGACTCAGGTTTCTCAATTCAACAGTTGTCGCCTATCGCGTTCAATCCAGCCAGTTCTCGACCCACACAACTACTGGACAGTCCTTTTGTCGCGTCGTCCCAAGTAAAGAGCCAAACATTCTTTTTCCTCGTTCGAGTATGAGCCATACGACATTTAATTTAATTTATAGTGGTGGTGTCCGCTCGGGAGCTACCGACCTGATTTTTTCAATCAGGTAAGGACCGTTGAATAGCTTCGATGAATTCTGTTGCCGCCCATAGCGCCCCCTGAGTTCGTCCGAACTGCTCCTGAGCCGCTCCATAATCCTCCACCTTGGACCATGTGAGAATGGATTCAGGACTGCTGAGTTCGCTTTTCAGGACAGCAATACGTCCTTCAGCGGTTACAGACTGAAGCATTGCTTCAGTTTTGATTTTATCGGCGCTTTCCAAAATCGCCTTTATCAGTGCTTTTATTATTTCCATACGAGTTAATTTTATGTGAAGGGGTCTTTATTGTTTACGGCAGGATTTTTGACTTAGCCGGGTCGTTCCGGTCGGCACCGACTCACAAGTTATCGGGTCCATTGGTGGGTGATGGCCATGGAGAGGGATCATGGCGTGATGGCAAACGGGTTTCTCAAATCAAGTCCGGGGATGTGCTTGAAGTCATCTTCGTTGCGGGTGACCAGCGGGATGTTGTACATTGGTATTTAGGAGCATGACCTCAATCCCGGCCTGGCAGCGGGCGATCCTCGCGCATTTCGCGTTGCCATGCGACCGGCTCGGTCATGTCGCGGTATGGATTGAGTTTCCGGATTTCCTCCAGTGCCGCCTCGCGCTTCGCGATCATTTCCGGCGAGGCGGTGAGCTTCCCGCGCTTTGGCTTTTCCTCCACCGATTCTACAGTCATCAAGACATGCGCCCGGCCCGGCTTGAGCCACGCCGGCAGGGGCGAAAGCAGCCGCACGCTGCCATCGGCTCCGATCTCGATGTCTGTTTCCAACGTGTTCATGCCCGCAGATCAGCCGGGGGCTGGGAAAACGTAAAGGCTGCATGTTCCGCCTTGGGAAAGGAGATGAATGGGGGCAGATTTCGCATTTCAACATTTCTCGCCCAAGGTTCCTGATTCCTCCTCCCTGATCCGTCCCAGCTCGGCTTCGATTTGCGCGATGCTGGGCAGGCACGTGTCGAGCGCTTCGCCGGGATGGTGACGAACACGGATGTGTTCGGGCATCTGATGGAGATGTTAGGATAGACGCTCCGGGCAGAATGCCCGGGCCACGTGGCGCGGGCATTCTGCCCGGTGCCTCTTTCAGGGGATCCATTCGCGACTACCGATGATCGCCACTACCTTTCGCAAACTTCACCATCATCGCGAGCCAGCCGAGAAACGCCCCGGCGTAACTCCCGAGATGGATCGCCGCCACGCGGTTGAAAGCGGTGCTGTCGATGACTCCCATCGAGTCCAGCGCTTCACGCCAGTCGGGGCGATTTCCCAACAACGATGGGCCAATAAAATAGCCCGCGACGCCACACAGAATCGTGATTCCGACGATGACCGCCATGGCCTTCATCACATGCTTTCCCGGTGACTCGAATTTCGGCAGCGCGATGCGGGCGAGAAACCACGCGGCGATGAAGCCGACCCACCAGGTTGCCAGAAACCCGATTTCGGCGACGAAGACGCGCCGGGAAAATCCAAAATCTGCGGCGCGGAACTGGTCGAACTTCAGCCGCGTGAAATACTCCGGCGAGATCGTGTAGGTGATCTGGTCGTGGAGGATGCCGAAGACGCCGGCGATCAGGGCTCCAGCCAACGCTAACAGCGCGGCCTTGCGCAAGACCGGCCAATCGGCGGCAGGGAAAATGAAAGAGCGCATGAACTGCAGCGGCGATCACGCATGGCGCGTGGTGAAGAAGATTTCCATGCGATGATGTAAATCGTCGTAGAAGCGCCGCTTGATGGCCTCGAAGGCGGCGCGCTTGTCGCTCTCGGCGACGCCGATGGACTGCTCCTCCAGTTTCATTTTCTCGGCGAAGGATTTTTCCATCTCGACAAGCGAATCGAGAAACTCACGCGCGGCGCGGGTGTGCTCGACGCCATCGACCAGTGCATTTTCGAGACGCTGGTTGCGGGTGACGGCGATTAGGTTGCCGTGGGAGAGTTGCTCCATGTAGCGGGTGCGGCTCTGGCGGAACGCGCGATGCTCGGTGTCGAAGGTGATTTCATCGCGGTCCACCAGCGAATCGTAGGGACCGGCTTTGGTGAAAAATTTCACCATCAGCGGGATGGTGTCCACCAGCATGAATAGCAATGTTAGAATGATGTAGGTGTAAAACGCGAACTGCCCGCCTTGGTTGCCGGCCTGGAACAGCGCGTGGAGCGCGAGCGTCTGGGTGAGGATGTCGCGGCGAGGTTCGGCGCGGAGGGCGGCGAGGCGGTTGGCTTCCTCGGTGGCGACGGCGGCGAGCTCGCCCTGGACGCGGTTGAGTTCGGCGAGGCGGGTGTCGATCTGCTGCTTGATCGTTTCGCGGAGGGAATTCTGCTGGGTGACAAACTGGTCCGCCTGGTCGCTCTCGACCTTTTGCTTGAGACCGGCGACACGCTCGGCCTCGGTTTTGTTAGCGACGGCGATTTCCGCGAGCTTGGATTCGAAGAGCTGGATGGCGGCGGCTTCGGCCTGGCGCGACTGGGTTTGGAGGGTGGTCTTCTCGGCGGTGAGATGTTCGAGCATGCTGCCGAGGCGTTTGGATTCCTCGCGGCGCGGTTCGAGCTGGTCGGAACGGATCGAGCGGGCGCGCGGGCCTTCGCCTTTCATGCCCGAACGCTGGCCATTGAGTTCGCGCTCGAACTCGGCCTGCCAGAACCCGAGTTCGGTTTGGAGCTTGGCGTATTGCGGGGAAAACTCGGCGGACTGTTTTTCAATCACGGAGAGACGCTCACCGAACGGCGCGGTGCCTTCATTGATGGCGGCTTTGAGTTCGATTTGCTGCCCGGCGGTGAGACCGGGAATCGCGGACTTGGCGTCTTCGGTTTCCTGAAGGATGAAGCGGGCCTGGAATGACTCATTCCACTTGGCGCGTTGCCCGGCAAGCGCGGTTTCGAGGGCGCTGATCTGGCTGCGAACCTTTTCCTTCTCGCTGGCAAAGCCACTGCGGACGACTTCAATTTCCGCCGCGCGGTCCTTCTCGATCACCGACGAAACCGTGTCGCGGAACAACAACAGGACCAGTGGATGGGCGATGGTGATGCCCATCAGCACTGCGACGACAAGGCGCAGGAAAAACTGCGACAGCTTGCGGAAAAACGAGGCATACGCCCGGTAGCCGGCGAGCAGCGCGCGGTCGATGGTGAGGATGATGAAGGCCCACACCGCGGCGACCGAATAGATGACGCGGGGGTCGTCGGTTAGGGTCGAAAGCGCGTAGGCGCAGGCGATGAAGGCGAACGCGCACGGCACCAGCACGGTCGCTCCGAAGGCGACGTATTTCCGCTGCTCCCAAGCCGGGCATTGTTCGAGGGTCTCGGTGCCGGCGCCGGAGAGCCAGAAGAACGCGCGTTTGATGGAGTGCATGGGGTTGGGTTAGCGGGACACTACTGAGGGCACCTAGGGGAAATTTCAAATCGTCATGGATTAAAACCTTGACGGACGGTCTTGAATGCACCACCAGTTACCACATGAGTTACGCAATGACACTTGTGAGGACCAGCGTCTCTCTGGACACCGGCACTCTGGCGAGTTTAGACAGCCTCGCCAAGCGCTGGTCGGTCTCGAAAGCGGAGGTGATGCGCCGCGCCATTCGCAAAGTGAAAACCGAGGCGGATGCCGAGGATCAACGTCCCAGCCCGCTCCAAGCCTTGGAATGGCTGCAAAACGGCGCGGGCCTCAGCGTGGCCGAGGGCGCGGAATTCAAGGCCAACATCGAGGCCGAGCGCCAAGCGAAACGCTATTGGTGGGAATCATGATTCACCTGGATACCAATTTCCTGGTGGATCTGGTGACCGTCGGCTCGCCCGGCGGCGTGAAAATTTCCGCATGGCTGAAAGCGGGGACATCCGTGGCGACCAGCGCAGTGGCATGGTCGGAGTTTTGCAACGGCCCGCTGTCAAAAGCCCAGAAGGACGCCGCCTTCGCGGTCCTGGATCGGAAAATCACCGACTTCACCTGGCGCGAAGCGGAGGAAGCCGCACGACTTTTCAACCTCAGCGGCAGGCGGCGCGGCTCGCACGCCGATTGCATGATCGCCGCAGCCGCCATCATTTCCGGTGTTCCACTGGCGACGTTCAATTCTGCGGATTTCCAGCGGCTGGTTCCATTCGGTTTGGTGCTGGAAAGTTGAGGTTGCCGGATGGCCTCACAAATCCATGGCCGCACCGTTCTTTCGCAGCCACTCCTTTCGCTCATAGAAATCGGGCATGACCTTATCCACCTCGTTCCAGAACGCGCCGCTGTGGTCCAGGTGGTGGTAATGGCAAAGCTCGTGAACCACGATGTAGTCGATAATCCTCGGCGGGGCCATCATGCTCTTCCAGTAAAAGCCGAGGTTTCCGGTTGGCGAGCAGGATGCGCAGCAACTTCCAAGTTCACGCACGTCCATCTTGCCGGCTTGGATACCTAGAGCTTGTCCGCTGCGGGGAAGGTGTTACTGAAAGTGGTGGGCTGCGGCATGGGACGCACCAGTAAAGGGGGGCGGACATTTTTGTCCGCCCGGACGATGGGATGAAAAAGAGATGAGCTTCGCACTCCCGCTTTCGCCGCACATCGGCAAGTGGACAGAAATGTCCACCCCCTCTATTTTCACACTTGGCGCAAGACCTGCGACAGCCGGGTGAAGTGTTTTTCATCGAAGCCCATCGCCTGCTTCAGCACGAAGTCGCGCTCGATCAGATTGGAAATTGTTACTTCAGGTTGCGGACCACGAAACGATCCAGAGTCATCTGACCGGCTGGGACTTTGTCGCCGTCGCCGCCGCCGTAGAGGGCGAGGGTGAACTTGCCGGTCGTGTTGCTCATGCGCCAGTTTCCGCGGCGCTTGGCGCTGGTGCTGTTGGTGGTGGAGAAGGTCGCGTGCTTGATCCACGCGCCGGTAGGTCCGGTGCTATACCACAGGGTGAGGATCTTGGTGAGATGGCTGAAGGTCACGCGGAGCGAGGCTTGGCTGGAGGAAATACTTCTCACGACGTCGGCCGCCTCCACGCCATTGGTTCCGAAGTCGCTGAGGATCTCGGTTTGGTCCGGTCCCGAGCTGACTTCCAGTCCGACGAAATCATCCAGATCCGCCGCGTTGAGAACCGCCACACCGATCCAGGTCCAACTATCTGTTTGAGTGGAATTGACCGCATCGACCGTGACTTCCCAGCTCTCATTGTATTTGGGCTGGATGCCGCGAAGGAGGATGTGGGAGGAATTTTCGCTGCCCACGGTGGTCACGGAGTAGAGCAGCTTGCCATTGGAGGGCTTCAACAGTCCGCCCTCTTTGGTTAGGCTCCAACGGGTGGGATTCAACGTGGCCGCGCTGAAACTTTCGGTAAAGGGAGTCACGGCGTGGGCGGGCAGGGCGGCAACGGCAAGAAGGCCAAGGGTGAGCAAGGAGCGAAGGATCGGTTTCATGGTGTTGTTTTTTGGGTGTGAATATTACGTGGGGTGAGGTGCTGAGGAAGTTAGGCACCATTTGATGGCGGTCGATGAAAATCAGACCCCCTGTCCGCCGTGGGGAAGGTGTTACCCGAGAAAGGAAGATGGGATGAGAAAGAGATGAGCTTCGTACTTCCGCATTCGCCGCACGTCGGGAAGTGGACAGAAATGTCCACTCCCCCTATTTTTCACACCCGGCGCAAGACCTGCAACAGCCGAGTGAAGTGTTTTTCATCGAAGCCCATCGCCTGCTTCAGCACGAAGTCGCGCTCGATCAGATTGGAAATCTTCCCTGCGCGGTGGCGGGATTCACGGTCGATCAAGCCCTGCAGCCACGAGTACCAGGTCCCGACGGGCACCGAGGGCGAGGCTGCGGTCAAGTTCGTCCAGCGCGTCGGGCCGGGACGGATGGATCGAGACGGCGGGGAGAAACTCCGGGTGCGCCGCGCAAACGGCGATCAGATAGTCGTTAGGCGCGTGGAACGAGCAGGAAGATCGGCCCCTGGGACCGCGAGTCTCCAGACTCGCAGGCGAAAGGGTGGCCAAAGAACAGCGGCCTTCGCCACATGCACTTTGTCGATTCTTTCTCCAGCGAGTCTGGAGACTCGCGATCCGGCCTGGCGAAGATGGCGGGTGCCAAACTTCGGAGTTTGAGAAACCCGGATCTCCGCCCATGCTCCGGCCCACGATGAACATCCTTGAGAAAAACCTGCTCATTCTCGCCTCGGCCGGCTCGGGGAAAACCTTTCAGTTAGGCAACCGGGTGATCGGCTTGGTCGCGATGGGCGTGGCACCGGAGAAAATCGTGGCGCTGACATTCACGCGCAAGGCCGCCGGGGAATTCGCGGACTCGGTGCTGACGAAGCTGGCTGCCGCCGCGAGCGAGACTCCGGTGGCTGATAGACTGCGGCGCGAGCTGGCGCTGCCGGACGCGGATTTCGGCGAGGCGCTGGAGCGGGTGGTGCGCGCGCTGCCGCGGCTGACGCTGGGAACGATGGACAGTTTTTTCGCCAAAGTCGTGCGCGGGTTCCAATACGAGCTCGGCCTAACGGGCGGCAGGTTCGATCTGTTGGAAGGCCCGCGGGCGGTTGCGGCGACCGACGAAATCCTCGCGGCGATTCTGGGAGAAACGCTGGAGGACGCGGGTGGTGACGATTTCCTGCACGCGTTCCGCCGGGCGACCATCGGCAAGGAGGAGCAAAAGGTGATGGAGGGGCTGCGCGGATTCGTGCAAAGCTGGCAGAGCCGCTATCGCGCCGGG
>JANOZJ010000044.1:0-27583 GCA_031429315.1 Akkermansiaceae bacterium
CCTTCCGGACGCGGTAGTCCTCGGCGTAGCACTTGCACTGGATGGCGTGGAATTCCTCGGTGCCACGGGTTTTTCCGACGAGGTCGATGCCGGTGTCTTTGGCGGAGAAGCCGTGGGCGTTTGCCCAGTCGGCGAAGAGCCAGACGTCGGAATAGAGGTCGGCGAAGCGGGGTTCGTTGCGGAAATAGGTGCGGATGAGTTCCTCGAAGTAGCTGCCTTTTTCGCGCTCGGTCTGGGAATGGGCGCGGTAGGTGGCGAGGATGCTGTGCAGGGAACTCATGAATTGCCGGGAGGTTAGACAGGGGGGCGGGGACGGGAAGGAGAAAAACGCCCGAATGGCCCCTCCTCCGGGCATGATCGAAGCCCTGCCCTCACGCCTTCTTGTGATCCGTCAGGCGCATCGCCACAAAATACAGGACGCACACCACGACCACTGCGGCGATGATCCACAGCGCTTCATGTTTCACCGCGTGGATCAAACCCATCAGATCGACCCCGCTGCCGTTTTTCAACGCTTCCATTTGCGCGGGTTCCAGCTTGTTGCCCACCTTCTGCCCGAGGACGGCCAGCACCCAGCACCAGATCGCCGAGCCGACGATGGTCAACGCGCTGAACTTGAGAAATCCCATGCGGATCATCCCGGCCGGGATGGAAATCAGGTGGCGGATGACCGGCAGCAGTCTGGCGAAAAAGATCCCGCCGCCTTCGTAGCGGTGCATGAAACGCTCGGCCCGCTCGACTTTCGCGGGCGGCATCAGGAAATATTTGCCGAATTTCATGACCACCGGACGCCCGACCAGCATGGCGACCCAATAGGTGATCGCCGATCCCAACCACGAGCCGAAGGTCCCGGCCAGGATCACTCCGGGCAAGGTCATGCTGCCGCCTTGGGCTGCTAGAATGGCCGCCGGGGGAATCACCAGTTCACTGGGAACCGGGAAAATCGAGCTTTCCATCGCCATTAAAATCACCACCCCGCCATAACCCCAGTCGTGAACCCAACTGAACCACATTTCGATCAATGACTGCATCATAGTTGCGGCGAGGATGAGCAAATGCACCGGCATGGCAAGACCAACCCGCCCCGTCGTTTTTCTCAAATCGCCAGCTTCCAGATCACTCCGAGCACCGCGCACGACGCGAGCGTCGGGATCACGCCGAGCTTGAACCGCTCCATCGCCAGCCACGCCGCGATGGCAACGACCGCGACGAACCAATCAAAAACGCTCGCTGCCGGTTGCAGCGCGTGAGTGGAAAACACGAGCGCCAGATTGAGAATCACCCCGACGACGGCGGCGGTGATCGCTGTTAGCGCCGATGCCAGCGCCGGGCGCTCGCGGAGTCCCTCGACATGCGGCGCCCCCAGGAATACGAACAGGAAGCACGGCAGAAACGTCACCCACGTCGTGACCAGCGCGCCGAGCGTCGCCGCCGCCAGCGGTGGCAGATCGCCCGGATGCTGCCACGCCGCCACGAAGCCGACGAACTGCAACACCATGATCAGCGGACCCGGCGTCGTTTCCGCCAGGCCGAGGCCCGCCATCATTTGTGGCGCGCTCAGCCACCGGTAATGCTCGACCGCCATCTGCGAGACATACGGCAGCACCGCATACGCGCCGCCGATCGTGACCAGCGCCGCCTTGCTGAAAAACAGCCCTTCCTGGAAATGAATCCCCTGCCACCCTAACAACCACCCGACGCCAATCACCGGCACCCACCACAGCGTTAGGCAAATCACCGAGACCATGGCCGTCCGCCCGAAGCTCGCCTGCGGTGCCGGTGGCAGCACCACGCATGGTAGCTCTTCGACACCGGATTTCCCATGGCCCTTGCCGGCGGGAAATTGCTGCGGATAGAACTTCCCGCCCACATACCCGATCAACGCGGCCGCGAGGATGATGATCACGAAGGAGATCTTGAGTTGATAGATCGCGACAAACGACAGGCCCGCCAGCGCCCACAGGCTCGGAGACTTCAACGCCTTCGAGCCGATCCGTTTCACGGCTGATAGAACGATGGCGATCACCGCAGGGATCAGCCCGTAGAAGATCCCCTTGATCCAAGTGATCTCGCCGCACGCCATGTAAAGCCAGCTCAGCGCTAACAGGATGAAGACGGATGGCAGCACGAACAGCACACCCGCCGCGACTCCGCCGCGCGCGCCGTGCAGCCGCCAGCCGAGATAGGTCGCGAGTTGCTGCGCTTCCGGCCCCGGCAGCAACATGCAGAAATTCAACGCGTGCAAAAAGTGATCTTCTGACAACCACCGCCGCCGCTCGACGATCTCCTTGTGCATGATCGCGATCTGCCCCGCCGGCCCGCCGAAACTGATCCAGCCGAGCTTGGACCAGAACCGCAGCGCTTCGCGGAAGCTCGGCACGGGCGGCGGGGTGGTTTCATTCATCGGGTGAGTTCAACCAAACACGCCCGGGCAGGCAAGTGAAACGGACAGCCAAATAGGGGGCAGACGAAAGTCTGCCCTCCTTATCCGAACAAAACCTTGCCAAAGCAACCGGCGATGGTTAACCGATTCCGCAACAAACCGCGTTTGAATCGCGGTGATCGTTTTGATCTGACACTTCCATGCGTTCGCAAAAAAAGCACGGCATCCATGCAATCCTCACGGGTTGGTTGGTGGTGCTTGCCGCGTTTCTCGGTGCTGTAACCGACAGTCGCGCGGCCCTGATGGTCGAGCATACCCACGCCGGAGGCCACCACCGGCATGACCATCATGCGGAAGGCCCACAGGACATCCATGCGGATCATGGCGATGGAGAGGAAGCACCGGACGATCACGATCAACGGCAATCCGGCGAGGATACCCATCACCATCACCTGGATTCTCCGAACGTTCCTTCCTGTTTCATTTCCGATTGCTCCAGTGGTTTGATGGCTCCTTCGTTCGACCGATTGAACTCGCTAGCCACTTCGGAAGCTGGCCCTGCCGGGCCGATTTTCGAGCTGATCAAGCCTCCACAGATAGGCTGAGCGCTCCGGCACCTTCGTGCCGTTGAAGCCCGCTCGTTAGATTACCCGCGTATTTCCACGCGGAGCTTTGCCCATGTGGCCCGTTAATCCGGCGCATTGCGTCGATGCCGCATTCCTCTTGATCGCTCAACACTCATTTTCATGACCAAACATTCCATTTTCCTATTGTCCGGCTGGATCCTGTCCGCCGCGCTTCCGTGCGTCGCGGATGAAGCCCTGCCGCTTTCCACAGCACTGCGTGAGGGCCTCAAAAATCATCCCGACATCCTCGCCGCCGACGCCGATTTGAGAATCCGCCTCGCGGAAACACTCGCCGTCAGCGAAGTTCCCAATCCTCGGTTAGAGGCGGAGTTCCGCGAATTGACCGACAAGCCGAAGCTTGAGCTGAAGCTCATGCAGCCGGTGAAGCGCAGCTATTTCGGCCTGCGGCAAAACTACGCCGTCATCGAACAGGCGTCTGCACGCGCCGATGCTCGCGCCCAGGTCGCCGGGGTGCTTAACGACGTATACAGCCGCTACGCCGAGCTCTGGACCGTGCAGGAGCTTCAAGCGATTCGCGGGCAAAACCGCGAGGATTTACTGTCGCTACGCGAATCATTTGAAAAAAGCGTCAAAGCTGGTCAGGGAGGCACAGTGGAACTCGCCTTGCTCGATGCCGAAGCCGCCAATGAAGCGGCGGAACGGGAGGCGTTGAAATCCCAGTGGCTTTCCCGAAGTGCCGCGCTGGCCCGACGGATCGGCCGGCGCAGCGGGACGGTCATCACGGTCGAGCGTCCTTCGGGATTGTCGCTTCCCGCTAACAGCGGGGCGTTGGAAAGCTTCGCCGTCCGCCGCACGCCGCTTCGCCTCGCCTTGCTGAAACGCGAGGAGGCGGCACGGGCCAGACTTTCCATCGCCCGGGCGGACCGACTCGGGCCGATGGAGGCGGGCCTGCTGGTTGGGCGGGACATCGATCATGACAATTTCTCGGTCGGCATTGGATTCACCATGGATCTGCCCATCTGGAATCGAAATGAAGCGGCCATCGCCGGTGCTCAGGCATCCGTGGATGCCGCCCGCAGCGAGCTCAGGCAATTCGAACCAGCCCGCGTTTCCGCCGTCGTGAAACTGCGCTATCAAAGCGCGCTCAGCGCGGAGCAAAGCGCGATCCGCTACCGCTCGGAAGTGGTGCCGTTGTTCGAAGCCGCGCTAACCCAAGCAAGGGACGCGATGGCGAAAGGCCAGGGCGGCATCGCCCAGTTGCAACCGATCATCAACCGCCTCACCCAGACGCGCATGCGTGCGTTCGAACTCCAGATTTCCGCGCTGGAAGCCCGTGCCGAACTTGAAGGCGCACTTGGCGGCCGGCTCGAAGAAGCCCTCGCCACCTCAGTCCGTTAAATTTTCCCCAACCTTCCAAATACTCACATGAAACTCGTCATTCAAATTCTGGCCATCACCGCCATCCTCACCGGAGGGATCTTCCTCGGTGTCCGCATCCTGCGGGAAGCACCGCACACCGCAGCTTCCGCTGAGCACGGCGAAGCTCCGAAAGCCGACTACGAACGAGGCCCCCACGGCGGACGCATGCTTCGCGACGGCGACTTCGCCGTGGAGGTCACCATTTACGAACCCGACATCCCGCCTCAATCCCGGATCTATCCGTTTCTAGCAAACAAGCCGCTCGACCCGGACCAGGTGAAAGTCACCATGGAACTCCACCGCTTCGGCAACCGCGTCGATGCGTTCACCTACAAGAAGGAAGACGACTACCTCGTCGGCAGCCGCATCGTGGAAGAACCCCATTCCTTCGACGTGAAAGTCTCCGCCGAATACCAGGGCAAGAAATCCAGTTGGGCCTACGAATCTTACGAAGGACGCGTGAAAATCACCGAGCAGGCGGCTGCCAGTGTCGCGCTCGGTTTCGACAAGGCCGGACCACGCAAGATCCGCACGCTTGCCGAAATGACAGGCAGGATCATCCCTAACGAAGACGACATGGCCAAGGTCACCCCGCGCTTTCCGGGTATCGTCACCGAAGCTGGCAAAAAGCTTGGCGACACCGTGCAAAAGGGCGACGTGCTGGCCGTCATCGAGAGCAACCAGAGCATGACCACCTATGAAGTCACCGCGCCCATGTCCGGCACCATCATCGCCCGCGATGTCTCACGTGGCGTGGCCGTCACAAACGACAAGCCGATCTACACCATCGCCGATCTGAGCAGCGTCTGGGTGGAGCTCAACATCCGCCGGGCGGATTCCGGCACGCTTGAAAAAGGCCAGGAAATCTCCATCCACGACGAAAAGGATTCCGAGCTGAAAGCCACAGCGAAGATCTCCTACTTCTCTCCGTTCGGCAGCCAAGAAACACAGACGGTGCGTGCCATCGCCGCCTTGCCGAACCCTGATGGCAAATGGATTCCCGGACTGTTCGTCCACGCCGAGCGCGTCATGGAAGAACGCGAAGTTCCCGTCGCCGTCCGTTACGACGCGCTTCAGACCTTCCGCGATTGGGACGTGGTCTTCATGAAAGACGGCGATGTTTACGAGATCGCCATCCTAGAACTCGGCCAGCGCGACGGCGATTGGATCGAAGTCGTTTCCGGCCTCGAAGCCGGCACCAGCTACGTCTCGGAAAACCCCTTCGTCGTGAAGGCGGACGTCATGAAATCCGGAGCCAGCCACGATCATTGATCCGCTGCGCCCAATTCTAACTTTCCACCATCATGCTTGAAAAAGTCCTTCAATTTTCCATCCGCCACCGCTGGTTCATCCTGCTGGCATCCATCGCTGTCGCCGTTCTGGGAGCCTACAACTATCGGAACCTCTCCATCGACGCCGTGCCCGACATCACCAACGTCCAGGTGATGATCAACACCGAAGCGCCCGGCTACTCGCCCTTGGAAACCGAGCAGCGCATCACCTATCTGGTAGAGACAGCGCTGGGTGGATTGCCCGCGCTCGACTACACGCGCTCCGTTTCCCGCTACGGCCTCTCGCAAGTCACCGCCGTTTTCAAGGACGGCACCGACAAGTATTTCGCCCGCCAGTTAGTCAGCGAGCGATTGCAGGAGGTGAAAGGGAAACTTCCATCCGACATCAGCCCGTCGATGGGACCCATCGCCACCGGCCTCGGCGAAATCTTCATGTTCACCGTGAAGCCCGAGCCCGGCGCGAAGAATCCCGATGGCTCGCCGGTCACGCCGATGGACCTCCGCACCATCCAGGACTGGGTCATCAAGCCCCAGCTCCGCAACGTCCCCGGCGTGGTCGAGGTCAACACTATCGGCGGCTATCAGAAAGAGTTCCACGTCACCCCGGATCCCAAGCTGATGCACACCTTCGACATCGGCCTCGGTGAAATCATGGAGGCGTTGGAGAAAAACAACGCCAACGTCGGAGCCGGGTTCATCGAACGCAACGGCGAGCAATACCTCATCCGCGCCCCCGGCCAGCTCAAGGACATCGAGTCCATCCGCGCCATCGACGTCGCCACCCGTGGCAATCGTCCGGTCAAGCTGAGCCAGGTCGCCAACGTCGAGATCGGCGGCGAACTCCGCACCGGAGCCGCCACCGCCGATGGCAATGAAGTCGTGCTCGGCACCGTCCTCATGCTCGCCGGGGAAAACAGCCGCGTCGTTTCGAAGCGCGTCGCCGAGCGGCTTGAGGAAATCAACCGCACGTTGCCGGAAGGCATCGTCGCCCACACCGTTTACGACCGCACCACGCTGGTGGACGCCACCATCAAGACGGTGAAGAAGAATCTTTTCGAAGGCGCCGTGCTCGTCATCGTCGTTCTCCTGCTTCTGCTAGGCAACGTCCGCGCCGCCATCATCACCGCCATGGTCATCCCGCTGTCCATGCTCTTTACCATCACCGGCATGACGGGCACGAAAATCTCAGGAAACCTCATGAGCCTCGGTGCGCTCGACTTCGGCATCATCGTCGATGGCTCCGTCATCATCGTGGAAAACTGCATCCGACGGCTCGCAGAGGCGCAGCACCGGTTAGGACGGCTGCTCACTTTGGAGGAGCGCATGAAGACCGTCTTCGAAGGCACCAAGGAAGTTAGAAAAGCCACCATGTTCGGCGAACTCATCATCATGGTCGTCTATCTGCCGATCCTCACGCTCACCGGCGTGGAAGGAAAAATGTTCCACCCGATGGCCTACACCGTCCTGCTCGCGCTCGGCGGCGCAATGATCCTCTCGGTCACCTTCGTCCCCGCCGCTCTCGCCATTTTCATGCGCGGCAAAATCGCGGAAAAGGAGAACATCTTCGTCCGTGCGGTGAAAGCCGCCTATCTCCCGTCGCTGCGCTTCAGCGTCGCGCATCGCGGGGTCATTGCCGTGGCCGCCGCAGTCGTCGTCGCACTCAGCTTGTTGTTAGCCACCCGCATGGGCAGCGAGTTCATTCCGAATCTCGATGAAGGCGACCTCGCCGTCCACAGCCTGCGCGTCCCCGGCACCAGTCTTTCCCAAGCCATCCACATGCAGAATTCCGTGGAGACCGCGTTCAAGAAATTCCCAGAGGTTTCCGAAACCTTCGCCAAGATCGGCACCGCGGAAGTCGCGACCGACCCGATGCCCCCGAGCGTGGCCGACGGGTTCGTCATGCTCAAGCCGCGCTCCGAGTGGCCCGACCCCTCGCTGACGAAACAACAGCTAATCACTAAAATGTCCGAGGCGTTGGAAAAAGTCCCCGGCACCAAATACGAATTCCTCCAGCCTATCCAGATGCGATTCAACGAACTCATCGCCGGCGTCCGCAGCGACGTGGCCGTGAAAATCTTCGGTGACGATCTCGACGAGTTGTTAGCCGCCGGCAAGGAAATCGGCAAGATCATGGAGAAGATCCCCGGCGCGGAGGATGTCGGCGTCGAGCAAATTACCGGACTGCCGATGCTGAGCGTCAACGTGAAGCCAGCGGCGCTCTCCCGCTACGGCCTGAATGTCTCCGATGTGCAGGAAGTCATCGCCATCACCATCGGCGGAAAAAAGGTCGGCGAAATCTTTGATGGCGACCGCCGATTCCCGCTCGTCGTCCAGCTTCCGGAGAACCTCCGCACCGACATGGACGCGTGGAAGACCATCCCGGTTAGAATACCCGTCGCCGGAGCCGATGGCACGCCCGCCTTCATCCCGCTCGGAGAGCTCGCCGATTTCAAAGTCGGCCCCGGCCCCAACCAGATCAGTCGCGAGAATGGCAAGCGCCGCGTCGTCGTCACCGCCAACGTCCGTGGCCGCGATCTCGGTTCCTTCGTCGCCGAAGCCCAGGAAAAAACCCGCGAAGTGGAACTCACGGCCGGCAACTGGATCACCTGGGGCGGCACCTTCGAGCAACTCATCTCCGCCTCGGAGCGTTTGGAAATCGTCGTGCCCATCGCGCTCATCCTGATTTTCTCGCTGCTGTTCATGACATTCGGCAACGTGCGGGATTCGCTGCTCGTCTTTACCGGCGTCCCGCTCGCGCTCACCGGCGGCATCCTCGCCCTGTGGTTGCGGGACATCCCGCTGTCGATCTCGGCCGGCGTCGGGTTCATCGCTCTATCAGGCGTCGCCGTGCTCAACGGCTTGGTGATGATCTCATTCATCAACGACCTGCGGAAAGACGGCATGGCGCTCGACGAAGCCGTCATCCAGGGCGCGCTCATGCGCTTGCGCCCGGTGCTCATGACCGCGCTCGTCGCATCGCTCGGCTTCGTCCCGATGGCACTCGCCACCGGCACCGGCGCGGAAGTCCAGCGCCCGCTGGCCACCGTGGTCATCGGCGGGATCATCTCGTCCACGCTGCTGACCCTCGTCGTCCTACCCGGCCTCTATCGCATGTTCCGCAGCAGGGAAGCCAAGGAAGTCGAACTCGCCAGCTCATGAGTAGCATCCCATGCACATTCCGCCCGAATCCATTCCCACGCTGTGGAGAAACCGCATTTTCCAACAGCTCTTCTGGGCGCACGGTCTCAGCCTCGTCGGGAGCGGGTTATCATCGCTTGCACTTGGGCTGTTAGTCCACCAGGTCGTCGGCGCATCGGCATCCGAAGTGTCCGATCTATCGAGCGGTGATTCCGGACGTGGTGACGCCCGAACAATATCCACAGAACACCGGACGTCGCCCTTGTTTCAGCGGTGCTTGAGATGATCCCATTCTGAAGAACGGCGTCGGGCAGAATGCCCGCGCCACCGTGGCCCGGGCATTCTGCCCTGAGCCATGCCGGATGGGGACTCACTCACCACGTCCTTGGAATTCGGCAAAACCGAATGGATCTTCGCGACGATCATGGTCGGCGTATCCACCCCAGTCTGGATCGCCAAGGCCCGTAACCGGTCATAGCCGGGGTGATGAAGGAAGGTAGCCATGCATGGCCACTTCAACGATTGCCCACCTTAAAAAAGCACCCGATAAACTATCGCAAGCTCTATGCGTTAAAGGCTTGCGCCCGATTTTGCCCCGCGTTTGATTCGCCGCGACATGAAACCACTCGCAAGCTCCCTAGCCTTCGCCGCCATTTCATCTAGTCTCGCCTCTGCCGAAAATTTATTCGAACCCTTCGAGCACATTCACCGCAGCCAGCGCGGCACGCCCTACGTCCACTCCTTTTGGATCGAGCCGGCCTCGACCGGTCGCGATCTTTTCCTCGACCACTCCTACCGCGAGGGCGACGGCGTGACCGAACACGAGACAGAGTTAGAACTGGAATGGGCCTTCACGAGCCGGCTCGGCGTGATCATGGAAGTGC
This sequence comes from Akkermansiaceae bacterium, assembly GCA_031429315.1. Taxonomy (GTDB): domain Bacteria; phylum Verrucomicrobiota; class Verrucomicrobiia; order Verrucomicrobiales; family Akkermansiaceae; genus Luteolibacter. The sequence continues at coordinate 9,704 of JANOZJ010000044.1, forward strand.
CTTACATCTGGGAAGACGAGGAAGGTGTTAGCTCGGCTTCCGGCTTCGGTGATTTCGCGATCGTGCCCCGCGCCCTGCTCGTCGAGAGCGAGCGTTTCCTGCTGACCGCCCAGATGGAGGTCGTGCTGCCGACAGGAAGCAGCCGCTTCGGCGGCGAAACCGCCATCGCCCCAGGCATCGCGATGTGGAACGACCTCGGCAACTGGTGGACACTCAATTCCGGCATCGCCATCGAGCATGGCTTCGACGCGGACTCCACCGAACTCGACTTTGGCTTCGGCCTCGTGAAATCCTTCGGCGAAAGGAGCGTGAGCCACGGCGATCACGACCACCACGCCGACTCCGCCGCCGGCCAATTCAACCTCCACCTCGAAGCCACCGCGTCCACACCCCTCAGCGGCACCGATAAAGGCGACATCAACATCGAAGGCCTCGTAGGTATCAGCTACGGACTCGCCGCTGGCTTTGACATCCGCGCCGGATACATGTTTCCCATCACCTCACCCCAAGATTTCGACCAAGGTTTCACTGCCGGCGTGATCTTCCATTTCTAAAATCGAAGGGGTCGCTAGCAGGCTCGATTTGCGGATTTTACGTCGCTGGTGACGGCGGAGCATTCCGCGTCGCTAGCAGATTGTCCACGCGGATACCCGATTTCATCCAGCCACGCGCCATCCGGCATGGCATACGGGCGGAAAGTTTCGAGGGTGCCATAGTGTTCGTTATGGAACAGCGCGCGATGCAAGCCGAGCGTGGTGGCGGCGGGCGAGTCGATTAGATTGGAGGAATCGTTGGCGCTCATCTGGAACAGCACCCGCATTTCGAACTCGGCCATCAGCTTGCGCGGGATCCAGCGGCTGACGTTGTTCCAAGTATCGGTGGCGGCGAGCACGTGCATGCCGACCGGGCCGCCCTCGCCTAGCAGATTGGCGAAAGCCTGTGACGGCGTGGCTCCGGCGGAGGCGTCGTCATCCATCGAGAAACGGAATTCGTCGTCGGGGCGCAGGGATTTGAAGCGCTGGAGATCATGCACGATCAGGAAAACTTCCGGAGCGTCGCGGCCGGACGACGGGCCACGCGCTTCCAATTCCTTTGATAGATCCGCCATCAACGCCGGAACTTCGGCAGGGCCGCCGATGCGGATCTTGTTGGGCAGAACCGCGGCGAGCTTTTGGAAAAATCCATCGGCACCGTTGTCATAGGCGTGGGGATCGAGGATCACGAACTCGACCTGCTCCGGCGGATATTGGGCGGCGAGTGAAACGATGCTGATGGCTAACAACGACAACGCGCGCTCGGCGGACTGGCCGACGACTAACAAGTGACTGCCGCTCTGGCGCTGGAACTGCGCCTCGGTCGGGCCTTTGATCGAGTTCGGCGCACCCAGCCAGGCGCGCGCCGTGACCGGGCGGGCGGATGACTTGGACGAAAGTAGCTTCTTCAACTCCAGGTTGTCCCGGACGTCGGCAGGAGCGTTTCCCTCGAAAATTATCGGTGGTGGCGGCAGTTTGCCGACTTTCGCTGCCAGCGCGTTGACTTGGTCGAGCACGGCATCCCGCTCTTCCTCGGGCAGCCAGACGATTTGGAACGGACTGTTAGCGGCGAACGCGCCGGCCTGGTCGTTGTAAATCCCCTCGCCCGGCCGCGTGAGCAGGCGCGGCGCGGGGTTGTCGTCGTCCATGATCAGATGGGCGTCGGTCTCGTTGCACTGGAGCGCGATGCGGATGACCATCTGGCCGAGCGTGGCGCGGGCGAGCGTGTAGGCCCCACCCAGCGTTTGCGAGCCAAGGATGACATGGATGCCGAACGCGCGGCCCTGTCTAACAATCCGGTCCAACAGCAGCGAGGCTTCCTGCGCGACGGCGTCGTCCTCGGTGAAAAACTCCTGGAACTCGTCGATGAGCAACAGGCTGCGCGGCAGCGGCTCGTGGCCGGCGGTGCGCTTGTAGCCCGCCATGTCCTGTGAGCCGGCGTGGCGGAACAATTCGCCGCGGCGTTTCAATTCCATATCTATCCGCTGCAGCACGCTGAGCGCGAACTCCCGGTCGCTCTCGATGGCGATGACCCGCGCGTGCGGCAGGTGCTTGGCGGCGTAACACTTAAACTCCACGCCCTTCTTGAAATCCACCAGATAGAATTCCACCTGCTCGGGACTGCACCACAGCGCCAGGTTGGTGATGATCACATGAAACAACGTGGACTTGCCGGAACCCGTTTTCCCCGCGACGAGCGCATGCTGGCGGGTCCCCTTCCCGATCGCCAACATCTGGAGCTTTTTCGCGCCGGTGCGGCCGATCGGCACACGCAGTTCGTCGGTCGTGTCGGACTGCCAGATTTCATCAGCGGCTGGCGCGATGTGGGAAAACGGCACCTGCACGCGGTTGGAGTCGATGCTCGCCTTGCCGATCCGGTGGACCAGCGTGATCGAATCCTCATGCGTCGGCGGCGGGTCGAAAACCACCACATCCGCTCCCGGCAACGCGCCTGATAGATGGAAGACGCCGTCGCGCAAAGTCACCCTCATGCAGGCGCGGCGGAGTTCGTCGTCGAGTGCCGCGTCCGCCGGCGGCTGGCGCAAATCGCGCTGGATTAACAGATGGACGCCGCAGCGCGCGCCGCTCGACGCGATTGATAGAAGCCGCTTGCACGAGGTTTCGCTAAAGGCCGAGGGAAACCCGGCGATGACGAGGAAGCGGTATTTCTCGGCGATGGTGCCGGCCTGCTGGTTGTATTCGGTGATGTTCGCATACTCGTTGCGGAGGTACATCTGGATGACCTTTTCGATGTGGTCGTTGAGTTCGGCGAGGCGCTCCTCGATCTGCGTGCTTTGGGTCCAGATCCGTTGATTGATCAGGGTTTCCTCGTAGTCGGCGAGATGCATCAAGCCGGCGAAATCCTTGCCCAAGCCGACCGGATCGATGAACACGAACGAAGCCCGCCCCGGCGGATGGGACGCTAACAAGCGCAGCGCGACGGCATTGAGCGCGAGCGTCGCGGCACCGCCGCCGGTGCCATCGCTTTCGATCATGAGCGATCCCTGGTCGGGAAATCCTAACGAAAAAGGCACGTCAAGTTTCTCCACGCCAGGGAGTGCCAACCGCGGGTCGTGTGGCAAGCCGCCGGCGAGTTTCGCGGTGTCCACCTCGACCCGCCCGATCCGGACGGACGGCGGAGCCTCGTCGGGCGGTGCCCAATTTTCACAAACCCCGGTCGTCCAAGCTGGAAATTCCGCCAGCGAGTCCGTCCCTGACTCCGCGAGCGTTTGATAGACGGGCAGCACGTCGTCCCGCCACGGGATGGCCAGCGAGTCGATCTCGTCATCGACCGTGGAATTGACCGCTGCATTGGCCTGCGCCCGCGCCGCTTCGGTTAGAACTGTCCGTTCATCCGCTTCCGCCTGGACGATCTCCAGCGCTTGCTGGTGTTCCACATCGATCTTCGCGATTTTCCGGTGGTGGAGTTTTTCCGAGGTCGCGGGCAGCCGGGTAAGCTGGCGCTCGAGTTTCTTCTGGCCCTCGCTCATGCGGGCCTTCCACTCGCTGTCGGATTCGCGGAAGGTCTCGCCGAGGTTCTGGCCTTCCGCAGCGTGCTCGTTCTGGATCTCGGCGTCCATGGCGGCCAGGCGCGCGGCATATTGCTTTTCAGCGGCAATTTCCAGTCTCTTGGCTGCGGCGTAAGCCTCTGAATAGCGGCGGATGACTGGCAAAGATATCAGCAGTCCAATCAGCCAGACCGAAACGAGCATCACCTCCAAAATGATAACCGGGAGTAACCAGTCACTACTTCGTTGATGGCCAACCCACACACTTCCCACGGCAATCAGTACTCCAAGAAGCCAGACGGGAGCGAATCGGAAAAGCTTGGCGAGCCACACGTTGTTAGCTGCCTCCGCAGCTTCACGCATAATGCTTAACTTCTCAAGGACGGTAGCGTGCAATTGTTCCGCTGTTCCCGAGCGGTCTACTTCGGGAATTTGCCTAAGCCTACCTTCGAATAAACCACCCAAGACTGGACGATAGGAACGAAAGGAGGTCATCAAGGATTCTCGCAATTCGCGGCGTGATCCTCGGTCGGTTGCTAACATCGCGATAAACGCCTGATGTGCCTCCTTCGCCTGGGCCAGATCCTGTTGCCGGACCTGGCGGTTGCGCATGATCGAGCCCTGCACCTGGCCGATCTTGCGGTCCTTCACGACCTGCACCCGTTGCGCCAGGGCCGCGCGGCTGTGGTGATAGGCCTGATGGATTTTCGCGCCGCGCGCCTCCATAACCGCTTGCGCTTCATCGATCGCCTTCTGTCTAACTGCCGCCAGCTCGTGGATCCGACGGGTCAGTTTTTCCGCATCCGCTTCCTCGCGCACAACCATCTCCCGGCGGACCGCGAGCAAGCGCTCCGCCCGCTCCTTGATCAGCGCCTTCTCACGGGTGACGACGTTGGCCACCCCGGATTTGAGATGGTCGAGCTGGCCCTGCACGGAGCGGAGGTCGGTGGATTCAGTCGCAGTCTGCATGAACTTTTTCTAGCAATTGGTCGAGCTCGTCGATGACCCGGAGGGCTGAATTCACGCTATTCATCAGCTCGGATAGATACAAGTCATCGAATTCCTGGGCCTTGCGGTCCCGCCACGAAAACCGCGTCTCGCCCCACCGCGCCTGGAGCTGGCGGGTGGCCAAGGTGAGCAGGCCCTTGCTGCCGGACATGCTCACGGCTCACCTCCCATTTCTGTTGGAGCGGCGGGCTTCGACGGAAGATTCTTCTCCGCGTAATCCTGCAGCGCCTTGATCGATTCCCCGAGCGCAAACACCCCCTTGGGCAATTGCTGGCCGACCAGATAGAACATCGGGTCGAGCTGGCGCAACAGCGGCGTCGCGCGGTTCTCGAAGGTCTGCCGCCACTTTTTGACGCGGAGCATTTTTGCCTCTGCCTCTTCGAGTTTCCGCTTGGCTTTGAGCACGGCCATCTTTTGAAACGCGTTGCTGGCCTGCGGGCTGGTTAGATTGGCACTGTAAAGTTCCTGCTCCGCCTGATGGAGATTTTTCATCCACAGCTTGACCTGCCCGGCCCAGTGCTGGGCGCGGTCGGTGTCGAGCCACGTTTGGGTCCGCCGGACATCGCCCTCCATGTCCTCCAGCGCGACGCGGGCCTTGGCGATGTATTGGATCAAATCCGCGCGGAACGTTTCGAGCGCGTCGATCGAGGAAATTTTGACTTGGTCGGACATCGCGGTTTTTCAGCGCTGGTCGAGGTATTGCTGAATCCGCTCGGCCTTGCGCAGGAGGTAAGGCGTGTGGCGGTCCGAGAGTTCCAGGAACGACTTCAGCGTCTTCATCAACTTGGTGAATTCGGTCGCAAATTTCTCCTGTTCTTGATCCTGCCACGAATCGCCCAGCGCCGTGAAGCGGGCCATCAGTGAGCCGGTCCGCTCGCGCAAATCGCCATTGAAACGCTTCAACTCCGCGGCAAAACGGCGGACTTCCTCGGGGTCGATGATGGCTTGTGACATGACGGGTTCAGGCGGGTGGAATTCGCTGGCGTTACGTTGGAATAACAAGCGCTTTTCCCGGCGCTGCCAATCGCATTTTCACGGCATTTTCAAATCGCCTCGAAATTTCCACCGGCACCGTGGCATCCTGCCCGGACAATCGCACCTTGACCCGGACGGCTCGGCACTTTACCAACCCGCCCCGTATGGGATTTGACACACTTGGGCTCTCCGCAGCCGTTCTGGAAGCCATTGAGGAGTCCGGTTATACCACGCCAACGCCGATCCAGGCGCAGGCGATTCCGCTCATTCTAGCAGGACGCGACCTCATCGGTGCGTCCCAGACGGGCACCGGAAAGACCGCTGCCTTCGCGCTGCCGACCCTTTCGAAAATCGAAAAACTCGGCAAACCGCAGATTCTGGTCCTCGAGCCGACCCGCGAGCTGGCCCACCAGGTTGCCGAACAATTTGAAAAATACGGCAAGCACACCGGCCTGAAAGTGGCGCTGCTTTACGGCGGCGTCGGCCTCGGCACCCAGTCCGAACAACTCGCCGCCGGAGCCGATATCGTCGTCGCCACTCCCGGCCGTTTGGTGGACCATTTCTACCGCACCTCCATGCGCTTCGGCGAAATCAAGGTGCTCATCCTCGACGAAGTGGACCGCATGCTCGACATGGGATTCCTCCCGCAGGTCCGCAAAATCGTCAACCTCTGCCCGTGGGAAGGCCGCCAGACATTGTTCTTCTCCGCCACCATGCCGCCGGCGATCCAGACCTTCGCGCAATGGTGCCTCACCGATCCGCTCAGCATCGAGATCGCCCGCACGTCCATCCCGACGAGCGTCACCCACGCCTTCTATCCGGTCGCCATGGACCAACGCGACGAGCTGCTGCTAGAGCTCCTGAAACAAACCGAATACCACTCGGTGATGATCTTCACCCGCACCCGCAAGGAAGCGGACCAGCTCACCTCGCTGATCAAAACCACCGGCCAGCCCAAGGTCGCCGCCATGCACTCTGACATCAACCAGGTGGACCGCATGAAAGCCCTCGCCGGCTTCAAGGCCGGCGATTATGAAATCCTCGTCGCCACCGACGTCGCCGCCCGCGGCATCGACATCTCCGGCGTCTCCCACGTCATCAACTACCGCGTCCCCGAAAACGCCGAGGACTACGTCCACCGCATCGGCCGCACCGGCCGCGCCGAAGCCGAGGGCGACGCCTTCACCATTCTAACCGCCGACGAACTCGACTATGCGAAGTCCGTGGAGATCTTCATCGACCAGCCCATCCCCCGCCGGAAACTGGAGGATTTCGAATACATCTACACCGCGCTGCTAGACGACTCGCCGATCAAGTCCATCCGCCGCAAGAAAGTCGGCGGCAAAAAGCGCCGTTGAATGGTGGTTGCTGCGTGAAACCATGGACTGCGGTGGGAAGCGAAGCGCCACACCGCTTTGGATGAACCGGTCGCCATGGCAGCACCGGTCCTAACCGCCACCGAAGAATCCAAAGCGGTGTCGCCGCTGCGCTCTGCCACCGCAGTCCATGGTCCATAACTTGACGCCACAGCCACGATCCCTATTTCAAAAACGCGATCGTCCAGGGATGCTGGAAAGGCTCGTTGTTGGCGGCCTTGAGCGTGGAAATGATCGCGATGACGATCCACGCGATAAAGCCAAGGCCACAACTCAGGAGGCTCCACAGCGTCCATGAGATGTTGAAATTGATGACCTTCTTCCCCTCCTCGTCCACCTGAGGGATGCTGTCCTTTTTGACCAGCCACAGGACCAGCGGGCCGAGGATATGGCCAAATGGGAAGACGAACACGGTGAACGACAGCAGTTCCAGATAGAGCCTCCAGTTGGTGTCGGAAGGCGCGGCTGGCGGAAGTGGTATACCCATTGGTGGTGGTGAAGGATCCATGGTGGTGTTAGGATTTCTATTCTTCGGGTAGGTTGCGGACGTCAGAGTTAGTCGTCAAGGATTTAGGGGGTGTAACTGAAACTGGTAGGCAGTAGCAAGGAAGGGCGATTTGCCTCCGGCCATGTCCGCTCCGCGACCATTCCGAATCGCCCATGCCTATGGATAGCCGATGGAAAAGTGCTTTTCACTCGGCATCATCGACCCACCATTGGCCACGGCGGATCGGAGTCCGCCGCTCCTTGGTGCCCACCAGGCCGGGGTTGCATCGCAAGAGTGACGTGGCAATTTGAAAACCGGCCGAATGCTTCCGCAGCAGAGTCCGGGGCACTCATTTCAGCCGACAAATCCCGCGAAATTCGCGAATCTCCAAGCTTTTCGCCCTGAAGATTGACGCTTGGCAATCCGCATGCACAATCCCGCCGCCGGGCGGAAAAGCCGCATCGGTATTTTGAAAATACTGCTATGACTACCATCGCCATCAACGGATTCGGCCGCATCGGCCGCCTTGTTTTCCGTGCCCTCGTCGAACAAGGCCTCCTCGGAACCACCTTCAACGTTGTCGCCGTCGGCGACATCGTTCCTGCCGACAACCTCGCCTACCTCTTGAAATACGACTCCACGCAGGGTCGCTTCGCAGGCACGGTTTCCTCGAAGAAGTCCTCCCCCGAGCTTGAGGACGATGACATCATCGTCGTCAACGGCCACGACATCAAAGTCGTCAGCGCCCGCAGCCCGGAAGGTCTGCCATGGCAAGAGCTCGGCGTGGAAATCGTCATCGAATCCACCGGCCTTTTCACCGATGCCGCACTCGCCAAGGGCCACATCACTGCCGGTGCCAAGAAGGTCATCATTTCCGCACCTGCCAAGGGCGAGGACGCCACCTTCGTCGTCGGCGTCAACGACGAGCTTTACGATCCATCGATCCACCACATCATCTCTAATGCGAGCTGCACCACCAACTGCCTTGCGCCGATCGTCCACGTCCTCCTCAAGGAAGGTTTCGGCATCGCCGAGGGCCTGATGACCACCATCCATTCCTACACCGCCACCCAAAAAACGGTGGACGGTCCTTCCAAGAAGGATTGGAAAGGCGGCCGCTCCGCCGCGATCAACATCATCCCATCCACCACCGGTGCCGCGAAAGCTGTGGCGCTTGTCTGCCCAGAAGTGGCTGGCAAACTAACAGGCATGTCCTTCCGCGTGCCGACTCCGACGGTATCGGTGGTCGATCTAACGGTGAAGACCGTCAAGCCGACTTCTCTCAAGGAAATCACCGCAGCCCTCACCCGCGCTTCGGAAACTTACCTTAAAGACATCCTCGGCGTGACCAACGACGAAGTGGTTTCCACCGACTTCATCCACGATGCACGTTCCTCGATCTTCGACGCCGGCTCGTCGATCGAGCTGAACTCCACGTTCTTCAAGCTCGTGAGTTGGTACGACAACGAGTGGGGCTACTCCAACCGCGTCATCGACCTCCTCACCGACGTCGTGAAAAAGGGCATCTGAGTCCTGTGATCTATCAAAACGGCGGTCCGCAAGGGTCGCCGTTTTTTTTGTGTTCAAGGAGCCGCACTCCATCTCAGCCCCTGAACCTCTCGGGCACGAAGCCAAGATCGGTGGCCTCGGCGACGGCGAGCGCGATCTGGTCGTGGATGACCGTTAGAGGAACCGGCGGCTGATAGTCGCGGAGCGCGGCGGCAAGCGCCTCGTCCGGAGTGGTGGCGCCGGTCTTCAACGCGCGGTAGAGTCTCACCGATAGAGCCTCCGCCGCGCCTGGTGTTAGCAGGTCGGGGATGGCCGCGCGGAACGACTCCGGGAGCGTTTCATCCAGCACTACACCGCGCCGTTTCGCGAGCGCGCGGATGAGCTGATAGCCTTCCTCCGGCGTGGCGGTGGGGAAAATCGGGATCTTCACGTCCACCCGGCCGGGGCGCTTGAGGTCCACCTCGACGAGGTCCGGACGGCTGGTGGCGAGCGCCCACAGGATCCGGCCGCGGTTTCTGGAGTCGCTCATGCGCTCGGCCATCATGCCGTAGACGCGACCGGAAACTCCCGAGTCGCCAGAGTCGGCACTGCGACGGCCGAGTGCCTGATCCGCCTCGTCCACGAAGACGATGCAGCGCCCGAGCGCGTCTAGCAGGCGGAAGATTTTTTCCAAATTGCTCTCGGTGCTGCCGACCCATTTGTCGCGGAAATTCTTCATCTTCACCACCGGCACACCCGCCTCGCCGGCGAGGCACTCGACCATGAATGTCTTGCCCGTGCCGACGGGTCCGCAGAACAGATAGCCCATCGGCAATGCGGCCAAGTCCCCTGCCCGCCACAGCGCGATGTCTTGGCGAAGCCACGCCTTGATCGCGACCTGGCCGTGGAGGTCGTCGAGCGTGCGGTCGGGCTTGATGAACTCGATGAGTCCTTGCGCGTCCTTTTCCACAAGGTCTTTTTTCAGTCTAACCAAATCCTGCGGCGTGAGTTCCTTGCTGTGATGCTGGCGGGATTGCAGCAGGGTTTCTATCGAATTTAACGTCGCTCCGGCAAGCGCTGCGGCGGGTTCGGCGAATCCCGCGGAAAACGGTTTTAGCGGCAGCGGATAGAGCGTGTTCAGTTGTTCGAGCGCGGGCAACAACTCCGCCTGTTGCGGCAGCGGCACGGTGATACATGCGGCCTGCGGATTGCGGGCCACGAGCGGATGCAGGTCGTTGAGATTTTCCGTTAGCAGGAACGTCGTGCAATGCTGATCCGCGATGGTGGAATCCGCCGCCCAATCCCGCAACTGGCTGGCGATCGCACTGAGTTCATAGTTCGCACCGCCGTTCGAAGGCGGGACGATGAGTCCCGCGTTTTTCACGATCACCGCCACGCGGGTCGCCTTGTCGGGCTTGAGCCGGGCAATGTTCGCACAGAACCGCAAATAATGGGTGAGCACGATGATCGCCTCGCGCGGGGCTTTCGCCAGGATCACGTCGTTCGCGGCGGGCGGCCATTCGGCGAAGCGGTCGCCGCCTTTTTCCACGCGGATGCCATTGCCGAGATCGTAGCTGATCACCACGTCGAACTTCCCTAACAACCGCTCGCGCAGGAACACATCCAGCGAGACGATCTTCGGCACCGCGCCGCTAACGGGCAACATTACGCGGTCGTCCACGTTGCCATGCAGGATGAACTGGGCGCAAGCTCCCGATTCGTAAAGGTCGATGACTTCGGAGGCCCATGGCGGGAGGGCGGCAGGTGTCTGGGTAATCATGGGTGATGGGGTGAGGGTTCTCCAAATTTTCTTCGAAAGCATTCTCTCCATAGACTTTCTGATGGCGGGCATGGGGGCTTTCCTAGCGGGTGGTGAAGCGGAGGCTATCCTGCCATCCGCGTTTTGGAAGCTAAAGAACCGCGCGTCACCACCCACTCCCTACCGGCAAATTTTCCTACCGTCGGGCGTTGCCTCATGCCATCGTCAAGCTGTCGCGACGATCAAACCCACCCCGCATGAAGGAAGCCACCGCCCGCATCAAAATCAACAAGCTGTTGGAAAACGCGGGCTGGCGCTTCTTCGCGGACGCAAACGGCCCCGCAAACATCCAGCTTGAACCGAACGTCAAATTGACTCCGCAGGAGCTCGACGCACTCGGCGTGGACTTCCAGTCAGCCGCCAGGGGATTCATCGACTTCCTCCTTATCGACATCCGCGGCTTCCCCCTGATCGTGCTCGAAGCCAAGGCCGAGAACAAAAACCCACTGGTTGGCAAGGAACAAGCGCGGCGATACGCCCGCTCCCAGAACTGCCGCTACGTCATCCTCTCAAACGGAAACCTCCATTACTTCTGGGATCTGGAACGGGGAAATCCCTACATCATCACCACGTTTCCCACTCCGGAGTCGGTCGTGTCCGCAGCAAAAATCGTTCCTGACCGCGCCCGCATCATCGCCGAACGGGTCGCCGAGGATTACGTCGTTCTCACACAGCGCCCCACTTACGCCACGGAAGCCGCATGGATCAGTGAAATCGAACGCGAGGTTTTCATCTAGGCTAACAAACTCCGATTTCTCCGCCCCTATCAGCTCCGCGCCCTCCGTGCCCTGATCCAAGCCATCAAGGACGGAAAAGACCGCTTCCTGTTTGAGATGGCCACCGGCACCGGCAAGACGCTCACCGCCGCCGCAGTCCTCAAGCTCTTCCTCCGCACGGCCAACGCGCGCCGCGTGCTCTTCCTCGTGGAACGACTCGAACTGGAAGACTAGGCATCGAAGGCCTTTATCGAATACCTCAAGAACGATTTCAAAACCGTCATCTACAAGGAAAACCGCGACGACTGGCGGAAGGCGGAGATCGTCGTCACCACCGTCCAGTCCCTGCTCTTCAACAACAAATACCAAAGCCAAAGCCACTTTTCGCCAACCGACTTCGATCTCGTCATCTCCGACGAAGCGCACCGCTCCATCGGCGGCAACTCCCGCGCCGTTTTTGAATACTTCGTCGGCTACAAGCTCGGTCTCACCGCCACCCCGAAGGACTACCTCAAGAAATTCGACGGCACCAATCCCACCTCCCGCGATCCCCGCGAGGCGGAACGCCGGTTGCTGCTCGATACCTACCGCACTTTCGGCTGCGAGGACAGCCAACCGACTTTCCGCTACTCCCTGCTCGATGGCGTGAAGGATGGATTCCTCATCAATCCCATCGTCGTCGATGCCCGCACCGACGTCACCACCCAGCTCCTATCCGACGAAGGTTTCATCGTGGAAACCACCGACGAAAACGGCGGCACCTCCGAAGAAAGCTACGCGCAACGCCAGTTCGAGAAAAAGTTCTTCTCGCCGGAGACCAACCAACTTCTCTGCAAGACCTTCCTCGAAAACGCCCTGCGCGATCCCGTAACGCGGGAAATCGGCAAGTCCATCATCTTCGCTGTTAGCCAGAACCATGCCGCCAAGATCGCCCAGATCCTCAATGAAATGGCGGACCGGATGTTCCCCGGGAAATACCAGTCCGACTTCGCGGTTCAGGTAACTTCCCATATCACCGACGCGCAGCAATTCACCATCAACTTCACCAACAACAGGCTGCTAGGCTCGGCCAATTTCCTCGACACTTACAAGACCAGCAAGGCCCGCGTCTGCGTCACCGTCGGCATGATGACCACCGGCTACGATTGCCCGGACCTCCTCAATCTGGCCCTGATGCGCCCGATCTTCTCGCCCACCGATTTCATCCAGATCAAAGGCCGCGGCACCCGCAAACACGATTTCCGCGAAGATCTCTTCGACGAGGACCTCAAGGCCACTCTCGCGGCACCGCAAAAAACCGCCTACAAGCTCTTCGATTTCTTCGCGAACTGCGAATACTTCGAGGACGAGTTCGATTACGACCAAGTCATCCCTTTGCCGAAACCGAAACCGAAAGGCGAAGGCCCAAGCGGCGGCGAAGGCGAGCCCCCGCCACCCGGCGAGTGGCATGAGCATGACGGACCGGATTACCTCGATTCCATCGTCGAGGAAACCATCGGCCACGACGGCATGAGGATCGACCGCATGTTCTATCAGGGCTTCGAGGAATCCATCCGCGAAAACGACTTCATCGCCGCCGCCGTCGAGGCCGGCCAGTGGGATCGCGTCATTGATTACGTCAACCGCGAGGTCTTCGAAAAACCGGAGGAATACTACACCCTCGACAAACTCCGCCGCGCCGCTTCCGTGGACCGCCGCCTGTCGCTCCGCGAAATCCTCGAAAAAATCTTTGGCCTCATCCCGCGCTTCAAGTCCAAGGACGAGTTGCTCGAAGAGGAATTCGCCAAGTTCATCGCCGACCAGAAACCGGACGAAGCCGATCTGATCCCGGCCTTGAAACAATTCTTCAAGGCTTACGTCACCAACGGCCAGGTGCGCGACATCATCGAGTCCAAGCGCTTCACCGAGCTCTACACCACCTCCGCCTTCACCACGGCCGACCTCAAAGCCGTCCCGTTGAAATACCGCAAGCTTATCCCGGATTACGTGAAGGATTACGTTTCCCTCAACCAGTTTGTGGCGTGAAAAAACTCCGGCCCAGCGGCGGCTATCGGGACACCTGTGGTTTCCAGACCTCCACAATTATTTACGACGCCACCGTCTGGTTCTGCGAAAAGTTCGTGGATTCCCGTTCCCGCACCGTGGACCAAATGGTGCAGGCTGCCCGCTCCGGTCGCCAGAACATCGCCGAGGGCAGCCGCGCCGCAGCCACCTCCTCACAGACCGAACTGCGCCTCATCAACGTCGCCCGAGCCAGCCTTGAGGAGCTGCTCCTGGACTACGAAGACTTCCTCCGCCATCGGCGGCTCCCGCAATGGACTGCGGATTCCCCGAAAGCCAGCGCCGTCCGGCGCGTCCCGCAGGAGTTCCGAAGAGATCGGTCGGATTCGGCTGATCTGTCGGATCTGTCGGATCTCTCAGACCAGCAGCGCTGGGCGCTCTACTCCCTTTGGCTGGATCACGAGGACCCCGCCATTCGCGCGAATGCCCTCATCTGCCTCATCCACCAGGCGAACTTCCTGCTGGACCGCCAGATCGCCGCGCTGGAACGCGCCTTTGTCGAGGGCGGTGGCTACAGCGAGCAACTCGCCACCGCAAGGCTCGCCCACCGCCGCCAGAAAGATCCGTCCGATCCGTCAGATCCGTCGGATCAGAAAAAAATCCCGCCTTGCCCCCAGTGCGGTGCCCTCATGACCCTGCGCACCGCCAAAACCGGGAAAAACGCCGGCAGCTCATTCTGGGGTTGCACGAAGTATCCCGACTGCAAAGGAATCATCTCTCTCTAAATCAGATCCGCCAGATCCGCCGGATCTGTCTGATCTCCACTCCACCCACTCATGCTCGACTCCGACACCAAGCGCCGCATCGACACCGCCCGCGACATCCTCGTCGGCAAAGTCCCCGATCCCAAGTCCCAGGTCGAACAGATCACCATCGCCATGATCTACAAGTTCATGGACGACATGGACGCGGAGGCGGAGGAACTCGGCGGCGCACGCTCGTTTTTCGCCGGCGACTACGCCCGCTATGGCTGGGCCAAGCTCATGCGCTCCGGACTGGGTGGCCATGAAACGCTCGCCCTCTACGCCGAGGCCATCACCCGGATGCCGGAAAACCCAGGCATCCCCGTGCTCTTCCGGGACATTTTTAAAAACGCCTATCTCCCGTATCGCGACCCCGAAACGCTCCGTGCCTTCCTCAAGATCATCGACGAGTTCACCTACGATCACTCGGAGAAACTCGGCGACGCCTTCGAGTATCTGCTCTCCGTGCTCGGCTCACAGGGCGATGCCGGCCAGTTCCGCTCCCCGCGCCATATCATCGATTTCATGGTCGCCATCATCGACCCCCGGAAGGATGAAACCGTGCTCGATCCCGCCTGCGGCACCGTCGGATTCCTCATCTCCGCCTTCAAGCACATCCTCCGCGCCAATACCGACAAGAAAGGCCACGTCACCCTCACGCCCGACGACAAGGCCCGCCTCGCCGCCAACTTCAAGGGCTACGACATCTCGCCCGACATGGTGCGCCTCTCGCTGGTGAATCTCTACCTGCACGGCTTCACCGAACCCCACGTTTACGAATACGACACCCTCACCTCCGAGGATCGCTGGAACGAAACCTTCGACGTCATCCTCGCCAATCCGCCCTTCATGTCGCCCAAGGGCGGGATCAAGCCGCACAAGCGATTCTCCATCCAGGCCAAGCGCAGCGAGGTGCTCTTCGTGGACTACATCGCCGAGCACCTCACGCCCAGAGGCCGCGCCGCCATTATCGTCCCGGAGGGCATCATCTTCCAAAGCCAGGGTGCCTACAAAGAGCTGCGGAAAATGCTGGTGGAAAACAGCCTCGTCGCCGTGATTTCCCTCCCGGCCGGTTGTTTCAATCCCTACAGCGGGGTGAAAACCTCCATCCTCATCCTCGACAAATCCCTCGCCCGCCAAAGCGACAGCATCGGCTTCTTCAAAGTGGAAAACGACGGCTTCGGCCTCGGTGCCCAGCGCCGCGCCGTGGAGGGCGAACAACTCACGCAGGTCAAAACCGAGATTGGCATTTTCCTCCAAGCGATTCGTTCCGGCCTCCTCAGGGCCAACGGCCCGGCCTCATCCCAGCCTGGGGCATCGCCCCAGGTCACTGACATAGAAAATATTCAAGGGCTGAAGGCCCGGCCCAACCGTGCATCCGCCGATGGCGCGGGCCTTCAGCCCTCGAAGCATTTTACGGACCCCAGACCTGGGGCGATGCCCCAGGCTGGCATGGAGCGCGCCGTTGGCGCTGAATTCACCTGCGGCTTGATCGTGGCAAAGGAAAAGATCGCGGCTAATGGCGACTACAATCTCAGCGGGGAGAGGTATCGGGAAAACGGAACTGAAACCACCACCTTTCCGTTAGTGAAAATCGAGGAAGTCTGCTCGACATCATCTGGTGGAACCCCGCTCCCCCCCCTCGCCACGCAGCGCGCCATCGTCGCGGAGATCGAAGCCGAGCAAGCGCTGGTCGCCGCCAACCGCGAACTGATCACCCGCTTCGAGCAAAAGATCCAAACCACCCTCGCCCGCGTCTGCGGTGAGGAGAAGGACGAATCACTCGCGCAAAGCCGCCAAGGCGCAAAGTTTTAAGAATCAAGAAATCCAATGCCTTCAAATCCAAAACCTTCTCTTCCTTTGCGTCTTTGCGCCTTTGCGCGAGAAACTCTTCAACCTCACCCCCGTTTCGAGCAAAAGATCCAAACCACCCTCGCCCGCGTCTGGGGTGAGGAGAAGGAAGAAGGACTCGCGCAAAGCCGCAAAGGCGCAAAGTTTTGAGAATCAGGAAATTCAGAACCCTTTCTTCCTTTGTGCCTCCGCGCCTTTGCGCGACACTATTCTTCAATCAAAACCACCATAATGACCGAAAACGAAATCAGCAAAATTGTCGTCGATGCCGCAGTGAAGCTCCATCAGGACCTCGGTCCCGGGCTGCTTGAATCCGTCTATGAGACCGCCCTTGCCTATCTTCTCCTCAAGCGCGGGCTTTCCTGTGTCCGCCAGCTTCCTATCCCCATCCGCTACGATGGCCTCGAATTTGACGAAGGCTTCCGCGCCGACATCATAGTCAATGATTTGGTCATTCTCGAACTGAAATCCGTTGAAAACATCGCTCCGGTTCATCGCAAGCAGATCCAGACCTACATCCGACTCGCTGATAAAAAGCTCGGCCTACTATTGAACTTCGGCGCACCACTCATGCGTGACGGCATCGTCCGCGCCGTCAACAACCTGCCCGAATAAGTTCTCGCGCAAAGCCGCAAAGGCGCAAAGTTTTAAGAATCAAGAAATCCAAAACATTCTCTTCCTTTG
Source organism: Akkermansiaceae bacterium (assembly GCA_031429315.1). Taxonomy (GTDB): domain Bacteria; phylum Verrucomicrobiota; class Verrucomicrobiia; order Verrucomicrobiales; family Akkermansiaceae; genus Luteolibacter. The sequence goes on from JANOZJ010000044.1 coordinate 26,453, forward strand.
CGTCTTTGCACCTTTGCGCGAGAAACTCTTCATCCCCAACTCTATCCGGACTTCAGCGAGCGCTTGGCGAGCGTGGAAGAGATGTCAGACTGCGTCGGCTGGGGCTTCCACGATTTCATCGCCGATGTGATCGGGCGACTGGAGGACGAAGTCGGGACTTGATACAAAAGGCACAGCCATCACTGCGGAGTCATCTCCTTCTTGATTTCGCCGGCGGGAGTGGCGGGTTCAGCGCCGGGGACCGACATCCCGAGCTCGGCTGCTAGATCGGCCAGGGCGATGTCTTCAAGGGCTTCGCGCTCGGAGGCTTGCTCCTTGAAACGGGTGGTGTCCAGGCTGTCGCGGGCGACGCGGGCACGGCCGGCGGCCTTGGTGTTCTCCTCTTCGACCATCTGATGGAGCCGGTCCAACGTGTCGCCCGAGCCGCCGATGGTGGTGAGCATGCCGCTGGCCATCTCGTTCATTTCGGCGAGCGCCTTGTTCATCTTCATGCCGTCGAGATCCTTGCGGAGAGCTTCGATTTTTCCGCGGGCGGTCTTGATGGCGGTGTCTCGTGAGAGGACGAGCTCCTTGTAGGTTTTCTCCGCGTCGCCGAGCTGGGAGCGGTTATCGGCGAGGTCCTTGCGGATGCGCTGGAGTTCGAGGGCGATCTCCCCGGCGAGGCGCTGGTTGCCGGCGCGGAGGTTGGCGGCGGCTTTGGCCTTGAGATCCTGCTCTTCCGCTTCCTGGCGCTTCACCTGGGAGATGAGCTTCTCACAGAGTCCGGCATGGGCGGATAGACCCTGGTTGAATTGTGCGATCTGTTTGCGGAGGTTTTCCTTTTCCAGTTCGAGCAGGGCTTCCGGGTTGCGTTTTTCGAGACCCGAAACGAAGAGTCCGAGGAACCCGCGGAAGATGTTGGATAGACGGCGGAACATGGCGGTGGGATGGTTGATTGTGGATTGGAGAGGTGGAACTATGACAGAATCATTTTAGGACAGAATCATAATGAAGAATCACAGCCGTCCCACGGGAAAATGATTAGATTGGCTGGCGGCTGATCCCACTCAGGATCAGCCTTGATGAAAAACAAACAACCAGCCAAGAGCGATGCCATCGTATTGAGTCAGCTTTGCAAGCTCATTCCTCAAC
>JANOZJ010000045.1:0-5718 GCA_031429315.1 Akkermansiaceae bacterium
ATTACGCGCTGTTTTTCACCATGGCATCGTGGCTCGTGTTCGCGAAAAAGGAATTCTAACGCCGTGAAAGCCTGGCAACGAAACGCAGTTCTAACCGTCGCCGTGCTGGCCTTCGGCGCGGCGCGCATGCCGTTCGAAGCCGGACTCGCCAAGGAACTCCGCGCCGCCAACCTGACCCCGCCGCCGATGGAAATCGGCACCCGCGACAAGATCGGCCAGACCAGCTCGGCGGTCGCGCTCGGCGGTCTGCGGACGCTGGTGGCGACGTTTCTCAACCTCCGGGCGTTTTCGTTTTTCGAGGAAAAACGTTGGGACGACGTGGCGGACACTTATGCCACCATCGTCGATCTGGCGCCGCGGACGCGATACTACTGGGAGGCCGGCTATTCGCACATGGCCTACAACGCGGCGTCCTACTACATCAACGATTCCACGCTGCCCTCGCTGCGCCGGCGGGAGGCGTGGCGGGCGTCGATTTTCCGCGGCCGGGCTTTCCTCGAGCGCGGCGTCCGCAACAATCCCGGCGACTGGAGCCTGCTCGCGAATCTCGGATTCCTGCTCTCCGACTCGAACAAGTTTCTGGCCTTCCGCGATCTGGACAAGACCTTCGCCGACGCGGCCGACGCTTACAAGCGCTCCGCCGACACCGGCACGGCCCTCGGCTACGTCCGCCGGGCCGAGCTTTATTCGCTCGCCCGCGTGAAAGGCAAGGAGCAGGAAGCCCTCGCCCTCGCGCGGACCCTTTATGCGGATCAGCGGAACCGCGTTCCCACCTTGATGATGCTGCTGCTGGTGCTCGAGGCGAGGGAAAATCCGGCGATGGACGTCGCCAAGCGGGCCATCGAAATCTTCGCAACCCCGGAAAAAGCCTATGACGCGCTGGCCGGCCATTGGCAGCGGACCCGCGAGCATTTCCCGGTTTACGGCGTGGCCGCCGGACTCGAGGCGCTGGAAAAAATGTTAGCCGTGCCGGAAGACAAGAGCGTCTTCAAACAACCCTTGCAAGCGCCCGCCGGACCGGACGACTGGTTTACAAAATAACAGCTTCGGGTTTCCTCTCGACAGAAGCTCCCCAGCCGACAAACTCCCCCACCCTTCCCTGACCACTCCATGCGGATCGCTCTTTTCGGTGACATTCATGCCAATTTAGAAGCCCTCGAGGCCGTCCTCGAAGACGCTTCGCAACAGGGCGTGACCGACTATGTCTGCATGGGCGACGTCGTCGGCTACAATGCCGATCCGTCCGCCTGCTTGGAAATCGTCCGCAAGATGGACTGCCCCACAGTGAAGGGAAACCACGACGAGGACGCTTCGGGAAATCACTCGCTTGACACCATGAACCCGGTAGCCGCCGCCGCGCTCGAGTGGACCCGCCTGCAACTCACCGACGAGCAACGGCAGTGGCTCACCCACCTGCGGATGGTCCGCCAGGTGTCCGATTTCACCGTCGTCCACAGCACCCTCGACCAGCCGGCGCATTGGAACTACGTCACCAACCGCTTCGACGCGATGTCGAATTTTTCCTATCAGTTCACCCAGCTTTGCTTCCACGGCCACACCCATGTGCCGCGGGTTTATGTGAAATCCGACAAGGTCCAGGAAGTCGCCGCCGATTCCGTGGTGATCGAACCCGGCTCGAAATACTTCATCAACGTCGGCTCCGTCGGCCAGCCGCGCGACGGCGATTGGCGGGCGTGCTACGCGGTTTACGACCTCGAACACAACCTGATCGTGTTCCGCCGCGTCGAGTATGACATCGTCAAGACTCAGGAAAAAATCATCGCTGCCGGCCTGCCGCCGATGCTCGCCGAGCGAATCGCGGAGGGTCGCTGATTATAAGCTCGTGACCGCGCATCGCGAGATCATGCTGCGCTCTCCGGTCACAGCCACGGCGGACAATGTCGGGTGCCACTCATCGGCTACGCCCCCAAGACGGTCAAATACGGCACCAAATACCTCGAAGGCGCATTCTCTAACGGCAATTCCAATCTGTTCGTCACCCGCGGCGTCGGCACCACCGGCCCGCGGGTGCGCTTCGCCTGCCCGCCGGAGTTGGCAGTCCTGACGCTGCGGGCGACGCGGCTTTCATGAATCGTGGCGGCGGTTGAAAGCCGCCGCCACGTTCACCTGCCTAGCATCCCACCCTAAGCCACATGAACGTCTCGTCCATGCGTGGGGACAAGACGTCCCCACCCCCTATTTTCAAATAACCGCTAAAATCCTGTAACGAATCCTGCGGATTGCTTCTGAGGTGGGTATGGACAGAATCCCCACCGAAGATCCGATGGAAAGCCCGCTACAACAACCGCTCGCCGGACTCGATCCCGCGGACCTCCTCAAGCAAGGCGTCGCGGCGGACACGTTCATCGATGAAGTCGCCTCGCCCTTCAATCCGCCGACGGTCGATGAACTCGCCTCGCAGTTCCCACAGTTCGAAATCCTCGGCCTCATCGGCAAGGGCGGCATGGGCGCGGTTTACAAGGTCCGCCAGAAGGAACTCGACCGCATCGTCGCCCTCAAAATCCTGCCGCCCGCCATCGGCGATACGCCCGGCTTCTCCGACCGCTTCGCCCGCGAGGCCAAGGCCTTGGCGAAGTTGAACCACCCCGGCATCGTCACCCTCCACGAATTCGGCCAACAGGACGGACTCTACTTCATCCTGATGGAGTTCGTCGATGGCGTGAACCTCGCGCAGCTCATGCGCACCGCCCGCATCTCACCGCGCGAGGCGCTGGCCATTGTCCCGCAGATTTGCGACGCGCTGCAATTCGCCCATGACCAGGGCATCGTCCACCGCGACATCAAGCCGGAGAACATCCTGCTCGACCGGTTAGGCCGCGTGAAAGTCGCCGACTTCGGGATCGCGAAAATCGTCGAGCCGGATTCTTCGTTCGTAGTCCCGCCTTCAGGCGGCTCTGAAATCAAAGACCGCCTGAAGGCGGAACTACCTGCGTTCACCGAATCCGGCAAAATCATCGGCACGCCCCAATACATGGCCCCCGAGCAAATCACACATCCCGCCGAGGTCGAACACCGCGCCGACATCTACGCCCTCGGCGTCGTCTTCTACCAAATGCTCACCGGCGAGCTGCCGGGCAAGGATCTGAAAGCACCTTCGCGCAAAGTTCATATCGACGTGCGGCTCGATGAAATCGTGCTCAAGGCGATGGAGAAAAACCCGGAGCTGAGATACCAACAAGCCAGCGTGATGAGGACGCGGGTGGACGTTTTGAAGGCAGACATACCGGAAAACGAGCCACCAGGAACCGTAACCAGCATTACCAACGAAAAAGAAAAACGAACGGAACCATTTGCGATCACCTCTTTCATCCTTGGCATCTGCTCATTGATCCTATGGCCGCTGGGAGCCTTGCCTGCGATTGTGTTCGGTCATCTTGCCCGTGGCAGAATCCGCAATAATCCCGCACTGAAAGGCAATGGATTCGCCATCGCGGGTCTTTCACTCGGATACTTTTTCCTCACGTTATCCATTGTATCCATCATCTTCCTTGCCCTGTTTTTTAACTTACGGAATCTTGCCGTTCAGGAGGCACGCACGGGCTTAATCAAATCCGTGAATGCTTCCGAAAATCCTCCTGAGAAAATACTGGCGGTGTATGATTGGAAGAGCCTGGCAGCGGAGGGGCGGATCGGCGACCGCGTTCCGCAAACTCTGGACGGACACACCGTCCTGAAATTCGAGAACCTCAAGGACGAGCCGTTGCAAGCGCACCTTCTAACCATCGAAAAGCCGCCGATCAATGCTACGAAGTATGCCTTGAAAGGAGTGATCCGTTACGAGGACGTCAAAGGCCCGGCATATCTGGAGATGTGGAGTGTTTTCCCGAATGGCCGCTACTTCGCGCGCACGCTGGGAACCCCAGGCTCGGGACGGATGAGCCAACTGGCTGGCACATCGTCTTGGCGGGAATTCACTCTGCCGTTCGACAGCACGGGCGAGAGCGCCCCGACTCGTATCGAGGTGAACCTTTTCCTACCGGGACGAGGCGTGGTGTTTGTGGGGCCGCTGAGTTTGGTGGAGGTATCGTCCATGGAGTCCACCCACAGACGGAACGGATCTTCCATCGAAAGTCGTGATGGTCTTCCCGAATCAGGCAAGAGCAAAGAGGAGTCGAGTGAGGACAAGAAGATCGCGGCAATCGCGGAAACATGGCTCGCCGTGATCGATGCCGGGGACTACGACCGCAGTTGGAAGGAGGCGGCGGAGTATTTCCAAAAGGCCGTCACCACCGAGGCATGGGGCGAGGCTTTGACGAAATTCCGCAAGCCGCTTGGAGCGGTGAAGTCACGGAAGGTTCGTGACATGAAAGTGGCGAACACGCTTCCAGGCGCGCCCGATGGCAAATACCGGATCATCGAGTTCGATACATCGTTCGCCGCAAAAGCGGAAGCCATCGAAACGGTGACGTTCGTGTTGGAGATGGATGGTGTGTGGAGGGCGGCTGGGTATTTCATCCGATGAGCGAGTTGAATCACAACAACCCGAATGCGGCGACCGGTGATCGCCGCCACATGCCCGATGGGTATTTCGCGACGACGCGCTGGACGATGGTCCGGGACGCGGGAGCATCGGCAGAGGACGCGTTGGAAACTCTGTGCTCCGCGTATTGGTTCCCGCTGTATGCCTATGTGCGGCGGCATGGGTTTTCCAAGGAAGATGCGGAGGATCTGACGCAGGCGTTTTTCGCGAAGCTGCTGGAGCGGCAGGATTTCGTGGGGCTGAAGCAGGAGAACGGGCGCTTCCGGGCGTTCTTGTTAGCTTCGTTGAAGAACTTTCTGGCCAACGAACGCGATCGTGCCGGACGTCACAAGCGCGGGGGAAGCATCACGCATTTTCCCCTCGATTGGCAAAGCGCGGACACGCAATTCCAAATCGCCGACGGCAGGCAAATTCCGCCGGACGCGGCGTATGACCGCGAATGGGCGGTGGCGTTGTTGGAACGGGTGATCGTGCGGCTCCGTGATGAGTGGATCGCCAACGGCAACGCGGAGAGATTCGAGCACTTGAAATCCTATCTCACGGTGAGCAAGGGTGAGATCCCGCATGCGTCCGTCGCGACGGCGCTGGGAATGGAGGAAGGCGCGGTGAGGGTGACAGTCCATCGGTTGCGGAAACGGTATCGCGAGATGCTGAGAAACGAAGTCGCGGACACTCTATCCGATCCGGCGATGGTGGATGAGGAGCTGGCGGTGTTGCTCGGGGCGTTCGGGTGATGGTTTGAATGTGGCGGCGGTTTTCAAACACCTCCGGCGCGGCGGAGTTCGTCGAGATCGGCCAAGTCTTGGGGACGGTTTGCGAAAGTTTTCGCGGCGATGAGATCGGGTTTGGACAAATAGTGAATTGGAAACCCCAGATCGTTCACGAGTGTTTCCCGACGTGACCAGCAGCCTGGGAACTCGAGGGGCGGAACAGTCGTTAGAAAATCGATCCTCACCGGTGGAACCCCGACGGAAAACATAAGTCCCGGAATTGCAAAGTCGTCGGCGGTGACACCTCCAAAAAGACCAATGCCGAAAGCATTGAAGGCTCGCATCACCCGCCTTGCGTTTTCAGGTGACGGGCCAGTCCAAACGTCGAGATCCTTGGTATATCGCGGCTGAGTGTAGCGGATCACCGCATAAGCTCCGACCACCAGATACTCGACCTCAAATTCGCTGAAAGCTTGTAACAGATCTTTGAAGTCGGAGTTCATCGGG
>JANOZJ010000046.1:0-30594 GCA_031429315.1 Akkermansiaceae bacterium
ACCTTCGACTGGACCTTGGTGCCGTCCTGACGGAGGAGGAAAACGGTGTCGCCCTTTTTCACGCTGCCGCCGAGAACCTTGCCGACGGCGACGCGGCCGACGTATTCATCCCACTCGATGTTAGAAACGAGCATGAGGAACGGTGCTTCTGGGTCGGCGACGGGTTCGGGGATGAACTCGATGATCTTGCGCAGAAGCGGGATGCAGTCCTTCCGCTCGTCATCGGGATGGTTCATGAAATAGCCGTCGCGGGCGGAGCCATAGACGAAAGGAGCGTTGAATTGTTCTTCATCGGCATCAAGGTCGAGGAAGAGTTCGAGGACCTGGTCGTGGACCTTGAGCGGAGTGGCGAGCGGGCGGTCGATCTTGTTGATGACGACGATCGGCTTGAGGCCTTCCTGCATCGCTTTGCGGAGCACGAAGCGGGTTTGGGCCTGCGGGCCGCCGGAGGCATCGACGACGAGGAGCACGCCATCGACCATTTTCATCACGCGTTCGACTTCGGCACCGAAGTCGGCGTGGCCTGGAGTATCGACGATGTTGATGGTGTAGCCTTCCCAGAGAATGGCGGTGTTTTTCGCCTTGATGGTGATGCCTTTTTCCCGCTCAAGGTCCATGGAGTCCATGGCGCGCTCGGTGGTAGCTTGGTTTTCACGGTAAGTGCCGCCGGCTTGCAGGAGTTGGTCGACGAGGGTGGTTTTCCCATGGTCAACGTGGGCAATGATGGCGAGATTTCGAATTTTCAGAGACATGGGAACGATTGGATAATGAACGGCCTCCGTGAGAAGGGGGGCGGGCTATGCACGGTTTTTACCGGGATGGCAAGGCGCGATTCGGGAGAATATTTCCGCCGTGCCGACCGAGGGTTGGGTAACCTATCGTCCGGCAAGAGGGGATCGGCAACCGCAAAGACTCGCTTGCGGTCGCGCGCTTGGAGTTGCGGAGGGGACGAGCGTGTTCAGACCGGGCAGTCGCGGAAGAATCCAAAGCGGCGTCGACGCTGCGCTCTGCCAACCGCAGTCCAAGGTCACGCTGTTCCCGCCAACCGGTGGTTCAGCGCGATCGAGCGGCGCAGCGCGCGCATCACATCGACGAGTCCCTGCTGCGATGCCACCACTTGGGCACAAGCTGGATCTTGAAGGGCATGGCGGCTGATGAAACGGCCGATTTCCGCGTAGAGCTGGCGCATCTGGGTGTCGAGCACGCCACTTTCGGCACGTAGGATGGAGATCTCTTTGTTGCCGTCGCCGATCACTTGGAACGTTTCCGAGGCATGGACCCGGCGGGTCATTTTCTTCTCGTTGAGATGCTCGTCCACGATGTCCACTTTGGCGTCGCCCGCTTCGATTTCAGCACCGATCCGGATCCGCTGGTGCTTGAGATCGGAAAACTTGGTCTTGAGTTCGGCAAGCCGGGATTTGACCTGTTGGATCTGTTGGATGTCGAACTCGGAACCCGTGGACTCCTTGCTAAGAACCTCGTGTTTCATTTTCATCCCGTCATACGTGCGGCGGATCTCGCGGGCTTCGGCGACAATTTCATCCCGCCGCCGGGCGAGGCTTTCCAACTCGGTGAGAAGGGCGACGCGTTGATCGAAGAGTTCCTGGTGTAATTCGGGCGTGTTGTTGAGGACGGTCGCCCGCTCCTCGTGGGCCTGATCGATCCGCACCTGGCACTCCGCGAGTTTGGTGCGGATGATTTCCTTCTCCTTGATGAATTTGCGCAAGTTCCAGTATTCGACCGCGAGCGCCTCGATGCCCTCGACTTTCTCCCAGATGGCGGCACCGAGCTGGGCCTCTGCCTCGCGCAGCAGGTGCATCTCGCTCGCCGCGTCGGCCATCCGCTGGTTCTTGCGGAAATATCCAAAAGCCTGGGCGAAGCGGGCGATGAAATAGCGGGAAGAGGTCATGACAGCGGGGAGTTAGAGAGTGAGCGGCTCATTTGGCGATCCTTCGCTGCAGGCTTTCGATGACGGAGAAGTCTTCAAGTGTGGTGAGGTTGCCCGAGATTTTGCCGGTGCAAACGAGTTCTTTCAAGAGCCGACGCATGATTTTTCCGGAGCGGGTTTTGGGCAGGCCGGGTGCGAAATAAAGGTCATCCGGCTTGGCAATCGCGCCGATCACCTTGCCGACGTGGTTGCGCAACTCGGCGCGGAGTTCCTCGGACTCTTCGACATCGCCTTTCAGTGTCACGAAAGCGGCCACGGCCTGGCCCTTCATGTCGTCCGGGCGGCCGACCACCGCCGCCTCCGCGACCGCAGAATGCGAGACCAGCGCGCTCTCGATTTCCGCAGTGCCGAGGCGGTGACCGGAGACGTTGAGCACGTCGTCGAGGCGGCCGATGATCCAGAAATTGCCGTCCTTGTCGCGGCGCGCGCCGTCGCCGGCAGTGTAGATTCCCGGGTAGTCGGACCAGTAGGTTTTCTTGTAGCGGTCCTTGTCGCCGTAAATCGTGCGGATCATCGACGGCCACGGCTTGCGAATCACGAGGCGGCCGTCCTGGCCGGCTTTGCACTCGTTGCCAGCGTCGTCGAGGATGGCGGCGTCGATGCCAAAGAACGGCAGGGTCGCGGTGCCGGCCTTGCAAGGAGTCGCTCCGGGCAGTGGGGAAATCAGGATCGCGCCCGTCTCGGTCTGCCACCAGGTATCGACGATCGGGCATTTCCCGCCGCCGATGACTTTGCGATACCAGTTCCAGGCCTCAGGGTTGATCGGCTCTCCAACAGAACCTAGCAGGCGCAGCGAGGAAAGGTCGTGGCCGTTCGGGAAATGGTCGCCCGCCTTGATGAACGCGCGGATGGCAGTCGGCGCGGTGTAGAAAATCGAGACGCCGTATTCCTCGACCATTTTCCAGAACCGGCCGAAGTCCGGGAAGTTAGGCGCGCCTTCATACATCACCTGGGTCACGCCCATGGCCAGCGGGCCATAGACGATGTAAGAATGCCCGGTGATCCAGCCGACATCGGCGGTACACCAGTAAACATCGTCGTCGCGCATGTCGAAGATGTATTTGCAGGTCGAGTAGGTGCCGGTTAGATAGCCGCCGGACGTGTGGAGGATGCCCTTCGGTTTCCCGGTCGAGCCGGACGTGTAGAGGACGAACAGCGGGTGCTCGGAATCGAAGGCCTTGGCGACATGCTTTGAGGAAACGCTGGCGACTTCATCGTGCCACCAGACGTCGCGCTCGGCATCCATTGCGATTTCATTGCCGCCACGTTTGAGGACGATGACGCGCCGGACCTTGTCGTATTTAGCGAGCGCTTCATCGACGACCGGCTTGAGCGCAACGATTTTCCCCCGCCGCCAGCCGCCGTCGGCGGTGACGATCACGGTCGCGCCGGAATCATCCAACCGGTCCACGATGGCCTCTGCGGCGAACCCACCGAACACCACATTATGCACCGCGCCGATCCGCGCGCAGGCGAGCATCGCGACGGCGGCTTCCGGCACCATCGGCATGTAAATGAGTACCCGGTCCTTGGCCTTGACGCCGTTTTTCAGCAGCACGTTGGCGAACCGGCAGACGTCCTTCTGGAGCTGGCCGTAGGTGATCACGCGTTTGTCGCCGGGTTCGCCCTCCCAGATGATCGCCGCCTTGTTCTTGCGCGGGCCCGCGGCATGGCGGTCCACGCAGTTTTCGCAGACGTTGAGTTTGCCGCCGTCGAACCATTTTGCGTTAGGTGCCTTCCAATCGAGGACCTTCGTCCACGGTTTCTGCCAGACGAGTTCCTTCGCCTCGCGCGCCCAGAACTTGTCCGGCTTGTCGATGGACTCCTGATAGAGCTTCTTGTAAGCCGCCATCGAAGGGATGCGGGACTTCTCGGAGAATTCTTTGGATGGCTTGTGGGCGACGTCTTGATCGTGGCTCAAAGTCGGTTTCTTGGCACTCATGGGGTTAGGGAAATCTCCAGCCGGACTCCATTAGTCCCGCAAGGTGGACGGAAGCTAAATAGTCATCCGCCGAGCGGCAAGTCCCCAGAAGTGGTTAATCCGCTCTTTTTTCTGAAAATGGAGCGAAGCGAAGCACCAGTCGGATTTGGAGGTTTTGACGGGGCGGGGTCGTTCGACCGGATAAAGATCCGGGACCTCAGTCCAGTTGCGCCCTCAGCCTTCCGTATGCCTCGGTTACCAGCGGTGTCGAATGCGTGTCGAGGATTACCCTTAACTCATTCCGCCGTTCTCGCGTGTCCACTCGCCTCGACTCCGCCTCCTCGATGAACTGCGGGATGACCTCCGCCAGCAATTCCAGATGCAGGCGGTCATTGCTCATTTTTTCCGGATCGTCCCGGTGGTGCCACGCGTGAAGTTTGCCGATGAAAAGCGATAGTGGATCGAGAATCCGGATGCCCTCGATCTGCATCACCAAACCCCTCGCCGGTCCGTTAGGCTCATCCACCCACGGCATCCGCTCCAACACTTCCACAGTCGTTGAGATACCGTTCGTCAGCGTGACCGGCATTACAAAATTGTTACCCATTCCAGGAGGCTCCTTCCGCTTCACCGTGATCAGCGAGGCGATTTGGTGCCCCTCGTCCCTCAGCACCCGGCCGACAAAATGCGCCGCAACCCTGGTTCCCCGCAGATCCATATCCTTGCTGTAGATGATTTGCCCCTCCGCCAGCGCTCCGTATCGCTGCGCCCAAAATCCAACGGCCAAGCCGCCTACCAAATGATAGTCCGCACCAGCCTCAGTGGCTTGGCGCAAACAATGCGCGAAGGTCTCCAAAGCGACTATGGCCATACGTAAACCGGCAAATTGAGCGATTCCTGATGGGCGGGAGCCAATTCCATCGGAGCCAATTCCTTCCCTGCTGCCGCCCTCAGCCGCCGCATCTCTTTCCGGGCCTCCGGCGAGTCCCGCCATGCCACCCGCGCCTTCATTTCGAGCGCAATCAACTCCCGGTGCAGCACGCCGCCCCATTCCGTTTCGATCGCCTCAATCTCGTCCATTGCCGTCAGGCTAACACGCCTGAGTCCGGTGGGAAACCCTTGTTTTTCAGGGTTCCGGCCGTGCCGTTTCCACAGCAAAAGTCAGTCCGCTCTTTTTTTGCGACCCTCGTCCGCCGCTCCCCGCTTCTTCTCGGGTTTTGGATTGCCCAGCAGCATTTGGACTTCCACCGAGTTCAAGGCCGCCCATGCGCCCGGCTCCAGATCGCCGAGCCACAGCGCGCCGATGCGCACGCGCAGCAGCTTGGTCACCTGATAGCCAAGCGTCTCGAACATCACCCGGATCTGGCGTTTCGCGCCGTGATCGAGCACCACTTTAAGGCGGCGCGAGGACAGCCGCTCGATGGCCTTCGCCTTGAGTTTCCCCTCGTCGGTGAAAACTCCTTCGAGAAATTGGTCGAGGTGCGAGTTCTCGAACGCCTGGTTCGAGGTGACGAGGTATTCCTTCTCGATCGACTTCGAGGGGTGCATCAACTGCTGCGAAAGATCGCCATCGTTGGTTAGAATCAGCAGGCCTTCCGAGTCCATGTCCAGCCGCCCGACGTGGTGCAGCGAGTGCAGCGACGCCGGTAGCATCGAGTAAATCGTGGCTCGCCCGAGCTCGTCCTCGCGGGTGCAAACGAAACCGCGCGGCTTGTGGAAGGCGACGATCATCGTCTCGCGCGGAGCCACCCGCTTGCCGTCCACCTTGACGTGGTCGCCCGCAATGATCCGGGTGCCCATGTTGACGCACGGGCTGCCATTCACCTCCACGCGGCCTCCCTTGATCAGTTCGTCGCAGGCGCGGCGGGAGCCCACGGCGCAGGACGCGAGGTATTTGTTAAGGCGGGTGCCGTCGTTGGTTGCCATGGGAGCTGAAAATGCAAAAGGCGCGAACCCGGTGGGATCCGCGCGTTTTGGAGAAAGGATCGGAGCCGAGGATCAACCCTCGTGCTTGGTCTTCGGAAGGCCCACCGGGGACCGACCGTCTTTCCATTCGCCGCGCTCCTTGAGGAGTTTGACGCGCTCGAAGCGCTTGAGAACGGAACGTTTGCCACCGACGGTGGCATTGGACTTGAGGCTATTGTGCTTGGACATCTCGGAATGAGGTTAAAGATCGCGGGAGGCGGAAGCTAGGGACGCCTTTCCCCCGTGGCAATCCGAAAAAGGGGAATTTTTCGGGGGCGGAGAAGTTGAGGGTTGAAAGTTGATGGTTGAGAGAAAGAGGAAGAATCGTGGCCCGCAAAGTAGTCCGCGACTACTTTGCGCCTCACTTCGGCCATTTCACGTCCGGGGTCTTGCCGTGCCGTCTCGTCGTCGTTGAGTTCCCGGTTCCCCATGAGCGCGGAGGCGATGGAATCGTATTTCCGGCATCCGGGGCTGAGCAATGACCCCATTCAATCGAAGGCGCTCGCCGTGGTGCGAACGGGAAGTGTCCGCTTGCCAATCCTGCCGGGCGACTAGCGTTTGTCCATGACTCTGGTTCTCGAAATTCCTGATTCTTGGAAGCAGGCACTCGGCTTGGACACTGCCGATGCGGCAGGTAGCGCTCGTGAAATGCTCGTCATCGAAAGCTACCGTGAAGGAAAACTCTCGCGCGGACAGGCCGCAGAAATGTTAGGGCTTGGATTTCATGAGGCAGAGGCTCTTTTCTAGCATTACGTCGCAAATCAGCAACCGACATGGGAGGAGCTGGAACACAGCACACAAGCATTCAAATCGCTTATTAAAGCATGAACGCACGTGGCGTGGTCGTGGCTGACACCACTCCATTGAATTACCTGATCGTCATTGATCGGGCGGAAATCCTAGCAGTGCTCTTCGGCGAAGTCCTGATTCCAGAGGCGGTGCTCGGGGAACTGCGGCATCCAAAGGCTCCGCTGCTTTGCCTCCGCTTTTAAGCCCCCGATCTTTTTCTTGAATTTCAGCATCTCAGCCTTTCAGCCTTTCAGCTTTTACGGCCGAAGCTTTTTCCAAAGCTGTTTCAGCCGCCCCGTCTCCTCCGCTTTGAGTTCCCGTTTCCCCTTCAGCTTGTCTTCAGGAAGAGCACGCTAAAGCGCGAATTCCGGACGGTCTCGTGGCGGCATCAGCCGATGGATGTTTCGGCAATGACTTCTGGCAAAGAGTCTAAAAGGCACCGGGAAGTTCAAGACCGAGGTTTCGGGGGCATGGCGGAAGGCGAGGGAGGCGGGATTTTCTGTCAAGATTTGTACACTGACCCCCATTCCCCATTCCTGCGCGGAGAAATCATAGGCCTCGCCCTTGCGCACGCCCATCCGGCGGAACCCTTCGTTAGAGATTCCGAACGGCGCCTTGCCCTCAGATTGCAGCCGGACGTAATGCGCGTTCGCCTTGTTGAATGGCGCTTCGTCGCGAATGGACAGTTCACCCTTGGCGAGCGACGCGGTGATGAGTAGTGGGAGTATCGGTTTCATGGGCTTTTCGACGCGACTTCTAGCGGTGGATGCCGGTGGCGGTTACGCAAAATCCCGCAATTCCTCTTCAGAGGTTGCGGGTGGCCCAATCCGGACCGGTTGAGGCAGGGTGGTGATCGTTCGGGCGCATCGGGAAAACACGTAGCATGTTTGCCAGAGGATCGGGAAAGGGGTGGCTTCGCCTTTTGCGCCCAGCGCTGTTCGGGGCTCGGGCGTTCCCTTAGCAAACGTGCGAAATGTTTTTCCACCTCGCGTGGATCGAGGAAACGGACCGGGTGGGGTTTCGAGCCCTCGCCCGTGGGGAAGTCAATTTCCGCCAGGGATCGAAGCTCGGATGCGTTGGATAGCGGTTTCTGCTCCATGCTTTGAAACCAGAAACTCCCTCCTGCGAAAGCCAGCGCTCCTTGAGGAAGTGGTGAAGGTGGAAGCTATATAAAATGATCGCCGCCGCGGAGTTCCCGGATACAAGTCTCCCATCCAACCTCGCAGCTCGCTGGACTCGCGCTCCGCCTCAAACTGTTCCATTCCATAGAAGGTGAAAACCGACTTTCCTTCGCAGCCATTGAAAACCGATCTACCACTCAGTCTGCTATCTCACGGTCAGGAGGCACTGTGGCTGCTCCAGCAGCAAAACGTGGCTTCGACGGACTATCACCTCGCGATCAGCCTTCGTCTGTCAGGAAACGTGGATCTCCCCTCGCTCGCTTCTGCCTGGGATGATGTCATCCGATCGCACCCCCAGTTGCGGACGCGCGTTCTCCTGTCTGACCACCGCCTGGGGTTTGTTACGAATCCAGATCCCGAGCCCCTGCAATTAGTGGCCGCGGACGCTTGGGTGTCGCAGACACAGCGCGCTTTTGATCTATCCGAAGAGCCGCCCGTGCGCGCCCGGTTCACCCAGGAAACCGGATCAGGGGTTCTGGATCTTTGCCTTCACCACATCGCGGGCGATCTGGTGTCTTCCGCTGTGATCCTGGATGATCTGGCAAGAGCCTATCAGATCCGCAGGGAGGGAAGGTTCCCCGAAACGCCGGAGGCTGGCTTGCCGTTCGGTGAGTTTGTCAGTGGCGAGCGGCTTTACCTGGACGGGGTGAAAGGGCGGGCTGATCGCGCGTTTTGGAAACATGAGCTTGCCGGCCTTGGAACACCTTTATTCGGTCCATCTCCTGCCCGGGCTGGCGGCGAGTTGCCATTGGCGCTTTCGCGCGAAGTATCGCTACGGCTGCGAATGACGGCTGAATCTGCCGGCGTCACTCCGTTCACCATCCTGCTCGGGCTCTACGCTGAGCTGTTAGCCGAGGCCCGCGACGTTCCGAAGGTCACGATTGGTGTGGCGGCCTCGCTGCGGGATCGGCAGGGCTTCCGCCGAACCGTGGGCTATTTGGTAAATTCCGTCCCCCTTTGTTACTCGTTTGGCGACGCGGGATCGGGACACCTCCAGGCGCTCTCTGCCACGACCCGGGCCGCTCTAACGCACCGCCGTTTCCCACTCCCGCTCATGGCCGAGGACTTCCGAGGCCCTCGCCAACACGGGGTGAATCCGCTTTTTCAGGCGATCTTCGCCTACCAGTCACTGCCCAGGCCGTTGCGACATCTTCTGCCTGTGGCATTGAGCTTGCCCGGAGCGGCGTGGGAGTTCGCGCCTGGCATTCAAGCCGAACGCCTGGCGACACCGCCGCCCGACTCACAATTTCCCATCGATCTTGCGCTCGGCTGGGTGGACGATTGTTTCCGCGGTCGCCTGCGTCATGATGGTTCGGTCGAGGCGAAGGCGGCCGCGAGCCACATTGCGGCGGGCCTGTCGGAGGCGGCTGAACGAAATATTCCCGCCAATCACAGGACGGCGGTGAAAGTCGCTGGGTTATCTCCGATTGCCTCTTCGCACACGACAGAGCGGCTTCATTCCGGTTTTGAGCGCAACGTGGCTGTCCATCCTGAAGCGCTGGCGCTGCTAGATGGCGGGACCCGGCTCAGTTATGCGGAACTCGACGCCCGCGCCAACGCCGCAGCCAGCCTGCTGCAAGAACGCGACTTTCCGCCCGAGGGATTGGTCGCGGTGATCTTGCCAAAAGGATGGGCGCACGTCGTGGCCTGTCTGGCGGTGCTCAAGGCGGGCGGGGTTTACGTGCCACTGGATCCAGCCCTTCCCACAGCCCGGTTAGAGGCCATCTTCGGGCGTGGCGGCTTCGAGGCGGCGTGGATTGAAAACACCGCAGAACCGCGTTCGTTTGCCGGTCTCGATCACACCCGGCTCCTAACACTGCCGCAGCCCGCGGCCGGGAAACCATTTTCCCCGCGGCCCATTCATTCTGAAAATCCGGCCTACGTGTTTTTCACCTCCGGAACCACTGGGTTGTCCAAGGGGGTCATGCTATCCCATCGCGCGGCTCTATCAACGATTCACGACCTGCAAGCCCGATTCAATCTAGGTCCGGCCGATGCGGTGCTCTCCATCTCTTCAACCCAATTCGACCTTTCGATCTTTGATGTCTTCGCCTTGCTCGGCACCGGAGGCACGGTGGTTTTCCCCAGCGGCGCTGATCCATCCCACTGGCTCAAGGATCTAACTGCATCCGTCGTGACCGTGTGGAACTCGGTTCCCTGCCTGTTCGAACTCCTGCTAGACGAGGCCGCGAACCGTCCCGAAGCGCTCGCCCAACTGCGACTCGTGATGCTGAGCGGTGATTTCGTCCCGGCCGGACTGGCTCGTCGCATTCGGGAGACGCTTCCCCACGCCCGGCTTTTCGCGCTGGGTGGTGCGACGGAGGACGCCATCTGGACGGTCTTCCGCGAGGTGGACGTAGTGAAAGCCGACTGGGTTTCCGTGCCCTATGGCCAACCGATGATAGGCCGCGGACTGGCGGTGCTGGATGAAAATCTGGAGCCCTGCCCCGTCGGCGTGGAGGGCGAGATTTGTCTCATCGGCAATGGACTGGCCACCGGATATTGGAAAGATCCCGCCCAAACCGCTATCAAGTTTCCGACCCACCCGCGATTGGGATTCCGCTTTTTCCGCACTGCCGACCGGGGAAGACTCCGGCCCGATGGCGACACCGACATCCTCGGGCGTCTCGACAGTTTGGTGAAACTCAACGGGGTCAGGGTCGAGGTCGAGGAAATCGAGCTGGCTTTGCGCGCCCACCCACAAGTCCGCCGAGCTTGGGTGGAGGTGCGCAAGGATGCCGCTGGAGGCGCAAGTCTGGCGGCCGTGGTGCAGGCACCCGGTGCGGTGACTCCGGAGACTCTCGCATTTCATGCGGCCAGCCTCCTGCCCGCCGCACTTCTGCCGTCCGCCTATCTGATACTGGAACACCCGCCGCTGACGGCGAACGGCAAACTCGACCGGTCCGCGCTACGAAATCTGGTAACGTCCACCGCACGCCCGGAACGCGAGGTTCCCGCCACCACCGCCGAACGTCGCGTGGCGGCGATCTGGGCTGACATGTTAGGCCAAGACGACATCAGCCTCGATGATGATTTCTTTGCACTCGGCGGCCATTCACTGATGGGGGTGCGGATGCTCCAACAGATCCGTGCGCGTCTAGGCGTTTCACTCCCGCTCAGCCTGCTGGGCGGCGGCATCACCCTGCGCCAACTCGCGGTCGCCGTGGCAATGACGCCCGAAAACCGCCCCACCGCCATACTCGAGCGTCGTCCCGTGGCAGACTTGGAATCCTGGACCGAGCCCGAGTTGACCTCGGTTTCGCCATCACGGGCAGGCGGAGACATTCTCCTAACCGGCGCGACCGGACTACTCGGCCAAGCCCTGCTGCGGGAGCTTTTGGCGCACGGCAGCGAGCGGATCGTCTGCCTCATCCGCGCCTCTTCGGCCGAGGTGGCGGACCGGCGTCTGCGCGGCCAGTTAGGAGAAAACTTCGATCGGTTTGCCAACCGGGTTGAAGCCCTCCCTTGCGATCTCAACCATGCGGAACTGGGGTTGACTGAAACCTACCGCAGACGACTGGAGCAGCGTATTGGCGCGATCTATCACTGCGCGGCAGAGGTCAATTTCACGCCATCCTTCGAACGGCTCGTCCCCGCCCATGTGGGAGCCACACGAAGGTTGGTCCAGCTCGCCGCCCGTGCCGGAGCGGTGTTCCATCATGTCTCCAGCGTGGCGGTATTTCCCTACGGTGGGTCCGAAGCGCGCCGCGAGGACGAAAATCTAACTGAGGTGGGCACCCTCGCCGGAGGCTACGCCCAAGCCAAATGGGCCGCGGAGCGGCTGGTTTGGAAGGCTTCTGCCCAGGGACTGCGGACGGTGGTGTATCGACCCGGACAGATTGTAGGCAGGGGCACGGGATTCACCTGCGACCTTTTCGGCCACGTCTGGCGGTGCTGTCGCATGTTAGGTGCCGTGCCCGACCTCGGGCTGTCGCTCAACTTCATCACCGCCGACTACGCCGCACGGATCCTCCACCGCCTGTCGCGCCAGACGACCTCAATTGGCGGAGCCTTTCATCTCGTCCATCCTCATCCGATCCCGCTGCAACAATTTGCCCGCAGCCTCCCCAGTCAGCCGATGCTCATCTCTTGGGAAAAGTGGAAAAACCTGCTGCGCGAGGCGACCGAAACACGGGTCGATGACAGCCTCGCCTTTGTCTTGCATCTAACCGGTGAGTTGTCGGAGGCGGAGGTGATACCTCCCGCGATCGACCGCCGCCGGACCACCCTAGCACTTGGCACGGCTGACGAAGGTTATGGCACGTGGGAAGAGCGGTTGTGCTTTTTTGCCAACACGGAGGAGGTCGGAGTATGAACGAGGTTTACCTGCTGGACGCGGCTGGATTGGAACTCCCGAGGACAGCGGCCGCGCGGCTTCTGTCTGCGGGTGAGCAGGCCCGTTTGGCGGGGTTTCCCTCGGAGCGTCGTCGTCGCGAATTTCTGATCGGGAGGTTATTGCTGAAATCGGTGCTAACCGGATTCAGCCCGGTTAGGGCCAAAGAGTTTCCGTTCATTTCCCCAACAATCCAGGCGACCGGGAAGCCTTCTCTAGCCGGATTCAATTTCAACCTCACCCACGCGGGTGAAGTCTTCATTCTCGCAATCGGAATGGGCGCGGTCGGTGTGGATGTCGAACCGGTTCAGTATTTCGACGACGAAACGGCCTCCTTCTGTTTCAGCCAACACCAGCGGAAAAAAATCTCAGGTTCACCCCATCCTGAACGTCTTGCCACACTGCTCTGGTGCTTGCGAGAGGCCAAAGGCAAACTCGCGGGAACAGGACTGGAAGACCCTGAAGGAGCCTGCGGTCGAATCCACCAACGAGGTGGCTTTGTCACGGTAGGTGGAACGCCATACGCGTGGGCGCTGGCATCGTCGGAGATTCTGTCCCGCAAGCCATGGATCGAGAGTCGATCTCAGATTGACGCGATTACCCATTCAATCCCCAGTTAGCCGTGCCACGAGAAATCCAAACGGTCCCATGTCGACCAGAAGCGGCGGGATTGCCATTATTCCTGACTCACAAAAACAAATACATCTGGGGCGCCGCCATGTTCGCCACGGGCACGAGCCTCTACTTGGCGACAAATCATTTTCCCATCACCGCACCCCATCGCCTGCCTGTCCTGTGGATTGATCAGGCGATTCCGTTCATCCCGGAGACCGTGTGGATCTACAACAGTGAGTGGATTTTTCTGCCAATCGCCTACCTCCGTTTCCGCGACATGGTTAAATTAAGCTAGTACTTCTACTCCTATCTGACTCTGCAATTCACCTGCATGGTCATTTTCCTCGTTTGGCCGACAACATATCCGCGTGAACTTCACCCACTGGTCCCGGCAGCCATGGACGATTGGACGTATTACGCATTCAATAACCTCCGGCAGATGGACACGGCCGCCAACTGCTGTCCCAGTTTACATGTGGCCGGACTATACCTGACGTTCATGATTTACCTCGATGGGCCGAAGCGGGATTTTCTCAATTTTTTGATTTGGGGAACGCTCATCGCCATCTCAACTCTTACCACCAAGCAGCACTACTTCATCGATATCATCGCGGGCCTCGGAATTGCGGGGCTAATCCACCGGGCATTCAAACATCACATCGCCTACCGAGCCATGGATCCCGGGTGATGCACCCTTCTCACGAAAAATTCAGCGCGTCCATGTCGAAGACGACGGTGACATCCTCGGGCAGCGGGGTTTTTGTTAGGATCTGTTGGACGTGGTTGGTCAGCGGGCGGGCGCGGTGGGAGCGCAGGGTGATCTGGAAACGAAACTGGCCGTGCGAACGGATGAGCGGCGATGGTAGCACCTCGCCGAGGGTGGGGTGCGGCGCAGGGGAAGGAGGTTTGGTGATGCGTGGCAACATTCCATCGCAAGATGATTTTGTGACGATCACGTTTGATCCGCAGGCCGGCCACGAGCAGAGGGGGCGCCGGCTGGCGTTGGTGGCCAGCGTGACCGCATTCAATCGCGCGATCGGACTTGCCATCTGTTGCCCAATCACAAACACGGATCGAAGGACGCCCTTTCATGTTGGCGTGCCAGCCGAGTCCGGACTAACTGGTTTCGTGATGTGCGAGCAGATCAAGTCCGTCGATTTTCGCGCAAGGGCGCTGAAGCGAATCGGACCCGCTCCAAGGACATTCTTTGAGGAGGTGCTCTCTGTGATCGACGCGTGTATCTACCCCAAGCCCGAACAAGACACTCCTCCGAACCGACCATGACACCCAAGTGGCTCGGATTGTCGGTTTTGCCCCAAAAGCTTTCCGGCCTTTCTCCAACTGGTCGATTCCAGTTCCCGGAGGAGCATTCGGGCTGCAAGGTGACCGCACCCAAACCGCTCTAGTGTTCGGGCGTTATTTTAAGGGCGTGCCGCTGGCGATAGATTGAGTGTCCCGGTGCTTATTGTTTTCCCAACGACGGTTCTCACTTTTAATCGGCCAGTATCTGTGCCACGACCTGCCCATCGCGCATCGTCGCCCACCATGAATTCCCAAGCCAAGTCAGTTCCGCTTCCAGGCGCACAGTGCCGCAACCACGCCACCCGGTTGATTGGTCCGGCAAACTATCCTCTGGCATATTTCAATAACCCGAAGGCAGCCTGTTCCACGGTGAAGAATCTGCTTTACCGGATTCAGCACGGGGTTTGGCTGGATGACCCCTTGGAGATTCATAGAAGGATCCGCCATCAAGGCGTGTTGCTTTCCAAAGAAGGTTTCGCCAGCCACCGTCAAATCGCGAGATTCGACCGTCCTTATACCACATTTACCTTTGTCCGTGAGCCGGGCCGCCGCATCTATTCAAGCTTCACCGAGAAAATCTGGGCGACCGGAAAGTACGCGATCCCGGGCGCGAGGAACTTTTTGGTCGCAAAAATGGCTTACACCCTCCCTCCCTTGGAGGCGGGCAAGCCATCGCTCGATGAGCTGCGGCGCGGCTTCAAACAATTTCTGACATTCGTTCGGCTGGGAGTAGGCCCCCATGCCTCCGATCCGCATTGGGCCTGCCAATACCGCCGGCTTCGGGAGATAGAACCGGCCGACCATGTCAGCTTCGTGGGACGCGTTGAGACCTTTGCGCGGGACATGGCGATGATTCTCGATCGGGCCGGTTGGCCGGATCCAAGCATTGCAGACTGCCGGTTCAATGAAGGACCCAAGGCTCCTTATGGTTTTGAAGAGGTGATCGATGACGAGATTGCCACCCTGTTGGTGGAACTTTACGGAGACGACTACTCCGCGTTCGGCTACCGGCTGCCGACCAATGTCCAGCCGCTACAGATTGCCCGAAGTGCCGAGTCACCGTTCCGCGGTCAAATGTTAGTCTGTCGGCGGGACCGCCTTGGCATGCGGCTTGCGATGATCGTGCAAACGTGGCGATTTGCGCGGGAAATCGGCTATCAGACCGTTGCCTTGTGGCCCTCGGGGGAAATCAACCGTGAGAAGGATCAGACCCGGGCGGCAGATTCCTACCCCATCGAGGACTTTTTCGATGTTCCTGCCACCCTCAAGGCCATTGGGGACGACTCACTGGTGTTCCGCGATGATTGTTTCCGCGGCAAAGAGACTTTTGTGGATCGTGACTTGGTGCTTGTCGGGCAATTCCCGAAGCGATTCGATCGCAAGCGCAGCGGCGAGCTGCCGAAGTGCATGAATGTGGATAAGCTCGCAATGGGTCTGCAGTTTACCGACGAGAAACCTGCGGTCGTAAAACGGGCCTGTGGCGAATTGTTCCGCAAACTGGTGCCTGCTGCGGCGGTGACGCGCGCGCTTGCCGTGCTCACTGAGGCGGTGGGCCAGGAACCATTTTTGGCAATCCATGTCCGCCGCGGTGACATCCTGCGGACGCTGCGCGGACATATCATGGCGGCTCCGGCGGAGCCAGTCGGTGAACTTCCGCCAGAACTCGCCCGCTATGCCCGGATGCTGAACACCAAGGTGGCGCCGCTCGCGTGCTATCGCGAGCTGCTTGCAAAGCACCAGTCAGGGGTCAAACGAATTGTCCTGTTTACCGATAGTCCGGAACTAGCGAATGCCATCCAAACCGAATTCGCACCATCGGTTCCACTGATAGCAGTGCATGAAGTTGCCACCCCGGATGCGAATGCGAACCAACGCTCGCTGGCCGAGTTGTTATTGCTCACCCGGAGCAACATGCTAATTGGCACCCAAAGCGCATTCTCCCGCGTTGCACACATGATTGGCCTGATGCCATTCCACGATGCCGGTGCCGTGTGGGACAGTCAGACGAAGGCGGTCGCAACGCTTGAAGAATTCGCAGCCGACCTCCTTGACGGAAGGCCCATGTTGCGCGCGCTGCTCCACCAACTGCTGCGGTCATGAGCGTGCGTTTGGATTCGCGCCCGATGATGTGAGCTCCCACGAGATCCGGCCAGAACGGCG
Source organism: Akkermansiaceae bacterium (assembly GCA_031429315.1). Taxonomy (GTDB): domain Bacteria; phylum Verrucomicrobiota; class Verrucomicrobiia; order Verrucomicrobiales; family Akkermansiaceae; genus Luteolibacter. Next base: position 16,215 of record JANOZJ010000046.1, read on the forward strand.
AATGAGTTCAAACTGAATGGCAAGTGACAGGCTGAAACACTAGGTCATGCTATAGAAAGCACCGCCGAAGCGCTCCTTGAGGAAGTGAACCTGCGGTGCAAGCGCATCCTCCAAATAGGCGATGCTGCTCTTTGGCACCCGTGCCTCTTTGGTGCGGTGAACCCTGTTGCCGATGCCGTTGTATCCTGCGTGCTGCACCAGACCGAGGTGTTTCTCCACGGTCGCCAGCAAGCCGGTCGGATCGTCCTTCACCTGTTTGTAGGGAAGATAGAGAATGTTTTCCTTCGGGAAGACTTGTTCCCAGCGTGGAATGTAACTGCAATAGTCACCACGCTGCAAAATCACCGGGTCCTTCGCCGCCTCGAGCCAGAACCCGTCGTTCTCGTGTTCGTGCCCGCGGCGCGTCAGGTTCATCCGCAGTTGCGACAACGCCCGTTCCAGCGGGTTGCGGATCATATATATCAACTTCAAGTCGGCTCCCAACAGGTTGCGGACGTATTCAACACCTTCCACGGGAAGCGTCGAATACTCCGGGGTGATGTCGCCAAGGACTTTCTGTAATGCGGTCGGACGGTTAAAACAATTACGATACCACGCCTCGGAGAATGGCTCCTCGGTCGCCAAATTGACCAGATATTTGAAATGGTCCAAATTGATCGCTCCTTGCTCGACGTGCCATTTGAGCGCATCCGTCACACCCTTCTTGATATGACCGTGAGTCCATTTCCGGTTATCGGGAATGTAGAGGTGATCAAAGAAATGGAGTTCCTTGATCGGGGGCATCCAGACTCCGGGATGTTGCCGGAGCATGGCCCACAGCCAGGATGTCGCGGCCTTCTGGGCACCAATGCAGAGGAAGTCGGGGAGTGATCGGAATTCGGAAAGCTTCATTGGGGTTCTGTGCGCTGAGTGATCAGTGTTGAGCAAGTTGATTGAATTTTCGGGGTCGTCGGGAATATATACCTTCAACAGGCCAAACCGGCACTCCGGCGGGCCGGGGTCAGGCCCGTTCGAAAACCGATGTCACCAAGGCTCGGAAAATCAGGAACATCAGACATCCGAGGAAGAGGATCGTCGCGGTGGCGTATGGGCGGCGGGGGATCGCCACATCCTCGGGAAGATAGGGATGCTGGATGACGGTGAAGAAGCGCGAGCGCGCGGCGGCTTCGACCCGATTCCGCTCAAGCATCGCCTCGGCTCCCGCCCGCAGCCGGTTGGCGAACTCGATGCGGAACTCAATCTGTTGGAATTTCACTAGGAGCTGGTTGAGCCGGTCCTTTTCCGGGCCGGAAAGCTTCCCGGACTCGATCTCGATCAGCTCCTCGAGCGAACGGAGGCGGCTGCGGGTGTTCTCGATGCGGGGAGAACTGGGAGAATCGCGCAGGAGCGAGGAAAGTTCCGCCCGGGCCTGGAGGTGTTCCATTTTCAGCGTCTCCACCGCCTTGAGATTTGCGGAGATGACCTCGTCCGGCCGGATGAAGTTGTGCTGGTTCTGAAGGGTCAGGAGTTCGTTGTTCACCTCCGTGACCTGATGGTTCGCGCGTTCCAGCTCGCTGCGGACGAATCCCAACTGCTGGTCCGCGATGTTCTGGTTGATGAGATTGATGTAGTCCTCTGATTTCTTAAGCAAGGTGGCGGCGATGTCACGCGACAGCTTTGGGTTGAAGGTGTCGACGTGGATCTCCGTCATGCCTGTTTCCTTGTTATAATGAGCGGAAATCCTGGACCGGTAGTATTTCAACCGTTTCTCCAGATTGGCATCGGGATCCAGCCGGAAAAAACTGTCCTTCAGTGGCGAACTGTAGTGATCCTGCAAATGGAACTCCTTTTCTAACGAGAGCAGGAGATCTGCGGAATCGATATAGCCGATGGTGATCTGTGAATCCATCGATCCCGAATCGGTAAGCCCGGGCAAGGCGAGTTGGACGAGACCTCCTTCCATTCCGGAACCACCTTGCTTGGAGACCTTGAAGGTGGCGATGCTTACGAAGCGATCCTGGGTGAACAACCAGAGATAGACGATGCTGGCGGCCAGTGCGGCGAAATAAAGGATGGTGAGGAAACGAAGGATCAGTTTGGAGAATCCGGGTTTCCGTTTGGTATGGATATAAGTGGCGCTCATCAGTTGGAAGATTGGTCGGAGTCGGGCTGTTTACTTGGTGAGGAGGCCTCGCCCCGGGCTTTGCGACGGGCAGCTTTTTTCGCAGCCCGCCTCGCCTTGTTCGCCAGATTTTCGCCCTGCGGGGCCTTATCGGCGCGGCGTTGTTGGATGTAGTCCCTGTAGGCGGCGATCCCGTCATCGATATGCTGGAAATAGTCAGCCTTCCCGTCGCGGAGAAACAGGGCGGATTGGCACGAGTCGCGGAGGGTTTTAATGCTGTGCGAGACAAACACCAGAGATGCACGCTTGCGGATGTTCTCGAATGCGGCTTTGGCTTTTTCCCTGAAGATGGTGTCCCCCACGGATGTCAGCTCGTCGATGAGATAGACATCAAACTCAAATGCCATGGACATGCCGAAACTGAGGCGCGCCCGCATGCCGGAGGAGTAGGTGTTCACCGGCATGTCGAAGTATTCGCCGAGCTCCGTAAAGCTGGTGACCTGGTTGATCACGTAGCGGCTTTCATCGATGTTCAATCCGTTGATCCGGCAGACGAACAACACGTTCTGCCTTCCTGTGAGGGAGCCTTGGAAGCCGGATGCAAGTCCGAGCGGCCACGAGATCTCCTGATCCGTGATGATCTCTCCGCTGTCGGCCGGCTCGGCTCCGCCGATGAGCCGGAGAAAGGTGGATTTGCCGGCACCGTTCGGACCAAGGATCGCAAGGTTCGTCCTGCTTGGGATGACAAGGGAAACGTTGCGAAGGACATACCGGACGCCGTTCTGGACGGGATAGGTCTTGGTGATGTTGCGGAGTTCGATCATGCTGCGGTTGCGGTTAGACCTTGCTCAGGTAGTTGCGGTTGCCATGGAACAGGGTAAGTCCCACCGAGAGGACGATGATCGCAAAAGCCGTCGGATAGGCCAGGTTGGAGCCCCCCGCAGGATAGAACGGGAACAGGGCATTGCGGGCCAGTTCAATGGTGTGGACCAGAGGATTGAAGAGCAGGGCGTTCTGGACGCTTTCGGGCACTGCGGAGATGGGGTGCAGCACGGCGGAGACGAACATCAGCGGGCGTTGGACGATATTTACGAGTTTCTCCGCTTCCTTGTAGTGGGCGGCGAGAACGCCGAAGATCAGGCCCAGTCCGCAGCCGATCAGCCAGGTGATCATGTAACAGGCCAGCAGGACATCGAGATTGGCAAAGGATAGTTCGATGCCCCACCACAGGGCGATCGCGCAGAAGAGCAGGAAGGAGAAAGTGGTGGTCACCAGTTGGAACAGGAACCGGGCCAGGAAGGTGTCGAGGGGTCTGACCGTCGGATAGACCAAGAGGCCTTGGTTGGCACCAACCGCGTTGATGCCTGTATTCATCGGGCCGCTTAGCAGCTTCATCAGCAACATGCCGTTGAGGAGGAAAAACGGGTAAGGGATCTCCGGAACCGTCCGGCCGGCGATCGAACCGATGAGCATGCCGATGATGACAACGCCGAGAAGCGGCTCGATCAGCATCCAGAAAAAGCCCAGCCGGTATTCGCCGAAGCGCGTCGAAACTTCCCGTTTGAGCAAGGCGCTGATGACGAGAACCTGGCTCACCCAAGGCGAACGCCGGGGGATGGGAATGGGGATGGGCATGGGAAATGACTCGGTCTTGGAGTTTACCGGAAATTCTTGGAAATCGAGTAGAGTTTGACCGTGGCATACATGAGCTTGGCCCGTTGGGCGGGAACTCCGTAGGCGAGCATCAGGTCGTAAAAAATCCCGTCCGCCTGGGCGCGGGAGATGCCGGGTTGGGTGAACAGCCAATCGTGGAAGATGGCGGCCCAGGTTTCCGGGTATTCCACGCCGTCACCCAGGGATTTTTTCAAGTGGTCAGGAGCGGTGATGCCGTTGGTCTGATAGCCGGACGGGATCTGCCAGCGGTGGCCATTCAGGTTGACGGTCCAGGGTTTGCGCACTCGGTAGTGGCCGTTGGTCAGGCGTTTGAGCTTGGGGGGCTCGGGCATCTGCCGGGAAACTGGAATCGATACGGTTCCAGAAGCGGGTGATGGGCCGCGGGTGCCTGCGGAATGCCTCATCGGAGCGCAAGCCAGCGCGAGGGCGCACGGGATGAGGACGAGATGGAATCGAATCTTCAAGGCTTTGAGGCGGAGACGTTAGCGGTTGATACGGTCAAGGTTGTAAGCCGCCTGCGAGAGTTGGGAAAGCGGTAGGATCTGGACGATCAGCCTGTTCCAGCGGGCGAGCGGTGCTTCGGTCACATAAACCATGTCTTCGCCGCAGATGGGAAAGCGCTGGGTGAGCAGGATGGCCGCGGGGTCCTTGAGGTCGATGGTATAGACGAGGTCCGGATTGCCTTTCCGGAAGACGAACACGCCGGACGGGTCGGAGCGCCGCTCGTCCAATCCGGTCGCCGCACCCAAGGCGTCTGCTAAAGTGGGGGCCGGGACAGGGAAGGGAACCGTCGTCGGTTTGTTGATGGCACCCATGACATAAAAGCGGTTGGACATGTCCGTGGAGACGCTCAGGAGATCATCTTCCTCGATGGGAAACGCTCGTTTGCGGAAACCCTGATAGTCGAAAACATAGTCCTGCCCGTTGCGGCGGAGCGTGTATTTATAGAGATGTTCCGATTGCGTCGGTCCGCCAGACGCGGCGAGGAGATCGAGCGAACTGATGTTGCTCCGTTCCAAGGGAACCGGACCAGGACTCCTGACTTCGCCGATGACATTGGCGGTACGCTGGATGCGGCCGGAGCGGGCGACGGAGGCTTGGGCGGTGTTGGAAATGGGTTTCAGCCGTTGGACGAGGTCCGTCGAGAGATCGGCCAGGCTGCGGTTGATGGCTTGGATTTCCCCCACATAGGGAATGCTCACCCGACCATCTTCCGGCACCTCGATCGGGCCGTAGGTGAACGGCTCGCCCCTGGTGAAGAAGGGACTTTGTTCGGAGAGGTCGGAGATGATGAAGCGCAGGGAGTCGCGCGCGCGGATTTTGTCTGAGTAGCTATTCCCTTGGATCTTGGGAGGCAGTTGTCCTTGGCCGTAGGTGCGGCCGACACCGGGAAGGTCAGCCCGCGATTTGACGGCGATGAGCGTGTAGGACGATTCGCCTTTCTGGATTTTCTCTTTTTGAGGTCCAGTCTGCGACATGAACGTGCATGAGGCCAGAGGTATGATGCAAATTAAACTGAATAGCCGGGTTGGAATCCGAATTTGAATCATGGGAAATGTGGGATGCATGCGGGAACTCGACCAAACAGGCGCAACCGGTGGTTTGCCGGTGAAGCCCGGCCCATGAAGGTGTTTTTGGTGGCCTTGTCAAGCCCGGTAGAGGTTCTTTGGGAATGCGGGTTTGGCGGAAAATCGGCTTGGTCGGGCGGCCGTATCCGGCCTACAAACCCGCTTCCGAAACCGCCATGCGAATATTCGATATCACCCGGCTTTGCAAACGCGCGAATTTCTCCGGCCCTAGCGGAATCGATCGGGTCGATCTCGCCTACTTGAAATGGCTGCGCGGAATCGGCCGCGTGGAGTATCTGGTGAATGGTGTCGCCGGCTTCTCCGTCATCGATGAGCGGCTGGGTGATGCGTTCGCGGACAAGCTCGATGGGATCTGGCGCGGCGGGCAGGGAGGATTCACGCCGAAACAATTGCTGCCCTTCCGCGACTCCGCCCAGCGCCTGAGGATGGCTGGCAAATGGAAGGCCCGCCGCCGCGGCCTGGCGGAAATCCATGCGGCGAAATGCCTTCAGGATCTTTGTGGAGACGCAGTGGCGGGACTCGATCTGCTTGATGCCTCTGCCGCGGAGGGGGCTTATCGTGTTGATTCCCGTTGGCGGGGAGTCCATAGGCAGGGCTGCTTTTTCGGGATTTCCCACTCGATGCTCGGGCGCACGGCGTACCTTGCGGCGCTCGCCCGGCAGGCGGATTTGAAACGTGTGCTCTTCATCCACGACACGATTCCCTGTGATTTTCCGGAATACTGCCGCGAACACGAAGGGGCGAAACACCTCCTGCGCCTCCGCAATGCCTTCCGATACGGCACGCATTTGGTGGTGAATTCCGAATACACGGCGCGGCAGTTGGAAATCTGGCGGAAAATCCTCGGCGCACCGGAGTTGCCGGTCGAAGTCATCCCGATCGGCGTGGATCCGGGCGTGCTCGAACACGCCGGCTACGATGCCCCGGTGTTTCCCCCGAAGCGGCCGTATTTCGTGATGCTGGGGACCATCGAGCCGCGCAAAAACCACGCATTGCTCATCCACCTCTGGCGCGATTTTGTGGAAAACCTGCCTGCGGATCAAATTCCGGAACTCGTTCTCATCGGGCGCCGCGGCTGGGACAATGAGACGGTTTTCCGCTTGCTCGACCGTTGCGAACTCCTCCGCGGCCATGTCCGCGAAATGAACGGGGTGCTCGATGACGAACTCTGGCCCCTGCTCCGCAGCGCACGGGCGATGCTGTTTCCCTCCTTTGTCGAAGGCTGGGGAATGCCGATGGTCGAGGCGCTGACCATGGGCGTGCCGGTCATCGGCTCGGACATTCCGCCATTTCAGGAAGCCGGCCAAGGCATCCCGACGCTCCTCTCGCCGCTCGACGGAAAAGGCTGGAGCGAGGCGATTCTCGATTTCGCCCGCGACCACTCGCCCGCCCGCAAGACGCAGGAACAACGTCTTGGAAATTACCGTCCGCCGACCTGGGACCAGCATTTCGCGAAAGTCGCCGCACTCGTCGGCGACCGGGCCCTTGAGGGGCGGGGTTGACAATCCGCCCACCCTCTGGGGAAGCTAACGGCGGATGAAGCAAAAGTTGCAGGGCGAAGCCGCATGGATCTATCGCAAGGTATTGAGCCATCCGCTGCTTGCCGCCTTTTTGAAACAGCAGGAAGCCGGCGAGCCCGTCCACGTCGGTTGGGGCTACCGACCCAGCGGCCGGGCCGCCAAACGCAGGGGCGGGCGACTGTTGCTGCTGGAAGACTCATTCGTCCGCTCGCTCCGCCCCGGCCACGGCGGCGCGGTTTACGGACTGATCGCCGATTCGCGGGGGATTCATTACGCGACTGACGGCGAGTCGGATCTCCTCCACGCGCTGGAAGCGGGTAAACCCTGCGGCTGGATGAATCATGGAAACGTCGGCGATCCGCCGCAACTGATGGCCCGCTTCCGCGAAACCGCTGCCTCCAAATACAATTGGTTTCCCGGCGAATATCGCGACGAGCCGCTGCCCGACGTGCCGGGGATCCTCGTCGTCGATCAATCGCGCGGCGACGCCGCGATCCGCCACGGCGGCCTAACGGTGGACGATTTCGACCGGATGCTGCGGGCGGCTCTCGACGAGTGCGAGGGAACCCCGATCTACGTCCGGGCGCATCCGGATCACTTGTTTCGCAAGAAGCACTCATGCTTTCCGCTGGCCTTGCTAACAGACGCGCGGGTAAAACTGCTTTCACCCGACTTGTCGCCCGCGCAATGTTTTTCATTCTGCCACACCGTCATGATCGGCAGTTCGCTGATGGGCATGGAGGCCTTGATCCATGGCAAAAAGGTGGTGACCTTTGGCCGGCCGTTCTTCGCCGGCCGCGGCCTAACCGACGACCGCGCGCCCGGCGGCCCGCGACGCCCGCTCGGCCTGACCGCCTTGTTCGAGGCCGCCTACCTCCGCTATTGCCACTATTTCGATCCGGACAGCGGCGAACCCTGCGGCTTCGGCGGGATCCTCGATCACCTGGCCCTCCAAAAGGAAATGTTCCGCAACAACCGCGGCCATTCGGTGACCGTCGGTTTCTCGTCGTGGAAGCGGAAAATCGTCCCCGGCTACCTGCGCAGCCCGGCCGGCCAGCTCACCCAAGGGAAGGAAATCTCCGCAGCTCCGCCAGACGCCCGGCTCCTCGTCTGGGGCCGCCGGCCGGAAATCCCGGAAAATTTCAAGGCCCGCGCCGTGCGCGTGGAGGACGGTTTCATCCGCTCGAAAGGCCTCGGGGCCGCCTTCAACTTCCCCTACTCATGGGTCTTCGACGAACGCGGCATCTATTTCGATCCCGGCGCTCCCTCGGATTTGGAGCAGCTCCTCAACCGCGGGTTCACCGCCGCCGACCTCACCGAAGCCCGCGAACTCATCCGGGTGCTGCGCGAAAAGCGCCTGACTAAATACAATCTAACCGGCGACCGCGTCACCCTCGACCCGGATCTAACCAAGGGCCGCAAGGTCGTCCTCGTCCCCGGCCAGGTCGAGGCGGATGCCTCCATCGTCTTCGGCAGCCCGCAGGTGAAATCCAACATCGAACTGCTCCGCCACGTCCGCGCCGCCGAGCCCGACGCCTTTCTGATCTTCAAGGCCCACCCGGACCTCGTCGCCGGCGCGCGCCACGGTAGCGTCCTCCCCGGCGGTCTCGCGGAAGCCGCCGATCTCGCCGTCACCGAGGGAAACGTCCTCGACTGGCTCGACCTCTGTGACGAGGTCCACACCATGACCTCCACCGTCGGCTTCGAGGCCTTGATCCGCCAGGTACCCGTCGTGACCTACGGCCTGCCGTTCTACGCCGCGTGGGGCCTAACGACCGACCGCCTCGGCTGCCCCCGCCGGCAGCGGCGGCTCACCTTGGAGGAACTCGTCTGCGGCGCGCTGATGAAATACCCCCGCTACCTGAATCCGGCCACCGGCGAGTTCACCACCGCGCTCAAGGTCACCCGGCTTCTAACATCCGATCGCGTCGCCACCGACCAGCGGGCCTGGCACTTGAAAACCGTCTCGCTCCTGAAAAAACTGTGGGTGAACTCAGCCCGCAAATCCAATCCGCGTTGAACCACGAACTCACATCAACGGCCGGAAAGCCGCTCTGGATCGAAGTCGTCACCGACACCTACGTCCCCGACGTCAACGGCGTCGCGCTGTCGCTCGGCCGACTCTGTTCCGGCCTGCGCAATCGCGGGCACCGGGTGGAAATCATCCGCTCCGGCAAGGCCAACGGCGATGGCGAGACCACCGTGCTGTCATGGCCGCTGCCCGGTTACTGGGAGATAAAGGTCGGCGCACCGTGGCCCGGCGAGCTGCGCCGCCGCTGGCAGAAAAACCGCCCGGACGTCATCTATGTCGCCATCGAGACCCCGCTCGGATTTTCCGCCGCCGCCGCCGCGCGGCGCTTGGGGATTCCAGTCGTCGGCGGGTTTCACACGAACTTTTGCGAGTACCTCCAAAAATACGGCGCGAACTGGGTGGGCAAACAGGTCTGGCGCTATCAGAAATGGTTTCACGACCGCCTCGCTCGCACCCTCGTCCCCTCCCCAGACGCGCGGGACAAGCTGATCAAAGCCGGATTCACCAAGGTCGGCGTCCTCGGCCGCGGCGTGGACACCCGCTTGTTCACTCCTGCTAGACGGAGCGCGGCCCTGCGCGAAAAGTTCGGCGCGACCGGGCAGACCCCCATCGCCGTGGTGGTCGGCCGCGTCTCCTCGGAGAAAAACATCGGCCTCGCGATCCGCGCCTTCGACCGCATGAGGCTGTCCTGCCCGGAGCTGGTGTGTATCGTCGTCGGCGACGGCCCGGCCCGCTCGAAGCTCAAGCGCGACCATCCGCAGGTGCGGTTTCCCGGCTACCTGCTCGGGGAGGAACTCGCCGCCTGTTATGCCTCCGCAGACATCCTGTTATTTCCCAGCGAGACCGAAACGTTTGGCAACGTCCTCGTCGAAGCCATGGCCAGCGGTTTGGCCATTCTCGCCTACGACTACGCCGCCGCCGCCTGGCATGGCACCGACCACGTCAATCTCTTGAAAGTGAGAAAAGGCGATGAAGCCGTCTTCCTCGATGCCGCCGGGAAACTGCTAGACCCGGCGACCCGCGCCACCCTCGCCGCCGGCGCGCTCCGCACCGCCGGCGACCTCGGCTGGCCCGGCATCGTCGCCGAGTTGGAGAAAATCTTCCGCGAGGTCATCGCGAACTAACATTATGTCCCACCGCACCACTCCGTTGGATACCGACAAGATGCCGCCGGGCATCCCATACATCATCGGCAATGAGGCGGCCGAACGGTTTTCCTTCTATGGCATGCGCACGATCCTCGTCGTGTTCATGGTCCAGTATCTGCATCTGATGGACGGCAGCGGTGGGAGTGGAATGTCGAACAACCAGGCGGTCGCGAATTACCATCAGTTCACAAGCTGGGTTTATTTCACCCCGTTTCTCGGTGCCTTGATCGCGGATGTTTTTCTCGGCAAATACCGTACCATCTTATGTCTATCCATCGTCTATTGCCTCGGTCACGCCGCGCTCGCCTGCATGGGAAGTTATGGCAATTCCCCACAGTGGTTGTTCGCCGGCTTGCTGCTCATCTGCCTCGGCTCCGGTGGGATCAAGCCCTGCGTCTCCGCCCACGTCGGCGACCAGTTCGGCAAGAACAACCACCACCTGATCTCGCGGATCTACAACTGGTTCTACTTCTCCATCAACTTCGGCTCCTTCTTCTCCACCCTGCTCACACCCTGGTTGTTGCAATACTGGGGACCGCACTGGGCCTTCGGCGTGCCCGGCGTGCTGATGGCCGTCGCCACCTTCATGTTCTGGCTCGGGCGCAACCGCTTCGTCCACATCCCGCCGTCGGGATTCGGGTTCTTCAAAGAAGCGTTCTCGCGGGATGGCCTCGTCGCGCTCGGCAAGCTGATTCCGCTGTTCACCTTCATCGCGGTGTTCTGGTCGCTCTATGATCAGACCGGCTCCTCGTGGGTGCTCCAAGCGCAGCAGATGGATTTAAAATTCCTCGGCATCACCTGGCTCGAATCCCAGATCCAGGCCGTCAACCCGATCCTCATCCTCGTTTACATCCCGCTCTTCACCTTCATCATCTATCCGTGGCTCAACCGGATTTTCCCGCTAACACCTCTGCGCAAGATCGGCCTCGGCATGATCCTCATGACCGCATCCTTCGGTCTAACCACCCTGATCCAGACCTGGATCGATGCCGGTCACCGGCCGTCGGTCGGTTGGCAGATCGCCGCGTATTTCGTCATCACCGCCTCGGAAATCATGGTCTCCATCGTCGGCCTCGAGTTCGCCTACACCCAGTCACCCAAGTCGATGAAATCCGTGATCATGTCGCTGTTCCTGCTATCCGTATGGGTCGGCAACCAGTTCACCGCGCAGGTCAACCATTTCATCGCCATCCCGTCCGCCGGCGAGGCACAGTTCGCGCAGGCCACCGCCTCGCTGCCGCCCGCTTGGCAGACTTCCCCCCGCAACATCGTCCTCCCCGGCTACGACGCCGTCACCGGCACCGCCGACGATCTAACCGCCCGCTGCCAGCAGGGTCGGATCGAGTCCCTGGAAATCCCCGGCCGCCAGACCTTCCTTGCCGCCGCCAGTCGCATTGAGGCGGCTTCCGCCGACGGCTTCCCATCCAACGCCGCAGCGAAAAATTTGCTAGCCGGTGCCAGAGACCCGTGGGGAAATCCGCTCGTCTATGATCTCATCGACTCCTCCCACGCCCGCATCGTCAGCGCCGGACCCGACCGGATCGCCAAGACCCAATGGGACATCGGCATCATCATTGAGAAAGTCACCGGCGACGCCCCACCCACCACCGACACCTGGCTGGGCCGCCGCAAGGCCCAGCTCGGCATCAAGCAACAGCCCGTCCAAGCCGGCTTCACGCGCAGCGAGTTCTCCGGTGGCCAGAGCAAGCTCGAAGGTGCCGCTTACTTCCGCTTCTTCACCTGGCTCGTGTTAGGCACCACCCTCATCTTCATCCCCTTCGCCTTCTTCTATCGACCGCGGACCTATCTTCACGAGTGATCAAACATCTATCAGACTTTTTCCGACGAATCCTCCCCGTTACCCATAAATCGCATCTTCCCTGCGGCGCGTTCGCGCCAATGCCAAGGAGTGGCGATCTCCGAATCGCCATGCCCATGGGAGGACAATGAAGCGGTGTCGCCGTTGCACTCTGCCACCGCAGTCCATGGCCCTATCATTACGGGAGCGCCGTCACTCGATAGAAGCGCTTTGCGGGCGGCTGCGTCGGTGGCTCGCAGGACGCCGACAGACTGACAAAAGGCCCGTCCCGCAGTCGTGAAATTCGTCAATCTGATAGTTTGTGTTAAACTAAGAGGACGGACCCCTTTCACCGGATATTGAAGCTTTGGTTGTCTGGCCATGCTCGGAACCAATTCCACTGCTGCCCTACGTCAATCATTATTTTGAATTCAAAGGACTGACCCGAATGGCACTAACTTAAGCAAGTTTCACTATATGAGCGACTTATGACACAGCTACTGGCACGTCAGAATCGACACTATCGAAACACCAAGGCAACAGGACTGTTCGGCAACATCGGAATTGAGTGTTTGGTGCGATTTGAAGTCAATTTTTTCCATACTCTACCCCAAAAGCCCATTAAGTTAGTGCCATTCAGGACTGACCCTGTTTATTGCGATGAAAATGAGTTGAAATTGAGATGCTTATGGGCGGTTGACATCCATGACTTGTTCGCATTCTTGATTAATTAGGAGCGCGTAGACTTCATGGTCGAACCACTTGTCGTAAACATGTTCTGCACGACAGAGTGTGCCTTCATGGCTAAATCCAAGCCGTTCTGGAATGGCTCGGCTTCGCGAGTTGCCGGTTGCGCAACGGATATCGACCTTCTGCAATGAATAGTATCTTCTCCCCACTTCGATCAGATCACGAACAACAGTGGTCATGACCCCCTTGCCTGTGAACTCCTCTCCGAGCCAGTAGCCAATGTATCCAATCCCATTATTCCGATCCAGTGAATTGAATCCCGCCACACCGGCTATCGATCCACCTGAGAAGATTGTCACATGAAGACTCTCGCCGCGTGCGAATCTCTGAACTTGGAGTGCCAGAAACTGTCTCGTGTCTTCTGGCGTACGGGTGCCGTCAAGCCATGGAAGCCACTGACGTAGAAACATGCGATTGCGATCTATTAGCGTGAATAGCTCGTCTGCATACTGCGGTATCGAGAGACTGGTAGTCAGCGATTCTGTAAGAACTCGTGAGAACATGATTTTTTCTTGCGAACGTTAAATGTGGTGGCACGGCGGCGCTGGACTCATAGAGCGAAGCGAACGAAGAAGCCTATCCGCCGTTGCCACCCACGACGTGTGTGTGCCCAGCATGGGCGCAGTCTAAATGGGGTTCAAGTCCCCTGTGTGAAAATCGAAATGAACAGAAATGAACAAATAAGCACCAGCAGAGGCCAAGGAGGCACGGGCGACCGTGTTGCCGAAAGAAGGCTATGCAAAACCCGCAAGTCGATGGACAAGAACCTCATAGAAGGCCGTCCGGGTTTGGTGAGCTGGCACAACACAGCGAAACCGTTCGATTTGGCCCGGCAGGTAAATGGGGCGATTGTGCGGGGGAGGACTGCGTTCTTACCTGGGGAGATCTCTGCCGTGAGAGCGGCGGAGAAGTCAGCAGAGGTCATAGTAACTCGGAAAATGAGCCGGGGGCGCGATGCCAGTTGTGTTCTTAGAATGATTCCAACAAGACTTCCGTTAGGTTCTGCGGGGGGGCGAGACACCATGACTTCTCAATCCGGGTGGAAGGCAGGCCAAGGATCGTCAACGAATCCTCGAATCCGTACACAACAAGTCCTGGCACGCGCGATCACGCGCGTTCCCCATTGGCGACTTCAGGATTTTGTTTTCGCGGCGCGTTTGGCTCTCAGGGCCTCCTCCGCCGCCAGCAATCTAACCAACTCCTCATCGCTAAATTCGCCGAGTTGATGCCATTGGAGCAACTCCATCATGCTCTTGTTAGGCTTACGACCGGTTAATTCCGCCAGCAGCAACGCCTTGATGAGACAGAGATAAATCTGAATGAGGACGCCCTCGCGGCTCTCCGCAAACCAATGACGGCAGGGCACCACACATTTCAGCCAACGGAAAAACATCTCCACCTTCCAGCGGTGGCGATACAGCCCGATGACCTCCAGCGCGCTGAGGATATCGACTGGCTCGCTGGTGATGAGGACGAGCTCCTCGCTCATCTTCGGCCCCTTGAAGACAACGATTCTACGGACTCCGCCAGCACCACGGTGGCCTAACCGCACGGTGGCATCAAGCGTCACGCCCTGCGCAATCGCCTCGGGGGAAAGCGGATGGCTTTCGATCACCTCCCACTTGACCGTGTTTTGCAGGCGCAACACGTAGCCACAGCCCAAGGCATCAAGCTCGTCGAACAAGCCGAAATCCGCCCCATAGTTGCGATCTCCCAGATAGAATTCCCCGGCTGTTAGCATCCGGCGCATGGCCGCGCGTTCGCAGAT
>JANOZJ010000047.1:0-9629 GCA_031429315.1 Akkermansiaceae bacterium
TGAGGAAACGGGCGCGGATGATGCAGCCGCCGCGCCAGATGGCGGCGATCTTGGAAAGATCGAGATTCCAACCTTTTTCGGCACCCATGGTGGCGATCAGGTCGAGGCCTTGGGCGTAGGAAATGATCTTGGAGGCGAACAACGCGTCGTGGACTTTTTTGATCAGTTTCTTCTTCTTGACGTCGATTTTAGGCTTGGGGCCTTCGAGGATTTGGCTGGCGGCGACGCGCTGGTCTTTCATCGAGGACAGCACGCGGGCTTCGACGGCGGCGTTGATGGTGGATATGACAACGCCATTCTCGACGGCGTTCATGATGGTCCATTTGCCGGTGCCTTTTTGACCGGCGGTGTCGAGGATGAGTTCGACCAATGCGTCTTTCGTTCCCGGATCTTTCTGTTTGAAAATTTCGGCGGTGATCTGGATCAGGTAGCTCTCCAGATCGCCGTCATTCCAGTCGGTGAAGACCTCGGCGAGGTCGTCGGAGTCGAAGCCGGCGGCTTTGAAAATGTTATATGCCTCGCAGATGAGCTGCATGTCGCCATACTCGATGCCGTTGTGAATCATTTTCACATAGTGGCCCGCGCCGCCCGGACCGATGTGGTAAACGCATGGCTCGCCATTCACTTTCGCGGCGATGGATTCAAAGATCGGCTTCATCACTTCCCAGGTCGAGGCTGGGCCACCGGGCATGATCGACGGGCCTTTACGGGCACCTTCCTCACCACCGGAAACGCCGGCACCGATGAAGCGGAAACCGAGATCACCCAGCCATTTGTCGCGGCGCTCGGTGTCGGTGTAAAGGGAGTTGCCGCCGTCGATGATGATGTCGCCCTTGTCTAGCAGCGGGATGAGTGACTCGATGACCGCATCCACCGGGCCGCCGGCCTTGACCATAATCATGACCTTGCGTGGCGAGGCAAGCGACTGGACGAAGCCTTCGAGCGATTGGGCACCCGCGAGTTTCTTGTCGGGATGCTTGGCGACGAATTCGTCGGTGACCGAAGTGGTGCGGTTGTACACCGAGACCTCGAAGCCGCGGGATTCCACGTTGAGAACGAGATTCTGGCCCATGACGGCCAGACCAATGAGTCCGAAATCGCTATTGCTCATAATAAAGATGCCCATGAATAGGCGGGGGAGGATGTAGGGGGATTGGAGCTTTGGTGCAACCCCTTGTTGCCATCCGGTCATGCATTTCCCACATTCCCGCCGTGAACTTACCGAATGCGATCACGTTTTCGCGCCTTGTGATGACTGCGGCTTTTGTGTTGGCGGTATCCCAGCGCTCCCTAACCGGTTATGGCACCGGGCTGGTGCTGTTCGTCGTCGCGGCGGTGAGCGACTTCGTGGACGGCTGGCTGGCGCGGAAAATGGGCCTGGTCACGCCGCTCGGGAAACTGATGGACCCGCTGGCCGACAAGATCCTGGTGAGCGCGGCGTTTGTGTTTTTCACCGAACAAAAACTTTGCCCGGTGTGGGTGACGGCCTTGATCATCGGCCGCGAGTTTCTCGTCACCGGGCTGCGCCAGATCGCGATCGAAGCCGGCCAGGTGCTGGCGGCGGACAATCTGGGGAAATGGAAGACCACCTTCCAGCTCGCCTATCTGATCACCGGTTTGATCTGGCTGACGGCGGAACACGCGAAGAAGCAGATCGCCGTGCTGGAATGGTTGGGACATCTCGGCCGCCCGTCGTGGGAAGGCGGCTGGCTGCAACCGGTCTTCCTCTGGGCGGCGGTCGCGCTAACCGTGATCTCCGGCGCGAACTACGTCTGGAGCGGTCGCGGCTTGCTGATGGCGAAATCTAGCTGATCTGCGCCTGATAGGCTGCGGCATCCATCAGCTTGGCGACGTGCGTCGTGTCTTTCACCTTGAGTTTGAAGATCCAGCCCTTGCCATACGGGTCGGTGTTGACGAGTGAGGGATCGGCTTCGACATCCGGGTTGACCTCCACGATCTCGCCGCCGATCGGGGCGTAGATATCGCTGGCGGCTTTCACGGATTCGACGACGGCGGTCGGATCGCCGGCGTCCACCGCGCGGCCCACGGCGGGGAGTTCGACGAAAACCACGTCGGTGAGTTCTTCCTGGGCGTGATCGGAAATGCCCACGGTGGCGATCTCGCCATCAAGGCGGACCCATTCGTGGGAGGTGGCGTAGCGGAGGTCGGATGGCGTGTTCATGGGGTCAGTGATTGGTTTGGGGATGGTAGGTCTTATAAGTCCTGTAGGACCTATTTCTTATAAAATGGCTTCTTCACGACCTCCGCCGGGAAGAGCTTTCCGCGGACTTCGATGCTCAGGGTGGTGCCGATTTTGGAAAACTCCGCCGGCAGGTAAGCCATGCCGATGCCGGTCATCAGCGACGGCGAAAGCACTCCGCTCGCCAGCTCGCCGATGACTTCGCCGTTAGAGGAAACGACCGGATAGTGCGCGCGCGGCGGGGCGCCTTTGTCCAGGTAGCGGATGGCGGTTAGTTTCACCGCCGGGCCTTCGGTCTTCTGGCGGGCGAGCGTGTCGCGGCCGATGAAGTCGCCCTTTTCGAGATCGCAGAAAAACCCGAGGCCGGCCTCGATCGGCGTGCGTTCGGGGGAAAGGTCGTTGCCATTGAGCGGGTAGCCCATTTCCAGGCGGAGCGAGTCGCGGGCACCGAGGCCGCAGGGTTTCGCCCCGGCTGCTAGAAACCGGTCCCAGTAGCTGGTCGCCTTCTCGGCCGGGCAGAAGAACTCGAATCCGTCCTCGCCGGTGTAGCCGGTCCGGCAGACCAGGGAGCCGCAGGTCGTGCGCTTGATCCCGTTGCGCGGCGGCAGCGTTTCGCCCGGACAAACCGCGTCGAAAACCTTCACAGCATTCGGCCCCTGAATCGCCAACCCTGCCCACAGCTCGCTCTGATTTTCCAGCGAAATTCCAGCGTCCAGCCGCGCCTCCATCCACGCGAAATCCTCCTCGATCATCGACGCGTTCACCACCAGGAAAAACTCCGTTTCACCCGTCCGGTAGGCGATCAAATCATCGATCACGCCACCGTTTTCGTTCAGCATCAGGGTGTATTGGCCTTGGCCGATGCCGAGCTTGGCGATGTTGTTAGTGAGCAGTCCGTTGAGCCACGCCGCTGCGGTCGGCCCGCTGACGTTGAACTGCCCCATGTGGGAAATGTCGAAAATCCCGCAGCCGGTGCGGACGGCGGTGTGTTCGTCGATGATCGACGTGTATTGCACCGGCATGTTCCAACCGGCGAACGAGACCAGGCGGGCACCGCGGGCCACATGGGCAGCTTCTAGCGGGGAATGTTTCAATTCGGAGATCACGCCGCAGAGACTGAAAGCCCAGCCCGAGCTTGTCAATCGGCTGGACAGAATCCCCCGAAAGGTGGTCCGATTCGCTTACGGATGGCGGATAAATTTCGCAACCGCACCTTCAAACCCGATTAAATCTCATTCCCTCCAACTCTGGCATCGGCTTTTTCCTCCTTTGAACGGCCCTTGCCGTCATCGCCACCGCCGGGCTGCTGGCCGCCGCGTCGGGTGGCCGGAAAATCCTCGCGCTGGAGCTTTCCGCAGACCGCCTGACCGCGAGTGTGACGATCGGCGAATACGGCGCGGATCGGCTCAAGCGCTGAAGCGGCGGGCAGAATGCCTGCGCCATGGTGGCCCGGGCATCCTGCCCGGAGCCTGGCGCCGCGATCGCGGTCAGGTGGTCTGAAGTTCGCGGGGCTTGTCAACCCGGCCGATATCGGGATGCTTCCCGCCACATGATCCTCTTCGACCGACTGGAACGCCGCTGGGGCTGGCTGGCGTTTCCCAGCTTCCTCCGTTACTACGCCTTGTTTCATGTGCTGGTGTTCGTCCTGCAGCTCATCCGGCCGGACATCGGGCAGGTTCTGGAATTCGACCGGGCGAAGATTTTCTCCGGGGAAATCTGGCGGGTGGCGACGATGTTTTTCGCCAACTCCGAGTTCGGCAACCCGCGCAGTCCCATCGCGATTATTTTCCTGATCTGCGCCGTGAACTTCGTGTTCATGGTCGGCGACGGTCTGGAAAACGCCTGGGGCACCTTCAAGACGTCGCTCTTCTACTACACCGGCATCGTGCTCGTGCTGGTGGCGAATTTCGCCTACTCCGCCGCGATTCTAGGGATGAGCGCCATCCCGCTAAGCGGCACCATGCTCTATGCCTCGGCATTTCTGGCCTTCTGCACGCTCTTTCCCAAGGTGGAAATCCTGCTGCTGTTCATCATTCCGGTCCAAGTCCGATTCCTCGGGATGCTGATGGCTGGCGGCTTCGTAATCACCGCCATTTCACTGCCCATCCTGCTGCCGTTCTTCACCGTCGCCCTTGCCAACTATTTCCTGTGGGCCGGGATTCCCGCGCTGCGCGGCACCGTGCGGATCATCGAGTCGGGCAAGCGGAAGAGGTGCTTCATCTCGGGAAAAACTGCCGCTTCCGAGGCGTTCCACACCTGTGTGGTTTGCCGCAAAACCGACGTTACCGATCCTTACCTGGAGTTCCGCACCGGCAGCGATGGCGAGGAGTATTGCACCGGACATTTGCCGGAGTGAGGAGGGTGGACCTTCGGTCCATCCGGGTTGACCGAAGGTCAACCCGAGCTGGTCGTGGATGGTCACGGCAACGCCGCCTTTGCCGGAGCCGTCGAGCCGTCAGGTCCCAGCGGGAAATCCGGTTGCTAACGGGCAAGTGGCACTTTAGTATCACTCTCATGCGAACGGAACTTGTCACCACGTTGAAGAGGAAGGCGACCGAGTTAATCTCTGAAGTTTCTTCCGCCCGCGAACCGCTTTTGATCACCCAGCACGGACTGCCTGCCGCCTATCTAGTTGACGTGACAAGTTATGAATGGATGGAGTCGCGGATTCAGCTCCTCGAAGGTATCGCAAAAGGCGAGAAGGCGATTGCTGAAGGACGGGTGGTTTCCAACGAAGAGGCGAGAACCAGGATGTCGCGATGGCTCGATTGATCTGGACCGAGCCGGCCCTCGAAGATCTCGGGCAAATCGCGGACTACATCGCCCTGGACGATCCCGCGACGGCAAAGCGTTTGGTCCGGAAGATGTTCACCAAGGCGGAGCTACTGCAGGATTTTCCCGAGATGTGTCCCGTTCCTCATGATCTTCCCGATTCGAGATACCGCCACTTGGTCGTGAGGCCGTTGCGGATTTTCTACAGAATTGAGAGTGACTCGGTCTTCATCGTTTACGTGATGCGCTCGGAACGGCTGCTCAAGGGTTGCGATCTCAAAGAACACGAACTGTAAACCGCGCCCGCGTACTACAAAATCTCCTCGATAAACGCCGTCTTCTCGAAGATGGAAAACGCTTCCGGCTCTTCCCCGGTGCCAAGGAACCGCGGCGGGATGCCGAGCTGGTCGTGGATGGTCACGGCGATGCCGCCTTTGCCGGAGCCGTCAAGCTTGGTGACGATCAGGCCGTCGAGCGGGCTGGCCTTGTGGAATTCCCTCGCCTGGTTGAGCGCGTTCGAGCCGGTGGTGGCATCGACAACCAACAACGTGAGGTGCGGCGCGGTGGCATCCTGCTTGGCAAGCGTGCGGCGGATTTTCCCGAGTTCTTCCATCAGGTTGTGGCGGGTGTGGATGCGGCCGGCGGTGTCGCAGATGAGGAACTGGGTTTGCTCGGCGATCGCTTTCTGATGGGCGTGAAAACAGACCGACGACGGGTCGGCGTTGGGATTTCCCGTCACCACGGTGAGATCGAGCCGTTCGCCCCAGCGCTTGAGTTGCTCGACGGCGGCGGCGCGGAAGGTGTCGGCGGCGGCGAGGATGACGGTGCGCTTCCGTTTCGTCAGCCACAGGCCGAGCTTGGCGGAGGAGGTGGTTTTGCCGGTGCCGTTCACGCCGACGACGAGGATCACAAACGGTTTCCCATCGGCCCGCGGGGTGGGCGGCAGGAAATTGTCGGGCAGCCGTTTGGCGAGCTGGCGGCGGGTGATTTCCACCACATCCTCGCCGGAAACCTCGCGGCCGAGGTCGCGGAGCTCGTCGATGATGGAAGTGGTGAGGCTGATGCCGAGATCGGAGCTGATGAGGTCGGACTCGAGGTCGTCCCAATCAATTTCCGCGCGGTTGGTGATCTTGTTGAGTAAGGATTTGAAAAAGCCGGCCATGGGGTGCGGCGGGAGACTAGACGGGGTATGACGCAGGACACAAGAGGAGTAATTGCCCGGATGCTCTCAACACGCTCGCCGAGCGCCTCACGAGACCGGAATTGCTACAGCGTGCCGACGGGTATCAGCCCTCGGGCCTCTGCCGCCCCTCGGCCCAGGTGTTACTCGGGAGGCTTATTGGTTCCCCATGCCGCTGCCCACTACTTTCAGTTCACCCGGCATCCACTTATTGGCCTTGGCTCGCCGCCACTTGGGGAAACAATTCGATTCTAGCAGTTTCCAGTTTCCTGAGCGACTTGCGGAAATCTGCGACCGCCTGGCGGCGTTTGATGGCTTCGAGGGCGGCGATGATCTCGGGTTTCGCTTGTTCGAAAGCGCGCGGCTCGGCGGGCTTGCGGGCGGTGACTTCGACGAGGTGCCAGCCGAGTTTGGTGCGGACGAGCGTGGGTTTGTTAGTTTCCAGCGAGAAAACGGGAGCCGCGAAATCGGCGGGAAGGCGGTCGCGGGTCATCCAGCCGAGCGCGCCGCCGTTGTCCTTGGTGGCGGGGTCTTCACTGAGTTCCTTGGCGAGGGTGGGGAAGTCCTTCTTCTTTTCGGTTAGTCCGACGAGGGCGGCGTCGAGTTTTTGTTTTGCTTCTTCCGGCGGGTGATCGAGCGTGGGAATGAAGAGGTGCCGCGCCTCGATCCGTTCCGGCAGGGAGATGGCGCTTTGGTTTTCATTGAACCATTTGCGGGCTTCGTCGTCGGTGACCTTGATGGACGGGCCGACGCGCAGGGCGATGAATTTCTCCTGGCGGATTCTAGCAGCGAGGCGGTCGCGGAGATCCTGTTCCTTGGCGATGCCTTGGGATTTCATCGCGGTCACAAGCCCGTCTTTGCTCCCGAAGCGCGCGACAAGGTGGTGCAGGCGTTCGTCGATCTCCGTCTCGCTAACGGCGAGCGGCGGGGTAACGGCTTTGACCTGGAGACGCAACAATTCGTGGTCGATGAGTTCATCAAGCGCGGCGTCGCGGGCGAGCTTGAGATCGGCGGCAGCGAGGCTGGTCGCGGTTTTGCCTTCCAGCCACAGTCGTTCGTTGAGGGCACGCTCAAGCTGGCTGCGAGTGATCGGGTGGCCGGAGACGCGGGCGGCGAGGTGGTCGGTCTTGGGCGTGAGAACGGAGTGGAGCCAGCGGTGGACGGGGCCGTCGAAGATGAACGCATCGCCCCCGAGATAGAGGGCGGCGGCGAGGCAGAGGAGACGCGGTAGCGAATTCATGGGGGCACGGCGATCGGCGGGCACCGCGACTAACGGATTTCCACGGTGGTTCCCGGACGAATCAGCGTGGGCAGGCGGACGGCGTCCCAGTTGGCGAGGCGGATGCAGCCGGCACTGCGGGCGCGGCCGATGGTTTCGGGATCGGAGGTGCCGTGGAGGCCGATGCCGGGCTTGCTGAGGCCGCACCAGAAGACGCCGACGGGGCTGTTAGGGCCGGGCGGGATGTTGAGGGCTTCCGAGTCGCTGCTGCGCTTGCCGGTTGCGAGGAGCTGCGCGTCATAGCGCCAGTGGGGGAGTTCGACCGAGTTTCTAACTTCCCAGGTGCCGAACTTGATGAACTGCGGCTTGCCGGGGGTGATCGGAAACGAGGCGATGAGTCCTCGGTTGGCGCGGGTGGTGGTGGCGATGGTGGTGGTGGAACCGGGTTCGGCGACGACGAGGGCGGCGGGGGCGGCTTCAAAGATGCGGACTTGGTTGATTTTGGTGTCCACCACGGCGTGGCGCTGGCTCATGGCTTCATCCGCCTTGTAACCGGCTCCGGTTAGGCGCTCGATGGTGAACGGTTGCACGTTCGGCACGATGATGCTGTCGTGCGGCTTGAGGTTGTTGATTTTCGAGCTGCCGTTGAGGGTGGTTAGATATTCGGGATCGCAGTGGTAACGCTCGGACATGAACTCCGCGTAGCTGCGGTAGCTCATGCGCTTGCGTTTCGCCTGCATGGATTTCTTGGTGGGCAAGCTGCCATCCACCCAGGCCTTGGCTGTGTCCGGGACGATGGCGATGGCTAGCGGATTTTTAACGGCCTTGCGTGCGGCGGTGTTGACGGCGACCCAGTCGGTGGGCGGGTAGCCATTCACTTCGTTCCAGGATTGCACGGCAAGTTCGGTGAATTGGCCGGGTTTGCCGTCGATGACGCCGGGGCCGAATTTGGTTTCAT
This sequence comes from Akkermansiaceae bacterium, assembly GCA_031429315.1. Lineage (GTDB taxonomy): Bacteria > Verrucomicrobiota > Verrucomicrobiia > Verrucomicrobiales > Akkermansiaceae > Luteolibacter. Next base: position 8,330 of record JANOZJ010000047.1, read on the forward strand.
CGAGGAAGACCTGCAGGCGCACGGCATCGTCGCCGGTCGGTTTCACGTCCAGGGGCGAGGGCGCGGAGACCGTTTCGATGGGGGTGGCCTGGACGATCGGCGGCGGTGCCGGTGCGACCGGGGCTACGGGTTTTTCCGGAACGACCGCTTCACCGCCTTCGAGCGGTTTGGAATTGATGTCGTCGTCGCCCCCGAGTGGCAGGGCGCGGAGCACCGGGCGGATGGCTGGAGGTGTGGGCGGGGCTGCCGGTTGTGCGGGGGCAGTTAGAGTTAAGGCGAGGAAGACGGCGGAAACGTGGCGGAGCATGGGATCGGGATCGGGTGAAATTAGGCGGGAATGGCGGCGAAGGATTCAAGTCGCCCGGCGATGGCTGCGGGAACGACGGCGCTGACGAGGATATCGTCGCCGTCGTAGTCCGTCGAAAGCACCTTGGCCTCGCGGTGGAGCAGGCTGACGAGATCGGCGCGGTTCTGTGGAATGCGGTATTCCTGGCGGCGGACGCGGTCGGCAAGGACTTGGGTGCAAAGCCGGAGCAATTCCTCAAGGCCGAGTCCGGTGACGGAGGAGGCGTGGAGGGCTCCGGGAAATTTCTTGTCCAGCGAGATCAGTTCAAACGGATCGGTGACGCGGTCAATCTTGTTGAGGACAGTGATGGTTGGCTTGTCGGCGGCACCGAGTTCGGCGAGGACTTCGAGAGTGGTGTCGTGCAAAACCTCGGCTTCGGGCGAGGTCGCATCCACGACGTGGATCAGGAAATCGGCGAGGGCCGCTTCTTCGAGCGTGGCCTTGAACGCCTCGACCAGCCGGTGGGGCAGATTTCTAACGAACCCGACGGTGTCGGTGATGAGCAGCGGTTGGCCGTCCGGCAGCTCGATGCGGCGGGTGGTGGTGTCGAGGGTGGCGAAGAGCATGTCCTTGGCCATCACGTCGGCACCGCTGAGTTTGTTGAGCAGGGTGGATTTGCCGGCGTTGGTGTAGCCGACGATGGCGGCGTGGGGCGTCTCGAATTTCTCGCGCTCCTTGCGCTGGGTCTTGCGCTGCTTGCGGACGATTTCGATTTCGCGCTTGGCGCGGTCGATGATCTGATAGGCGAGGCGGCGGTCCACTTCGATCTGCTTCTCGCCCATCCCGCGCGACGCACCGCCGCCCGCGCCGCCACCGGAGCCGGCGGACTCGCGGTCAAGGTGGCCCCACATCCGCGCGAGGCGGGGGAGGGCGTATTGCATGCGGGCCAGTTCGACCTGGAGGCGGGCTTCGCGGGTCTGGGCGCGCTTGGCGAAAATATCGAGGATGACTTCC
>JANOZJ010000048.1:0-10811 GCA_031429315.1 Akkermansiaceae bacterium
CGAAACTGGGTAAAATCACCTCCGCCGGGTAGTGAGCCCAACCTTTGAGCCGCAACGCGTCGCTTAGAATTGAGCCGTGCAACCTGTCGTCTCTGAGGAGTTTCTGTGGGGCCGCCGCAGTGATGACACCGAAGACCTCCGGTAAAATCCCGTGGGGAAAAGTGGCGGACAAAAGAAATGTGGGCGAATCGTTCATGGTGCTTGGGGCGGCGGCAATTGTTTGATGGCGCTGTCAAAGTCGGATTCGATTAAACCGTTCTCTTCGCGGCGGAATTCAGTGAATTCCCACTCGGCGTGGGACTTGGCGACATCCGCCGAGATCTTGCCGGCATGGGTAAGGATTTCGCGATCATTGAGGGTGAGAAATCCTTCCAGCTTGGTGATCCAGTCCTGCATGGCCATCGGCACCCGCCGTTCTGCTTGGGACTGGGCAAAGATGAGTTATTGCTCCACCAAGTTGCCGAGCGCCCGGAGTTCTTCATCGTTGAGGTAGTTTTTAGCGATGGCGACGTCCGATTTGCGGATGCGCGCGCCTTCCCAATTCGTGAGGCCCATGTTGGGCCGAGTGCTGGCGGCGCGAGAAACGATGATCTCGGCGGTGGTCTGGCCGTGGATGGCGTAGTGGACCTTGTTTTGCACCGTGGCGAAGAAGGTCTGCGTCAGCGGGTGGTCCTTGTCGTAGTCGATGCTGGTGGCGTAGATGTCCGTGATCTTCTGGTAGAAGCGCCGCTCGCTGGTGCGGATGTCCTGGATGCGGCGGGTCAGCTCCTCGAAGTAGTCATTCCCCGTCTGCGGATTTTTCAGGCGCTCGTCATCCAGCACGAAGCCCTTGACGATGTACTCCTTCAGCTTGTCCGCCGCCCATTGCCGGAAACGCACCGCCATGGGACTGCGCACGCGGAAGCCCAGCGCCAACACCACGTCCAGATTGTAGCACTCCACCTCCCGCGTCACCTCGCGGGCACCTTCGATTTGAACTGTTCGGAATAGCCGAACTGTTGCCTCCGACTCCAGTTCCCCATCCTCAAAGATGTGTTTGATGTGCTCACTGATGGTCCCCTTGGCCTTGCCAAAAAGTTCCGTAAGCTGCTTCTGGCTGAGCCAAACGGTCTGCCCTTCCAGCCGCACATCCAGCTTGGTGCGCCCGTCTTCGCTCTGGTAAAGGATGACCTGGCTCATGTTACACTTTGCCCTCCGCTTTGATGATGGCGAGGAGGTTGGGGCTGTCGGCGGTGAGGCGGAGGAGGCGGTTGCGGATGTGATACATTTTCCCGTGGAGGAACCCCTTGCGGACGATGGATCGGATTTCCACCTGATTGGCGATCCAAGCGGCGCAATCCTTGGCGAGTTTTTTCTGGGAAAGCTGGTTGGCGAGAGCAAGCCCCTGATCGCCCAACGTAAACTGCCGCGACTGCGTGCCCTCTTTTTCGATGCTTCGGATGAAGCTGGGTTCACCAAAAAGGAACCTCAGCCCCGAAGCGGCTTCGAGTTCGTCCCGCATTGCTTGGTAAGCATGAACGGTGAAATACGCCGAAACGAAGGATAGAGCGGAACCGGGGGTGATTTTCTCCATGAGGAATTCCCCTGCTTTCCCCCGGCTGTGATTATCTCGGAGGCCGGTGAGATTCGTGGAGGTGGATACCAGTGGGGACATTTGATGTTCCGGTGGTGTGGCAGGGGCTGGTCCTTCGGCGGTCTGTGCGGGAGCGGTCATGCGGTCAATAGGTCACACCTCGATAACAGCCCCTCAGCCTTCAGGTGGGAAGCAGCATCTTGCGAGTGTTGAATTTCCACGACACCAGCAGCGCGGCGACTAGCAGGAGTATCCACACGCGCCAGAGCGGATCCGGCTTGGTGTGGCGTTCGAGGGTGGACTGGTTGGCATTCGAAGTGGGATCGGATTTGCCGCAGGCGGAGAAGTCGGCTTCGCGGGTGTCGGCGAAGTGGACGGCGGCGTCGAGCAGCTTGGTCTCGTTCTGGCGGATCGTTAGAAAGCAGAGCGTGGCCGGAGCGTGGGTGGTGGAGGCTGGCGAGGGGAGGGGCTTGCCGGTTAGGTCGGCGGCGGTGATGCGGAGCGGGGTGTTAGGCGCGGAGGTGACTTGGATCGGTTGCCCGGATTCGAGATTGGCGGTGGTGGGCGCGACCTTGGCTTCGCGGATGGATTCGGCGAAGCGATGGAGCAGGACGATAAAAGCTGGTTGGTTGCCGGCGTTGGAGAGGCGGAGGTCGAAGTTGAAACAAAGCTGGCGGGTGGCGGGTTGTTTTTCGCTGGCGGGTTTCTCGCGGAGGAAAATGAGCGGACGATTTTCCTGCCAGAGCAGAACGGTGTCGCTCGGAAGCCGGTCGAGTTCGATCGTTTCGCGGACGAGCAGCGATTGCCAGTTGAGGCCGTCTAGCAGCGGGTGCGGCTCGGCGAGGATGCCGCCCTTGAGATAGGCTCCGCTGCGGGTGCTGTCCTCGACGAAAATGATGGAGTTTCCCGGCGGCAGCACGGGATCGAGCGGGTCGTAGGAGGTGATGGTTAGATCAGCGGTGGCGGCGTCGTTGGTGGGGATGGCGGCGTCGAGCGCGCGGAGCAGCTTGGTGGTTAGATCGGCAAACGTGGGCGAGGTGGCGGTGAACAGCGCGAGGGACTTGGGTTTGGGTGCGACTAACGGAAGCGTGTCATCCAGCGTGAATCGATCCGGCGAGAGCACGAGCCGGACGTTTTTAGCATCGGCGGGGAAGGCGGCTTGGAGGGTGATGAGGGCGTTGGCCTCAAGGTGCAAGGGTCGCGCCGCGGTGCCGCCGGCGGCGGTTTGCATCGACCAGGTGCGATCGACCGCGGACTTGCTGTAATTTCTAACGAGCGCCCGCCAGACGAGCGCACCTTCCTCGGTTACGAAGGAGACACCGGTGAAGCCGACGTTTTCCACGGGATCGCCGACCGCGATGAGCCGGGCCTCGAAGGGCAGCGACTCGGCCGGAGTGTCGGTTAGGTAAATGACCGTGCCCTCGCGGGAAACCAACGAACGGGCGAGACGGAGGGCTTGGGTGGGATCGGTGAGGCCGTCGAGCGGCTGCCATTTTTCAAGGACTGCCTTGAGTTCATCGACCGAAGATCCGGCGTAGAGGCGCGGCCGGCTTTGCGCGGATTCGATCACCGTTAGCTCCAGCAAAGACGCCGGACCTTGGAATCCCGGCAGCTCGGCGGCAAGGCGGGTGATGGCTGCGTTTTTAAAGACACCCATCGACGCGGACGAATCGAGCACGACTGCGATCCGCTGGACGCTGCCGGATTTCTGGAACCGCGGCTCTGCTAGAAACCACGCGAGCAGCAGCACGGCCAGCAACTGCATCCACAGCGGGATCGACGGGATGATCCGCTCCAGCCGCCGGCCGCTGGCGGCGTCGCGCTGGGTGCGCTCTAGCAGGAAGAGCGTGGAGACCGGGAGTTCGATCGCTTTCCGCTGGAGGAAATGGATCGCCAGCACGGCGGGGATGCCGAGCAGCGCGAGAAGGCCGAGTGGGTTTGCGAGGGTGAGCATTTACCGGAAGGAAAACCGATTTGCGACAGTTTTTGTTATGGGATTTCTCCGAGAAGCCATTTGAAAGCCTTGGTCATCACCGACGGCGGAGCTGCCTGATGGCCGCCCTCAAACATTTGGAACGAAATTTCCGAGCCACTCTTGCGGATGACTTCGATGTCTTTTGTATTGGTGTTTCTACCATAATCCCGGTCTCCATTCAAAAACGCGACCCGCATTTTCGGATAGGGGAAATTCCAGTATTTTTCGTTGCCCAGCCAGCCGCAGTTAGAATAAATCCCCGCCCAGGGACGGGGGATTTGTGCCGAGTAGTGGAAGGCTCGCCAGCTTCCGCCGGAGATCCCTCCCATGAAGATCCGCTTTGGATCGTGCGGCACGGCTTCCTCGATCTGGGGCAGCAATTCCTTAAACCGCTCCAAATAGGCCGTCTCCATCTGCACATCCTCGGTATTGTTTTTGCCATTCTGAAACGTCTCGCAGGAGACGAGAGTCATTTTTACGGCATCGGCCGCTTCCACGTAGCGGAGGATGTCGCGGTGGCCGTTACCGCCCGGGTGGAAAAGAATCATCAGGGGAAGTCGCGCTCCTGGAGCCGATCCCGAGGGATGATAGACGGAATACTCCGTGGTGAACTTGCCGGTTCCGGTCTTTTTCTCGATGGATCCACCGAGCTTTTGCACCATGGCTTCCATCTCCTCCTTGTATTCCAGCCACTGGAGCAGCCACGCCTTGTCGACGGTGGTCAGCTCGTCCCGCTGGAATTTGATCACGGTCTTGTCCTCTTTGCGCAGCAAGATTTCGCCGGACTTTTCGTTATATTCGGTCAACTCGGCACGAAGCGGTGAGCCTTCGGCGAAAGTCCAATCCCGCATGTCGCTGTTCGCATAGAGGAGCGGCAGGGTGGCCACCATGAGGGCGGCGATGGTAGTCTGAATTTTCATAGGTCGTTGTGGGGATGTTTGTTCAAATTGCTAGATGGAAATCAACTGGGTTCCAGCGCGCCGGCCGGCACGGCTTCGCGGAACAGCACGGTGGTTAGATCTTCCTCCGCAGGGATGCGGGCGAAGGCGGTTTGGTGGTGGCGGGCGTGTTGTTTCCAGAGCGCGAAGTGATTCACATAGGCTTCCTGATAGCGGCGGAGGGTGGCGGGTTCGATGCGGTGCGGATGGTGGGAGTGCCGCTCGGGATCGATGAACTCATAGTTCCCGGACCACGCGGGGCGGGCTTCGGTTTCAAGGAACGGCGAAAAGATAACAACGCTGCCGTGGCGTTGGCCGAGGTGGCGGAGGATCGGCTCGGGATCGCCGGCGAACAACAGGTCTGATAGAAACACCCGGATGGCGTTGGCACGCAGCGGCAGGCGGGTGAGATCGGGGGCTTTCGCGGAGTCGGTGGCGGGCAGAGCGCGGGCGGTGGCCAGCCATTGGTGGGAGCGCAGGGTGGCCGGATCGAGGGTGAGAGTGGCATCGCCGCGGACGGCGTGGAGGGCGAGCGAGGCTCCGGCGGCTTGCGAACTCTCGGCGATCAGATAGAACAGTTCGGCGGTGCGGGCGGCTTTGGTTTCATCGAAGAACATCGACTCCGAAGCATCCAGGATCAGGTCCACGACCGGTCTAACTTCCTCACGGAACAACTTCATCGTGTAGCTGCCGGTGCGGGCGAAGGCCTGCCAGTTGATATGGCGCGGGTCATCGCCGGGCGAGTAGGCGCGGTGGTCCTGGAAATCCATCGACGAGCCAGTGCCGCCGCCGGTGAATTCGCCGGCCTGGCCGCGCCAGACGCGGGAGCGCAGGGGCAGGCGCACCCGCCCGGCGGCGGTTAGGGCGTTGGCATGACATTGCTTGAGCGTGGCGGGACTCATGGCACTGGGACGGCGGAGTTCGCCAGTTCGGCCTCGGCTTCCTCGATGCCTTTCCGGTAGCCGCGGAATGCGGAGCCTGCCGTGACGAGCAACATCGCGAGGATGATGGCATCGACGATCACCACCGCTGCGAGCACCTCGCTTTTGATGAAACTGCTGCTATTTGTCATGAACAGGCTGACCGGCGGATTCCAGATGAAGAACCAGAGGGACTTCTCGTGGTTGTTGATGCTGGCGAGAATCATCGGGATCACCGCCAGCAGGATCGAGGCTAACAGGAATACCATGAAATTGGTGAGGCGCTTGCTCTCCTGCCTGCTGAAGACCGCCGCCAGCAAGGCGGCTAGCAAGATCCCGCCAAGACAGCCGAGGCCGCTGATCGCGACCATCGTCTGCTCGACCGGATTGAAGGTCGAGTTGGTGCTGCCGGCGATCCCAATCCCGACGATGCTGATCGCGAGGAGCAACGTGGTGTAAAACACCCCGGCCGGCCATCCCGGCAGCAGGACCATGCCCGCGGCTCTGCCCGTTAGGCCGCGTCGCAGGAAGGGTTTGTAAACGGGAGGCAGCAAGACCGATGTCTCAGTCAACGCAGTGACCACGGCGGGCACCAGAATGATCCCGAAAACCAGCACTAGCAGATTGGGGTTCACCCCGTCGTGCAACCCGATGACCAGAGTGACGCAGACCAGGCCGAGGGCGATCAACCGCCGCAGGGTGGAGTGGTTTTCCGCAGCCGGGGCGATCACCGAGGTGCCATACGACAGCGCGCACCAGCCGATGTAAACGATGAAGACTACATAGGCGGCGATGACCAACCGCGACTCGCTGTCGGACATGGTGCAGTAGTTCACGAAGCTTTTGAACCCGCCGCGTGACATGGCGTCCGGCACGGCGGAGACCATCACGATGAATCCGAGGATGGGAAGCAGCCGCACCAGTTTGGTGGAGTTGCCTGAGAGACCCACCATGATCGCGGTGAGGGCCATGGATGTTAGAAACAACAGGCCGAGGAACACCATCTCACCTGCCAGGTTCATGCCGCCGAAGAAGTAGCGCAGAATCAGATAGGGAATGATGGTGACCAGGATCAACGCGGTCTGGCTGACGATGGCGATCCATTTGCCGAACACGATGCGCCAGGCGCTGAGCCGGGTGAGCACCATCATTTCAATGGTGTTGCTGCTGATCTCCGATGACAACGCGCTCACCCCGCGCATCGGCTGGATGAACAGCGCGGCCGCGGCAAACAGGGTGAAGATTACTCCCGACGCGAACGAACCGGCATCGTCCGAACTGGCCGCGGAGCCAGCCGTGAGCAGGATGAAGGCGAGCAGTCCCTGGAAGACGAGGAACAACAGGGTGAAACTCCGCGCCCGCATCCCTTGGCGCAGTTCCTTGACCAGCATCGGCGAGAGCTTGTCTGGAAAGTCGGTTAGGTGGGTGATCATGGAAGAGGTTGATAGTGGATGGTTGATAGTTGATGGGAAGAGGAAGAGATGAATGAATGAAAGCCGGGATGAATCCTGCGGTCCGGGTTTGGAGAATTCTTTCTATCAACTCTCAACCATCAACTCCTCTTCCGGTAGCGGCGGTGGTGCGACGGCGGGTTTGCCGGCTTCGAGGCGGCCGATGATGTCGATGAAGGCGTCTTCGAGGTTGCGCTGTTCGCGGTGGAACTCGGTGATGCGCAGGCCGTCCTTGACCATGCGGGCGAGCACGTCGGCGGCCTTGGTGGGGTCCTCGGTGTCGATGCGGATGCGGCCGCCTTGTTTGCGGGCCTCGAGGAACTCGACGTTGGGCTGGAGCACGCACCAGTCGGAAACGGAGTCCGGTTTGCCATCGACCTGTACGTCGTAGAGCACGCCGCCGAGGACGTCGGAGCCGCGGCGGAGGGTCTCGGAATCGCCGTGGTGGACGATGCGGCCCTTGTCGATGAAGAGTAGTGAATCGCACATCTCGCCGAGTTCGGATAGAATGTGCGATGAGATGAAAATGGTTTTGCCCTCCTTGGCTAACACCCGGATGAGGTGCTTGAGTTCGACGCGGGCTTTCGGATCGAGTCCGGCGGCGGGCTCGTCCATGATCAGCACCTGCGGGTCGTGGAGCAACGCGCGGCCAAGACCGAGGCGCTGGGTCATGCCTTTTGAAAGCTTGTTGGAAAACCGCTCGGCCAGTGGCACGAGGTCGGTGAAGTCCATCACCTCCTGGATGCGCTGGCGGCGTTCCTTGCCTTTGTAACCGAGCGCGCGGGCGTAGAAATCGAGATACTCGAGCACGGTCATGTGTTCGTAGTTTCCAAAATGGTCGGGCATCCAGCCGATGAGTTTTCTAACTTCCGCCGGGTGGTGGACCACGTTGATGCCGCAGACTTCGGCGGAGCCGAGCGTGGGGTAGTCGAGGGTGGCGAGGATCCGCATGGTGGTGGTCTTGCCGGCTCCGTTAGAGCCGACGAAGCCGCAGACCGAGCCGTGGGGAATCTCGTTGGTCCCGCCCTTGACGGCCTGGAGATTGCCGAAGTAGCGATAGAGGTTGTGGACTTTGAGGGCGGACATGGGAAGAAGTTCCGAGTGAGCAGTGATCAGAGAAGAGTTTATGGAGAAACAACGGGACCGGTGATGACAGTTCGGGTTTCCTTCCAGCGGATGCCGGGGTTGCTGGCGATGCCGGGGGCGTGGGTGGTGATGGCGATGAAATGACCGGGGCGGGGGATCGCGGTTTTGAGAAACTGTTTGTTGCGGTTCGCGAAGGCGTCCGCCTCGACTGCCAGAGCGGCGATGGCGATGGAGTTATCGACCGGGACGAGGGCGAATCGTTTGCCGGCCGTGATCGCTTCGGCGCGGTGCCATTGGGACGTTCCATCGAGATAGTAGAGGGTGTCGATGGGGAACTCGAAAGTGGAGAGATAGCGCGCCTCGTCCCGTTCGATGCGGCCGCGGGTGGAGATCACGGCTGATAGAACGTGGCCGTGCTCGGAGCGGCTCTGGAACCAATCGCCGGATGCCATGAGTTTGCCATCGACGGGCTGGAGGTTGAAGGTGCCTTTCGCGCCCGCGCCCTGGGTGAAGCGTGACCAGCGGCTGGTGGCGATCGGCACCGGTTGGAAGTGGGCGGGGGTGTCGATGGTGAAATCCGTGCCGGTTAGAACGCCGGTGCGGCAGAATTGCTCCTGATGGAGATAGGCCGCGTTGACGCCTCCGTCCGGGCGGACTTCCATCAGCACCCGGCGCATGCCGTTGCCGCCGAAACCGTCCTGGACGATGATCAGGACGATGAGAATCAGGCTGGCGCCCAAGGAGATGATCGGGGTGGTGATGAAGAGTTTGTGGCGTTGGCCTGATTTCGCGAAAACGAACAGATTCACAGGGCCGACGAGGATGGCGAAAAGGACCAGCACGATGACGAACAGCGCGTACCGGAAGGTCTGCGCACCGAACAGCAGTTGCAGCGGCCAGCCGCCGCTGAAGTCGCTCTGCACCGACACTTGCTGCGGCTTGGTCGGGCGCTTGGTGACGAGTCTAACCACGTCCGGAGCATCCAGTTTTAAATCGGCTGGAATGGTCCGCATTTCGATGCGGCCGAAGCCCGGCTCGGCGGGCAGCCCCATGGCTGCCGCCGTTGCGGAACCCGACGAATAGATGACCAACTGGCCTCCGAGGCGGACCCACGAGAGGACTGCGTTGCGGGCTCCTGGCGGGATGTCGGACCAGCCGCTATCGGTTAGGATCACGCTGTCGTAGCCGGAAAACGCCAGCCAGTCGTCGGGAAGTTGCTTGGGATCGAACTTGCCTGCGAAGTCGCTGCTGCCGCCGTAGCCGCCGCTGAATTTCGAACGAAGCTCCGCATCCAGAACCGAGGCGTTGGGGGTGAACAGCGCCTCGCTGAGCAGCACGGCGGGCTGGGACGCGTCATAGTTGGATCGAACGCTGTTCGCCGCCATTCCCAGGGTGCCGCTCAAGCGGGCGGTCACGTTGGTCCGGCTTCCCGAACTGGAACCCGGCGGGCTGAGCGGCACCAGGATGTCGCGGGTGACGGCCTTGCCCGCGCCGGCGGTTAGAGAGAAGGATGAATTGGCTTTGAGGTTGTCGTTGTAGTCGTTGGAACATTCGAAATCCAAGCGGATCGTGCGCTCGGACTTGAGGTTGTTGGCGATCTTGACGCGCACGGGGAAGTAGCCGCCGGGCGAGGGTTTGCTAAACAGCGCGAGCACCTCGACGTGGGTGTCCGTCGCCGGATCGAAGACCTCGCGGATCATCGTTTCCTGGGCGGAGACGGGGAGGGCGAGGGCGAGGAGAAGGAAGAAGCGGAGCATGAGAAAGAAAATGCTGAAAGGAAGATGGGCTTATGCCGACTTCAGATTCTTCGGTGTCGCGGTGGCTTGGAACGGGACTTCTTCTAGCAGCGCGCGGACGATGTCATTCGTTGTTAGGCCTTCGACGCGGGCGTTATAGTCGAGGACGATCCGGTGGCGCAGCACGGCGGGCGCGATCGCTTTGACGTCCTCGAAACTGGCGTTCGTCCGCTCCTGGATCAGGGCGCGGGCCTTGGCCCCGGAGGCGAGGGCGAGCGCGGCACGCGGGCTGGCGCCGTAGCGGATGCCACGCGCGGCGGCGGACTGGCCGGGGTGGCTGGCATCGACGAGGCGGGCGATATAGTTCGCCACGACATCCGGCAGATAGATCCGGCGCACGAGTTCTAACAAGGTGCCGAGCGTTTCCGCGCTCATCACCGGCTCGACCTGCGGGTCGGTCCCGAGCTCGCGGTGGGAAACGATCCGCTGGAGCGTGGCGACGTCGTTGCGGGTGACTTCGAGTTTGAAGAGGAAACGGTCGAGCTGGGCCTCGGGCAGCGGATAGGTGCCCTCCAGTTCGATTGGGTTCTGGGTGGCGAGGACGAAGAACGGTTTGGGCAAATCATGGGTTTTTCCTAACACCGTCACCCGCCGCTCCTGCATCGCCTCTAGCAGCGCGGACTGGGTTTTGGGCGAGGCGCGGTTGATTTCGTCGGCGAGCACGATGTTCGTGAACAACGGTCCCGGCTGGAAAACGAACTCGCGGCGGCCGTCGATTTCCTGGAGCACCGGGTTGCCCGTGATGTCGCCGGGCAGCAGGTCGGGCGTGAACTGGACCCGCTTGGTGCCGAGCTTGAGTAGCTTCGACAAGCCTTTCACCAGCTCGGTTTTTCCCAGCCCCGGCAGGCCTTCCAGCAAAATATGCCCGCGGGCCAGCACGCCGGTGATCACCAGGTCGATGAGTTCCTCCTGGCCGAAGAGGACTTGGTTGAGCCCGCTGGAGAGCGAGCGGAGGTGTTTGGCGGCATCGGCGACTTCCGTTTCGGTGGCGTTTTCCATGGATTTCGCCGTGAGGCTAACGAACCTGCCGCGCTTGGGAATGACGAAGGTGTGAAATTTTGATGAAGATCCG
>JANOZJ010000049.1:0-6688 GCA_031429315.1 Akkermansiaceae bacterium
GGTTTTCATCTCGGACGGCTCGAAGTGCGACACCGGCAACATCCTCGACATTTTCGGCAAGGGCAATGTCATCGCCATCACCGACCCCGTCTATCCGGTCTATGTCGATACCAACGTCATGGCCGGCAGCACCGGCGACGCCGATGACAAAGGCGCCTACGCCGGCCTGCTCTATCTGCCGTGCAACGCGGCTAACAAGTTCGTCGCGGACGTCCCTAACGAAAAGGCCGACCTCATCTATCTCTGTTTCCCGAACAACCCGACCGGAGCCGTCGCCACCCGCGCGCAGCTCGAAGCGTGGGTGAAATACGCGCGAGAAAACGACGCGATCATCCTGTTCGACGCCGCCTACGAGGCGTTCATCCAGGACCCGGAAATCCCGCGCTCGATCTTCGAAATCGAAGGTGCCCGTGATTGCGCCATCGAGTTCCGCTCCTTCTCGAAAAACGGCGGCTTCACCGGCGTCCGCTGCGCCTACATCGTCATCCCTAAATCCGTTAGCGGCAAGTCGGACACCGGCGAGCGCATCCCGCTCCACCAGCTCTGGTCGCGCCGCCACAGCACCAAGTTCAACGGTGCCAGCTACCCCGTCCAAAAGGCCGCTGCCGCTGTTTTCTCTCCCGAAGGAAAACAACAGGTCAGCGCGCTCATCGAACACTACATGGGCAATGCCAAACTCCTCCGCGAAGCCGCCGCTGCCGCCGGGCTCCCCGTCTTCGGCGGTGAAAACGCGCCCTACGTCTGGGTCGGCTGTCCCGCCGGACTGACATCGTGGGACATGTTCGACAAAATGTTAGGCGAGGCGCAGGTCGTCATCACCCCCGGCTCCGGCTTCGGCTCCGCGGGCGAAGGGTATTTCCGCATCTCCGCCTTCAACTCGCGGGCGAACGTGGAGGAAGTCTGCCGCAGGCTGAAGGCGCTGGTGGGTTGATTTTTCCGATCGCCCGCACACTTCCGCTGGCGGACCCGCCTTTCCTGTTTACCCTCCGGCGTGCCCAAAGCTGACAAGAAATCCGCGCCCCGTCCTCCCCAGCCCGCCATCCTCCTTCGCGGCTGCCGCCAACACAATCTTCAGGGCTTTGACCTAGAGATCCCGCTTGGCAAGCTCACGGTCGTCACCGGCCCGTCCGGCTCAGGCAAATCCTCGCTCGCCTTCCACACCCTCTACGCCGAGGGCCAGCGCCGCTACGTCGAGACGTTTTCCCCCTACGTCCGCCAGTTCTTCGACCGCATGGACAAGCCCGCCGTCGATCACATCGACGGCATCCCCCCGGCCATCGCCATCGAGCAGAAAAACCACGTCCGCACCACCCGCTCCACCGTCGGCACGCTCACCGAGATCAACGACTACCTCAAGCTTCTCTTCGCCCGCCTCGCCATCGGTTACGATCCTCACACCGGCGAAACCATCCAGCCCGACTCCCCCGAATCCGCCGCCGCCTGGGCCACCGCAAATCTAGCAGGCCAGCCCGTCCTCATCACCTTCCCCATCCCGGTTCCCGCCGATGCGAAAGCGGACGAACTCTTCCCCTTCCTCAACGCCCAAGGCTACCTCCGCATTCTCATCCACGGGAAAGTTATCCGCACCGACGAGCCTCTCCCATTTGAAATCTTGAATTTCAAATCTCAAATCCACATCGTCCAGGACCGCCTCACCCTAACTCCCGAGAACGCCCCCCGTTTGCTAGAAGCCATCGAAGCCGCATTCACCCTCGGCAAAGGAACATCCACCATCCACGATCCACAATCCACGATCACGAAGTCGTTCACGACGAGTTGGACCAACCCGAAAACCGGCTTCACCCTTCGCAAACCCACCGCCGCCCTGTTCTCCTTCAACTCCCCGTTAGGAGCCTGCCCGAAATGCCGCGGCTTCGGCCGCATCATCGGCATCGACCTCGAAAAAGCCATCCCCGACAAATCCCTCTCCATCGCCCAAGGCGCGATCAAGCCCTTCCAAGGCGAGCGCGGCGACGAATGCCTGCGCGACCTCGTTAGAAACTGCAAGGAGCGCGATATCGACATCAAATGCCCCTTTGAGGATCTATCCGAAGACGAGCAGGAGTGGATCTACTACGGCGACCGTAAAACCGGCAACCTCACCCCGGACGAACTCGAAGCCCTCTGGCAATCCGGCGACTGGTATGGCGTCAAAGGCTTCTTCGACTGGATGGAAACCAAGGCCTACAAGATGCACGTCCGTGTCTTCCTCAGTCGCTACCGTTCCTACACCACCTGCTCCGCCTGCCGCGGCAAACGCCTCCAACCGGAATCCCTCTGCTTCAAAGTCAGTGGCAAAACCCTCCCCGATCTCTGGGCACTCTCCATTGGCGACCTCTTGCCTTGGTTTTCCAATCTTCAATCTACAATCTACAATCGGCAATCCAAGGACCCCACCCTCGATCTCGTACTAACCGAAATTTCCTCCCGCCTCAGCTACCTCGACCAGGTCGGCCTCGGCTACCTCACCCTCGACCGCACCACCCGCACCCTCTCCGGCGGCGAGGTCGAGCGCGTCAATCTAACCACCTGCCTCGGCGCGGCCCTCACCGGCACCCTCTTCGTCCTCGACGAGCCCACCGTCGGCCTCCACCCGCGCGACATCGACCGCCTTGTCGGCGTCATGCACGGCCTCCGCGACAAGGGCAACACCCTCGTCGTCGTCGAGCATGAGCAAACCGTCATGCTCGCCGCCGACCACCTCGTCGATCTCGGCCCCGGCGCCGGCTCCTTCGGCGGCTCCCTCATCTACCAGGGCCCACCAAGGAGCGTGGGCGTCTCGCCCACGAGTAAAAAATCCAAAATCTTAAATCCCAAATCCCCAATCGGCACTCTCCCGTGGCTCAATGGCAGCAAATTCATCGCCATCCCCGCCACCCGCCGCAAACCCACCAAACAACTCCTCTCCATCCGCGGAGCCACCCGCCACAACCTGAAGAAGCTCGATGTCGATCTCCCGCTCGGCCTCTTCACCGTTCTAACCGGCGTCTCCGGCTCCGGCAAATCCACCTTCGCCCACGACGTCCTCTTTCTGAACCTCGCCCGCAAGCTCGGCCAGCAAGCCGAAGGCGACGCCGCGCCCATTAAGGAACTCAAAGGCTCCCAACATCTCAGCGGTGTCGAACTCGTCGATCAAACCGCCGTCGCCCGCACCCCGCGCTCCACACCCGCCGTTTTCCTCGGTGCCTTCGATCCCATCCGCCAGCTCTTCGCCTGCACTCCCGAGGCCAAGGCCCGCGATCTAACCACCGGCTTCTTCTCCTTCAACTCCGGAGCCGGCCGCTGCGACCGCTGCGCCGGCAACGGCTTCGAAAAGGTCGAAATGCAGTTCCTCTCCGACCTCTACGTCACCTGTCCCGACTGCAACGGCAAGCGCTACAAATCCTCCACCCTCGACTTCCACTACCTCGGCAAATCCATCCACGACATCCTCGATCTAACCGTCGCCGATGCCATCGCCTTTTATGAAGGGGGAGTAGGCGTCTCGCCTGCATCTTTGAAACGCCACCAGCAGATCATCAAACTCCTCGCCCCCCTCGTCGAAGTCGGCCTAGGTTATCTAAAACTCGGCCAACCCCTCAACACCCTTTCCGGCGGCGAAGCCCAACGCCTCAAACTCTGCCAACTCCTCAGCGTGGCTGGGACTTCCAGTCCCAGCCCGACGAAGGGACATCCTGTCCCTTCAACCAAACTCCTCATCTTGGACGAGCCCACCACCGGCCTCCACTTCTCCGACATCGAGAACCTCCTAACCGTCTTCCAAAAACTCGTCGATTCCGGCCACTCCCTGCTCGTCATCGAGCACAACCTCGACGTCATCAAATCCGCCGACTGGATCCTCGACCTCGGCCCCGAAGCCGGCAAACACGGCGGCCAGTTAGTCGCCCAAGGCTCCCCCGAAACCGTCGCCCTAACCGACACCCCCACCGCCCACTTCCTCCAACAAGCCCTCAACGGACCGCTGGATTTATCCGGCTCTTCCTCTTCTCCATCAACCATCAACTCTCAACTCTCAACTTCTTCCATCACCCTCCGCGGCGCAAGACACCACAACCTCAAGAACATCTCCGTCGACATCCCCCGCGACCAGTTAGTCGTCATCTCCGGCCTATCAGGGTCCGGCAAGTCCACCCTCGCCTTCGACATCCTCTTCGCCGAAGGCCAGCGCCGCTTCCTCGACTCCATGTCCGCCTATGCCCGCCAGTTCGCCGAGCAGTTGGAAAAGCCCGAGATCGACCAGCTCCAGGGCCTCCCGCCCACCGTCGCCATCGAGCAGCGCGTCTCCCAGGGCAGCGGCAAATCCACCGTCGCCACCGTCACTGAGGTCTGGAACTTCGTCCGCCTCCTCTACGCGAAACTTGGCACCCTCTATTGCCCGGACTGCCAGATCCCGGTGGAAAAACAATCTCTATCAGCCATCGAGAACACCATCCGCAGCCACCTCAAGAATGGCCCGGTCACCCTGCTAGCCCCCATCATCCGCGGCAAAAAAGGCTTCCACAACGAGATCGCCGAGTGGGCGCTCAAACAAGGCTTCACCCGGCTGTTAGTGGACAAACAATTCAAAGACGCCGAAGGCTTCACCCGTCTCGAACGCTTCAAGGAACACGACATCGACGTCGTCGTCTGGGACTCAAGGAGTGTGGGCGTCCCGCCCACAAGTCCGAGAAAGGCCTCGGTCACCAATCTATCATCCACCATTGATCAAGCCCTAACCATCGGTAAAGGTCTCATCAAGCTCTTCACCGCCGACAAAAAATTCACCCTCCTCTCCACCAAATCGAGCTGCCCGTCTTGCAACAAATCCTTCGAAGAGCTCGACCCACGCCTATTCTCCTTCAACTCCCCCCACGGCTGGTGCCATGAATGCCGCGGCCACGGCCGCGTCCCCAAACGCCGCCGACACCTCGACACCGCCCGCTTCGACTCCGTGTTAGAAGCCGAAATGGACGCCGACCGCGCCATCGACCGCATGGACGACGTCGAGCTGATAGAATGCCCCGCCTGCCACGGCTCCCGCCTCAACCCCACCGCCTCCGCCGTCCGGCTGGGTGGCTGGGGCGTCTCGCCCCAGACCGTGAAAGGAGCGTCTCGCTCCGACTCTTCCACCCCCATCTCCGACCTCGGCCACCTCTCCATCAATTCCGCCGCCACCCATTTCAAAAACCTAACCTTCACCGTCCCCCGCGACACCCTCATCGCCCGCGACATCCTTCCCGAGATCCGCCAGCGCCTTTCCTTCCTCCAGGAAGTCGGCCTCGGCTACCTCCAGCTCGACCGTTCCGGCAACACTCTATCAGGCGGCGAGTCCCAGCGCATCCGCCTCGCCGCCCAGCTCGGCTCCAACCTCCGCGGCGTCCTCTACGTCCTCGACGAACCCACCATCGGCCTCCACCCCCGCGACAACGCCGCCCTCCTCAAAACCCTCATTGCCCTTCGCGACCAAGGCAACTCCCTCATCATCGTCGAGCACGACGAAGACACCATCGCCGCAGCAGATCATCTCATCGACCTCGGTCCCGGTGCCGGCCGCCTCGGCGGCGAAATCGTCTATCAAGGACTCCCGCCGTCAAGGAGCGTGGGCGTCTCGCCCACGAGTAAAAAGTCCTCCTCTTCAAAATCCCCGATCCCCAATCCCCCATCTTCAATTCTCTCCCCCACCTACCGCGCCCTTTCCGCCGTCATCCACCACCCGATCCGCGGCACCCGCCGCGAGGTGAAAAAGGACCACCCCTTCCTAACACTCGTCGGCTGCCACGCCAACAACTTGAAAAACGTCGATGCCGCCATCCCCTTCGGCCGCCTCACCGTTCTAACCGGAATCTCCGGCTCCGGCAAATCCTCGCTGATGCATTCCTGCATCGCCGAGCTTTTCCACAACGAGGCCAAGACCACGCGCGTCAAAAAATCCAATCTCCCCTTCGGCAAAACCACCGGTGAGAAGCTCATCAAAGCCTGTTACGAGGTGGATCAATCGCCCATCGGCAAAACCTCGCGCTCGTGCCCGGCGACTTATGTCAAAGTCTTCGACCACATCCGCGCGCTCTTCGCCCAACTCCCCGAAGCCCGCATGAGAGGCTTCGACGCCTCGCGATTTTCCTTCAACACCGACAACGGCCGCTGCGCCGAGTGCAAAGGCAACGGCCGCGTGAAGTTGGAAATGGATTTCCTCCCCAGCACCTGGGTCCATTGCGAATCCTGCAACGGCGGGCGCTACAATCCCGCAACGTTAGAGGTTGCCTTTCGCCAGAAAAACATCGGCCAGGTCCTCGCCATGACCATCGACGAAGCCGCCGCCTTCTTCGAATCCCAGCCGCGCATTGCCCACCCGCTCAAGCTCATGGCCGACACAGGGCTCGGCTATCTCCAGCTCGGCCAACCCTCGCCCACTCTATCAGGCGGCGAGGCGCAGCGCATCAAGCTCGTCTCCGAGCTCACCAAAGGCCGCGGCACCAAGGCGACCCTCAACAACGCCGCGCTCACCCAGCGCAATCTCTATCTCATCGAAGAACCCACCGTCGGCCTCCACCTCGAAGACGTCCAGCGGCTCATCGACGTCCTCCACCGCCTCGTCGATGAAGGCCACACCGTCGTCGTCATCGAGCACCACATGGCCGTCGCCGCCGAGGCTGACTGGATCCTCGACCTCGGCCCCGAAGCCGGCGACGCCGGCGGCCAGATCATCGCC
>JANOZJ010000050.1:0-5371 GCA_031429315.1 Akkermansiaceae bacterium
GCGGCCGCGGGAGAACTGGCGAGTGGGGCTGAGGGTTTTTTCGAGATTCTGGAGGATGTCGCGGAGGCTGGCGGCTTTTTCAAAATCAAGTGATTCGGCGGCGGCGGTCATTTCCTCGCGGAGTTTGTCGAAGACCTCGCGTTTGCCCCTGCCTTCTAACACACGACAGGCGTCCTCGATTTTTTCGAGATACGCCTCGCGGGTGATGCGGGCGATGCACGGTGCGGAGCAGTTGCGGATGATGTCGGCGTTGCAGTGTTTGTAGTCGGCCTCGCCGGGGATGTTAGGGCGGCAGACGCGCAGGCCGAAGCCGCGGTTGAGCCACTCGAGGGTGCTGTGGAGGGCGCTGGAGTGGGGAAAGGGGCCGAAGTAGCGCGAGCCGTCGTCCTTTTTCATGCGGGTGGCCTGGAAGCGCGGCCACGGATCGGCGAGGCGGATTTTGACGAGGAAGAAGCGCTTGTCGTCACGGAAGGCGACGTTGTAGCGCGGGCGGTAGTCCTTGATGAGCTTGCCTTCTAGCAGGAGCGATTCTTCCTCGTTGCGGACGGTGTGGAACTCGAAGTCGTGGATGGAGTCGATAAGTGCGCGGGTCTTGACGTTGGAGCGCATTTTCTGCGAGGCCATGAAGTAGGATGAGACGCGGCGTTTTAGGTCGAGGGCCTTGCCGACATAGATGATCGAGCCGAGACGGTCCTTCATCAGGTAAACCCCGGGTAGGTGGGGTACCTCGCGGAGCTTGGCTTTGAAATCGGGTGTGGACATGCGGCGGCAGGTGCGCTGCCTATCGAAGGGCTGGAATCGCAAAGATCAACCGAAAACCCTCGCCCAGATGCCGGGTGCGCCGACATCATCCACGTGGCCCAGGAAATGGGCGCGAAATCCCCCGTTTGGGGACACAAACTCGCTTGACACAACGATTGCGCTGCCTCTCGCTCTGCCAACCCGAACCATGCTGCGAAGACCCCTAAAAACCCCGGCGCATTTTTCCGCGCTTTTCGCGTGTGCATGGTTAAGCGTGTTTTCGGCGGCTCGCTTGGAAGGCCAGGAGGTGCCGGCAGCGCCGTCGGCACCGGTCGCGCCGGCCACCTTGACCCGGCTGTTCCGCGAGGCCGAGGCGGCCTTCGGGGCCGATCCTCCGAATTACGCGACGGCGGTTTCGAAGATCGAGGAGCTGCTCAAAGGTCTCGGGCCGAACAAGGATGCGCCGCTGGAATTGCTTTATTTCAACATCGGTCTGGGCAACCTGCTGGGCGAAATGCCGGTCGAGGCCGAGGCTGCGTTCACCGAGTGCTTGAGGCGTTTCCCCAAAGGTGAGTACGCCAGCCGATGCTATCTGGGCGTGGGCCGGGCTTGCATTCTGCAAGACACTCCGGAGAAAAAGGAGCGCGCGATAGATGCCCTCAAGATGGCGGCACAGGATCCGAAGTTCCGCTCGGAAGCAGGCCTTTGGCTGGGCCAGGTTTACACCGATCTTGGCAGGCGCGAGGACGCGCTGGCCGTTTTCAAGAGTTTGATGGGATCGGACATCCGCTCCCCGCAGCAGACCACTGCGGCGGTGGAAGTCATCGGGTTGCTTGCCGATACCGGAAAACTCGAAGACCTGATTCTCTATCTGGATCGCTTGGCCAATCAAGCCGGCGTCCGTGATGCGATCGCCTGGTATGCCAACCAGGTGATTGTCCGCGGTGACGAACTGGTCGGCACCGCAATGCCGCAAGGCTATGAGGCGGCGCTCGCGATTTACAGATCCGTGCCGCCGCGCAGCCAGATTTTGGAAACCCAGAAGACCGCCCTGGAATCCCAGCGCAAGGACGTGAAGCTTTTGGAAAACCGGGTCGCCGCAGATAGCAACAAACCGCTCAGCCAGCAAACCAACGCCTCGGAACTGCTCAACAGCCTCAAGCCCGC
Organism: Akkermansiaceae bacterium; assembly: GCA_031429315.1. Classification (GTDB taxonomy): domain Bacteria; phylum Verrucomicrobiota; class Verrucomicrobiia; order Verrucomicrobiales; family Akkermansiaceae; genus Luteolibacter. The sequence goes on from JANOZJ010000050.1 coordinate 1,909, forward strand.
GGTCGCCTTGGCCGAGACGGCGCTGGCTGCGATTGAGGCAAAGACCGATCTGGATGCGGCGTTGCTGATGCGCCGCGGGCGGTGTTTGTACTACCTCGATCGGCAGGAGGAAGCGCTCGTGTGCTTCCGTGCGGTGCGGATCAAGTACCCGTCGGCAGGCGACGCCAAGGCCGCCGCCTATGCGGAAATCATCATCCAGACCAAGCTCAAGAATCTCGCGGAGATCAAGGCGCTCTGCGATGCCTATCTGCGGAAATTCCCCGATGCGGAGAACGCCGAGCAAGTCGCCACACTCGGCGGCGAAGTGCTGGTCGAAAGCGGCAATTGGGCCGAAGTCCTGGTTTTCTATCGGGATCTCGAAAAGAAATTCCCCAAGTCCGAGAGCATGGACCGTTACAAGTTCTATCAGGGGGTGTCGTTGTTCCAAGACGGCAACTTCAAGGAATCCACGCCGATCTTCACCAGTTTTCTCAAGGACTTCCCGAACAGCACCTTCGTGGAAAACGGCCTCTATTACATGGCGATGTCCAATTTCCTTCAAGGCAGGGATCGCTATAAGGAAACCCTTTCATCCATCAAGGAGTATTTGTCCAAATTTCCGGACGGCCGCTACGCCGGCGACATGCGTTACCGGCTCGCGTTCATTGATTCCAATGACAAAGGCATGAACTCCGATCCCAAAGCGATTGCCGTCTATGAGAATACGATGTCCGACAAGATCATCCGTGATCTCAACGCGTTCCTCATCCAGCATCCCGACGATGCCGCCGCCGGTTCCATGCTGTGCCTGATCGGCGAAACTTATAAGAAAAAGAAGTCGGACAAAGCTGACGAAATCGCCAAGTTCGAACGGTCGGCGCTGGAAGCCTTTAAAAAAGCCGTGTGGTCGGCCAGTCCGGACGACGTGATCCAGTATGCGCTCGACGAAGCCACCGCGCTGCTGCAAGGCAATAAGGACTGGGCGGCGATCGCCGCGCTTCACGGTGAGTTTCTCCAGCGCAAGCCGGAAAGTCCGTTGGCGCTGCTCTCCGCCATGCAGGTGGCCAAGATGAAAGCCCGCGAAGGCAAGGGGTCGCAAGCTGCGGAAATGCTCGCGTCCTCAATCAGGTCGCGGATCGCCAACCCCACCGTGGAGCAAGTCGAGTTTCTCCTCGACGAATTGGTGAAAACCCTGGTCCCACGCAAGAAGCCGTCCGAGATCGATGCCGATGCGGTGGACAAACAGCTCGTCGAAATTCTCACCAAGGCGATCGGCGCCCAGGAAAACCTGACGACCAACGCCCGGCTCTATTACGCCCGTGCCCGGCTCGCCCAACTGCTGCGGCGTCCTGAGAAATCGGATCAATATCTCCAAGGCGTCGCCACGATCAACGCCAAGGACCCGTCGGTTCTCAGTCCGGCCTTGCTCTCGGCCTCGGGGGATATTCTGCTGAAGGTCGGCGATCTGGACGGGGCTGAGGCGATGTACAGACGGCTGGTGGACCGCTACAAGCACGGCATGTTTGCCGACGCGGGACCGGTCGGTTTGGGATACATCGCCCTCGCCCGCAAAAAACCGGACGAAGCCCTCAAGATTTTCCAGAACGCCCTGGACACCAATCCCGGGATGTCCCGCTTCAAGGAAACCACGCTCGGCAAGTTGGAAGCCCTGATCGCGCTCGGCCAACTTGACGAAGCCCAAAAGCTCGCGCTCGAGACTGCCGGCGACAAGACGTTCCGCGGCGAATCTGCCGGAAAAGCCCTCATCCTGATGGGTAAAATTTACCGCAAACAAGCGGAGAAAGCGGACAGTACGGAAGCGAAACTGGATTTGTACAAGCAAGCCTACGGCACTTACAACAAAGTCTATGGCGCCTACAAGAGTGCCCCGGAAGTTTGCGCTGAAGCCGGTTGGCAGGCTTATGAAACCGCAGTCGAGATGGGCAACACAGAACTTGCCGATCAAATGATCAAGGCGCTCGCCAGCGAGCCGAAGCTCGCCAAGACCAAGCGCGCCAAGCAGGCCGTCGAACTGGACAAATAATTTTCCCAACCCATGTCGCTCACATCGCACACATTCCGGACCGCCCTGTTGGCCTGCGCGGCCGTCACGCTGCCATTGTCACCGGCAGGCGCGGCTGAACCCACCCGCCTCGTTTTACAAAACGGACGCTCCGTGCTGGTCTCCTCGGTGCTGCTGCAGGGCGACAAGCTGGTCGTCAACACCCCAGGCGAGGGATTCGGCCAAGGCCAGGTCATTCCCCTCCAAACCGTGGACCACGTCTTCGGCGAACGCCCCGCCGAACTCAATCCGGCGATCGCCTTGTTGCTGATGAACAAGCCGGGCGATGCGGTGAAGGTGCTGGAGCCGATTCTCGCCGCCCAGCGGGTCACCGCCAAGATCCCTGGAACCTTCTGGCTTGAAGCCGCCCGCGCCGCGCTGGTCGCCTACGCCGTCGAGGGAAACACCGCCAAGGTCAATGAACTCGGCAAGGAAATCTCCGACGCCACGCCGGTCCAGGGCACTGATTCCTTTGTGCTCCTCGGCAAGGCTTTGCTGCTACCCGTCTCCACCAGTGCGTCCGACCGCGAGGCGGCGTTGCGGGATTTGACGACGGACAACCTGCCTGCCGATGTCTGTGCCTACGCGGCGTTCTATCGGGCGAGTTTGCTCAAAAGCGCCAAACGCGGCGGCGATGTCGCCGCTGTCACCAAACAGGATCAGGAAACCCTGGAGGCCTATCTAACGGTGCCTTGCCTGTTCCCGTCCGGCGGGCTGATTCTCAACGCCGTCGCCGAGCTCGAGGCCGCCTCATTCATCACCGCCGCCGAGCGCCGCGAGGAACGGGTCGCCCTGCTCAATTCGTCCATCCGTCACTCGACCGGCACCTTGGTGACGGTGGAAGCCAACAAGCGCCTTGCAAGCCTCAAATAATTCGGCCATTGTCCCCCTTACCTGATCTCCTAACACCTACGCCATGAAAAAAACCATCCAACAGGCTGTCTATGCGGCTCTCGTCCTTTTGCCCCTAACTGCCTTCGGCGCGGACGCCGGCAAGGGCAAGGTCGTCAAGAAATCACTTATCGATACCTATTTGGAGGGCGGCTGGGTGATGCACCTCCTGCTGATCTGCTCGATCGCCATGGTCTGGCTCATCATCGACATCTGGCTGCGCACCAATCGCCCGAAAATGACCCCGCAAGAGGACGTGACGACGGCTCAGGAACTTTTCCGCAGTGGCGACTACCTCGGCGCATACCAAGCGATGAAAGCAAGCTTCAGCCCCTTCGCGGAAGTGGTGCGAGCCGGTCTCGGCTCCATCGGTCACGGCAAGGATGCCACCGAGGACGCGATTTACGCCACCGTCGATAAAGTGAGTTCCACTCTCCAGACCCGCATCAACTACCTGTCGGTGATCGGGGTCTGCGCGCCGATGATCGGGCTGCTAGGAACCGTCGGCGGGATGAAGGGAGCCTTCGGCAG
>JANOZJ010000051.1:0-9085 GCA_031429315.1 Akkermansiaceae bacterium
GTGGCCTCGATTTTTCAAACTCTCGGCCTGCGTTCTAAAAAAGCCCAAGGCGCGATCAAAACCTTCTCACAGGCCTACGCTCTCGCGATTTGGGCTGGCTTCATTTCCATCCCGCTCGCGATTTACGCCGGCCTCGTCACCCTCTAACTGCCCACCCGTCATGTCCATCGTTCTCGATAGTAAAACCCCGTCCGGCCCCATTGAGCAAAAATGGTCCAAGCATAAAATGGACTCCAAGCTCATCAACCCGGCGAACAAACGGAAGTTCACCGTGATCATCGTCGGCTCCGGCTTGGCGGGTGGCTCGGCCGCCGCTTCGCTCGCCGAGATGGGCTATCAGGTGAAATGTTTTTGCTATCAGGACAGCCCGCGCCGCGCCCACTCGATCGCCGCGCAAGGTGGCATCAACGCCTCGAAAAACTATCAGAACGACGGCGACTCCATCCGCCGCCTTTACTATGACACCATCAAGGGTGGCGACTTCCGTGCCCGCGAAGGCAACGTCTATCGGCTCGCCGAAGTCTCCGGCTCGATCATCGACCAATGCGTCGCGCAGGGTGTGCCCTTCGCCCGCGAATATGGCGGCTTGCTCGACAACCGCTCGTTCGGCGGCTCGCAGGTTTCCCGCACTTTCTACGCCCGCGGCCAGACCGGGCAACAGCTCCTCATCGGTTGCTATCAGGCGCTCGAAAAGGAAATCCACAAGGGCGGCGTGAAAATGTACCCCCGCACCGAGATGCTCGATCTCGTGCTGGTGAACGGCCACGCCAAGGGCATCGTCGTTAGAGACCTCAACACCGGGGAAATCTCCACCCACGCCGCCGACGCCGTCATCCTCGCCACCGGCGGCTACGGCAACGTCTTTTTCCTCTCCACCAACGCGATGGGCTGCAACGTCACCTCCGCCTGGCGCGCCGCCCGCCGCGGTGCGCTGTTCGCCAACCCGTGCTACACCCAGATCCACCCGACCTGCATTCCTGTTAGCGGCGACTATCAGTCGAAGCTCACGCTGATGTCCGAATCGCTCCGCAACGACGGCCGCATCTGGGCACCCAAAAGCCAGGAAACCGCAGCCAAGCTGCGCGCCAAACAGATGGCCGCCGCCGACGTCCCGGAGGACCAGCGCGACTATTTCCTGGAGCGGAAATACCCGTCATTCGGCAACCTCGCGCCGCGCGACATTTCCTCCCGCGCCGCCAAGGAAGCCTGCGACGACGGCCGCGGCGTCGCGCCCACCGGCCTCGGCGTCTATCTGGATTTCCGCGATGCCACCAAGCGCCTCGGCGAGGACACCATCCGCTCGCGCTACGGCAACTTGTTCCAGATGTATGACAAGATCGCCGGCGAGGATCCTTACAAGGGTCCGATGATGATCTATCCAGCCGTCCACTACACTATGGGCGGCCTGTGGGTGGACTACAACCTGATGTCCAACATCCCCGGCCTCCATGTGTTAGGCGAGGCGAATTTCTCCGACCACGGCGCGAACCGACTAGGGGCTTCCGCCCTCATGCAGGGCCTCGCCGACGGCTATTTCGTCATTCCTACCACCATCGCCAACTACCTCGTCACCCAGAAACCCGGCAGCGTCACCACCGCGATGCCCGAGTTCAAACAGACCGAGGCCGAGACCCGCGAACGGACCAACAAACTGCTGGGAATCCAAGGCAAGCGCACCGTCGATTCGTTCCACCGCGAGCTCGGCATGACGATGTGGAACCAATGCGGCATGGCCCGCTCCCGCGAAGGCCTCACCGAAGCCTTGGCGAAAATCCCGCAGATTCGCGAGGAGTTCTGGCAGAACGTCCGCATCCCCGGCTCCGGAGCCAATGCCAACATGGAACTCGAAAAGGCCGGCCGCGTCGCCGACTTCCTCGAGTTCGGCGAAGTCATGTGTTACGACGCCCGCGACCGCGAGGAATCCTGCGGCGGCCATTTCCGCAGCGAGCACCAGTTCTTCGAGACCGACCCCGAAGTCATCGGCGGCAGCACCCAGGCCGGCGAAGCCAAGCGCGACGACGCGAATTTTGCCCACGTCTCCGCCTGGCAATACAACGGCGACGGCACCGCCCCCACCCTCCACAAGGAGAAGTTAGTTTTCGAAGACGTCCACGTCTCCATCCGCAGCTACGCGTGATCTGAAGCGCGAATCCAGCAAACGGGGTCAGAGTCGAATGGCGCTAACTTAACGGGCTTTTGGGATTTCTGAAAGTGGCTTGCGCCTGCGGACACCAGGCACGGTTTCTAAGATCAGTGTTTGGGTAATTTCCCGCATTTCCCGCACGGTTTCCTCCAGGCGTTTGTGATTGTCGATGGCTTCAGTCATCTGTGTGGCCTGCTCTTCGGACAGGGCGACACAGGCGGTTTTGCCTTTGATCTTGAAGGTCCACCGCCAGGAGCTTGGCGCTTGGAATGCGACACTTCCCTGACTGATCGGTCCGATGCTGGTAAGTTGCTTTTGCAAGGTGGCGTAGCGGCGCGAAAGGCGGGATTTCATGACGTTGAGAGCTACCGGATTTCTTGCCCTTTGAAAAGATTTTAGGCTCTCCGCGTCGGGGAAATCCTGGCCGTGGATCAGGTGATCGAGCAAAGGCACGCCCGCCTTTCGCGCCTTTCAGATGCCTCTGCCACCCACACGCTCAAAAACCTCGCATCGGCCGCAGGCCGATCATCTCACGGGGCCGCCCTGCCGAACAAAGGCTTCCGTCAATGTCTGTTATACTGCCGCGCATCAGGATTTGTAAAATAAGGAGTAGGGACCTTATTGTCCCTATATTCCCTATGGTTAAAGAAGAGAGGCGACAATAAGGTCGCCACTCCTTACCCGGCAAAATCACAAATCCTGATGCACGGTGAGGCCTGTAACTCTGTCAGACACTTCAAACGCTACTTCGGCTGGCCCGCCGGCGTCTGGCTCAACCTCCAATCGAACCACGACCAACAACACGACCAAGCAATCCAACTGTTCATGATATTGAAATCCAAGGACCCCATTCAACCGTTCACTCCGCTCCCAGTCGGAAGAATGCGGCATCGTCCGGCGAGGAGAACAGAAACTCGATCTTGCCTTGGCCGTTCACCGTCGTCTGCGGCGCGGTGAAGGGATAGGGGCTGAAGTTGCTCAGGTCCGTGGATTTCTTCAGGCCGAGGGTCAGTTTGAATTGCCCGGTCGCCGGGTTTCTTTGAATCAACGGCGTGCCGACGTGGAGTGCCTGGACTTGCGACAGCGAGTAGTAGCCCGCCACGTTCGCGTTCGCCTTGTAGATGTTAACCAAGCCGGTTTGGGTGTCGTTCCAGATGAAGCCCAGATCCCTCATGTTGTATTCCGCCGCGTCGTTCAAGCCGTCGGTGTCGGTATCATCGTTCACCGAAAGCGCCTGACCGGACAGGGTGATGTCGAAGGGGGTCTCATCGGCATCGTCGCTCGCGATGTGGATGGCGGCGCTCTTCGCTCCGCTGGTGGCGGGATTGAATTGCACCGTGAAGGTGGTGGTCCCCGCAGGCCCGGCCAACGGTGCCGTGGGGGAAACGGTCAGGGTGAATGCAGTCTGATGGGTGCCGCTTTTGGTAATCGTCAGACCATTGAGAATTCCAGTCCCGGTGTTCTTGATGGTGAAAACCAGACTCACGGGGCTGCCCAGAACCATTGTCCCGAATGACTTCGATGCGCCATTGACGATGTTAGTCAGCAGCGGTTGCTCGACTGCGATCTCCGGGTTGAGCAAGGTTAGCGTGAGGTCATTGCCGTCTCCACCTGAATAGTTGGCGATGATGAGCAATTCTCGTCCGCCATAACTCGTCGTGATCGTGCCGCCATCGGGGAGGTTGGTGAAATTCTCGGCGATGGGGTTCGCGGAGGTATTGTTCACGAGCGTGAGCACTTGGCCCGGTGTGGGATCGAAGCCCAGCGTCATCGGTCCGACGGCCTGGCCAGTGGCGGTGAATCCGTCGTCCGTGAGCGGCACGGTGGCGGGCGTGGTGAAGAAAACACCATCCACCAGATTGCCGACCGACACGGTGAAGCTGCCGCTGGCAATGTTTTCCGCCGCGTCCGTGGCGGTCACGTTCACCGTAGTGATTCCCAGCGGAAAGGTGCTGCCACTCGCAGGTGTGACAATCAAGCACGGCGAGGGATCGAAGCTATCCGTAGCGGTCGCGCTAAACGCCACCACCGCACCGGCGGCGCTTGTCGCGGCCACGATCAGATTCGCTGGCAGATTCAGCGTCGGCGCGGTTTTGTCCACCGTGACCCCACTGGCATTCGTGGTGGTTGTCACGGGGGGCGCGGTGTTGCCAATAAGATCGACTGCGGCGATGGAGAACGCGGCGACGCCTTCCGCCGTGCCCGCGCCCACGGTCGCGGTGGCCGTCCAGTTGTTGCCGCCGGTGTTCGCCACCGTGGCGGCGGTGCCGAGCAGCGTCACCACCGGGGTTTGGATCGGCTCGCTGGAGGTGAACGCCAGCGACACTGTGTTGCCGATTTTTGCCCAAGCCGCGTTAGTATTGCTGCTGGCGATCGTCACCGGACCGAGCGTTGGAGCGGTGAAATCGGTCCGCACCGTCAGCGTAACGCCATCCACGTAGCCGTCGAGTCCGAAGGGTCCATTCCCATTCGTAGAAACCTCCACCAGAAGATATGTCGTTCCGGCCGAATTGTGAATGTGTTGGACAGCAACTGCCATGTCGCGGGATCGCTGTCGCTGAAGACGGTTTCCTGTTTGCTGTCCAGAGTCGTGAAGCTGGCGGTACTGCCGCTTCGCGCCGAAAGATAGAGGCTGAACTCCGTATTGGCCGATCCCGCAACGCGATTGACTCGGCTGGTCACGGTCACACTCAAATTTCCCGCGCCTATCTCCGATGCATAGGCGGAAAGGTTTACAAACTGCCGGATTTCCGATTCGGTCGCGCCAGGGAATGAAAGAGGTCCGAAAAACCCCGCCATCCGGGCTCCCTCGTAGGGCGTAATCCCATTCTCTGTTCCAACAGTCATGGCAGAGCCCTCCCCCCAGTCACCAAAGCTAATGGAACCTCCTCCCAAAAACTCGTTCGCCTCGAAACCGCCGTTCACGAGCAGATCATTGGGACCACCAAGCAGACGCACGACGGCGAATTGGGATAAGCTGCTGGCGTTTTGAGAGAGGCCTGCCGCCACGATGTTACCGTCCTGAGTCAGGGCTGCGGCATAGAGTTGGTCAGCCTGAGAGCCGGGAGCCAAGGCCACTTTGCCGTCGCCGTCGAACGTCGTGTCGAGGGTGCCATCAGGACTGAGGCGCAACACGGCCATGTCGTCATTCGTTCCGTTGGAGGCGTAACCCACACAGACGACTCGGCCATCGGGCTGAAGTGCCATGCCGGTGCAGAAGTCGTTCCCGCTCACAAAGCTGACGATCCGCTTGCCAGCTGAGTAGAAAGTGGTGTCTAGCGTGCCGTTCGGCAGGTAACGCGCAAAAGCCATGTCATTGCTGCCGGTCTGGAAGGAATAACCTCCTGCGAGAATCTTTCCGTCGGGCTGGAGCGCGAGGGCTTTGACGGCATCGTTGCCGCTGCCGAAGGAAGTGGACACGCCTCCGCCCCCAAAGCTGGTGTCGAGACCTCCCGTCACGGTGTAGCGCACCATGGCAAACACATATTTGCTCCCGTTGTAGGATTGACCTCCCACCACGATCTTACCGTCCGGTTGCACGACTACGGCGCTGAGCACATCGTTGCTGCTGCCGAAGGACGAGGTGATCACTCCGTTGACACCGAAGCTTGTGTCCGGCGTGCCGTCCGACAAACAGCGCAGAACGGCAAAGTCATCGGTGGCTCCTGCGTTGGCGCCTGCCATAACAATTTTCCCGTCCGGCCCGATGGCCATGTCCTCACAGACGTCATCACCACTACCGAGGTCATAGGTGCGGAAACCGCCGGAGTTGAAAGTGCTGTCGAGCGTGCCGTTGGCGAGGTAGCGAGCGAGGGCTAGCTGGATAGAGCCGCTCACCACGGCGTTGCCTCCCACAAGCAGTTTTCCATCCGGCAACACCTTCACCGCGCGGGCAAAATCGTTCGCAGCACTCAGTGCGGTGGTCACCATCCCACCTGTGCCGAATGTCGGATCGAGCGATCCATCCGGCAGGTAGCGTGCCAGTGCGAAATTGCTTTGCCCTCCACCGACCACTTCACCGGCGGCGACAATTTTTCCATCCGGCTACACCGCCACGGCTTGTGCTTGCGAGGCCCGCAGCGTGGCTCCGTCCATGAACGGCGTGACCTGAATGCCGTCGCCGGAGAAGGCGGAGTCGAGTTGGCCTGGCCCGCCGTCATTGTATTTCAGTGTGTCGATTTCTAAGTTGTCTCCGTTTGTGCCAGCCGCCAGCACCGTCCTGATTCCGACTCCCGAAACTGAAAGCGTGTTACGGACCCCGGTGAGATTCTGCCCCCCGAAGGATGAGTAGCCGACAAGATTTCCGGCAGCGTCGAAGGCAGCGATTGATCCAGGATCAGAACCGTCGTTCGGAATGAGATCAAGTGATACAAAATCGGTGGCTTGGGCGAAATCGAAACGCAGAATGAAACCCGCACCACCCGAACTGGAAAGCGTTTGAGGCAAAGTGGCCGCAGGCGGTATGGGCAAATAGGTAAAATCTCCCGAACTGCCTGACCGTGCGAATTGAAGTGTCCCTGTGAGACCGGCTGCAGAGTTGATGGAGGCTGCTCCGCTCTCATCCGTGATGACGACACCGGGGAATGCATTCGTCAAGGAAGTGCCGGCAGGAAAGGCATCGGGATCAACCGTCAAAAGATTGGCTTGCCCGGGCGTTACGAGGAGTGCAGAGAGAGCGAGAAAAGCTGACAGAAATGCGAAACAGGCGCGGGCAGACGAAGCCCCGAACGGCAAACGCGGACTAGGAGCAAGGGATTGTGTTTTCATGAGATTAGGAGTTGGGATGGGAGAGTGGGAAGCGCCGGCATCCTGGCGGCTGGTTCCGGCATCTTGCCGGGAACTCTTGGGGGCGACGGTGGATGGAGAAGGAAGAAGCCCCGGCGAGATGACGGGACTGGCCGGCGGGACGCCCGCGCTCCCCGTTCACCATTGCGCCGACGAACCGACGAACCGACGAACCGACGAACCGACGAACCGACGAACCGACGAACTTGGAAATTCCAAAAACACGCCTTGTTGAGTAACGTATTTCGATGCCGGAGACAAGGCGAAAAGGCATCGTTAATGAAGGCGGAATTTTTACCCCAAGGAGAAAAATCTAATTGCCGATGGAAGCAGATGATCAAAGAGTCGTATCGTTGGATGCCCCATCCGGAGGATTGTGACCTGAAATTTTATCCAGCGTGTTGACATCAGGAGCCGTCTCGATGGGTCCCGCTTAACCAGCATTGGTCGCGCCAAGGGGTGGCTTTAGTTAGGCAGTTTCCCCGACTGCGGTCCGACGTTCGGCGGCGACGCATGAAAGGGGTCGTTGATCGCGGTGTTCTTTCCCAAGCGGAGGGGAGCTCTGCCTCTTTTCCATTCCTCGGTTTCCGTGACTGGCTCGATGCTGGCGTTCGAGGTCATCCTTTGTTCCCGCGAAGACCGACGCTCAAGGCCATCCGTCAATCGCCGGCATTCCTTATCAGTCCGAGGTAAGTTTCCGCATCGAGGAAATCCTGGCCGTGGATCAGGTGATCGAGCAAGGGCACGTCCGCGAGATCTTCCACCACGCCTTTGTTGGTGATCATCGCCGTGTCCATTTCATCTTCGAGTTGGTTCAGGATGATCCCGGCGCAAACCAGTCCTTTGGCGTGGATCGCGGCGACGGTGAGCAAAATATGGTTGAGCGCGCCGAGCTTGTTGGCGGCGACCAGCACCACCGGCAATTTTAAATCCGCTGCCAGATCCGAGACCCGGTAATTCGCGGCGAGCGGGACTTCCCAGCCACCAGCTCCTTCGACGATGACTTGTGCGTGGCTGGCCGCCAGCCGCTGGAAACCGGCTAACAGCACGGCCGGCTCCACGGTGCGGTTTTCCAACATCCCCGCGACGTAGGGCGCGACGGCGGTATTGAGGAAAACCGGGTTGATCAAGTCGAGATCGAGTCCGCCCGACGCGGCTGATAGAATGACGGCGTCGCCGCGATCACCGCAAGCGACGGGCTTGTAACCGACGGCATCCCGGCCTACGCGGCGCAGGGCTTCGAGGATCAGGCGGGTGACGTGGGTCTTGCCGACGCCAGTGTCGGTGCCGGTGATGAAAAAGCTCATGCCGGAGGGGTGAGCCGCGGCGGCGACAGGGTCAAGACGCGGGAAGGAGAAATTTCACTTTGCCGCAGACGATCCCCGTTCATGCTGGCGGCACATGACAGCAGATTTCCTGGTGATCGGTGCCGGTATCGCCGGACTTTCGTTTGCGCTGCGGGCGGCCCGGCATGGCTCGGTGATCGTCCTAACCAAAGGCGAGGCCTACGAGTCGAACACCGCGTGGGCGCAGGGTGGCATCGCCTCGGTGCTGCCCGAAGCGCTGCGAGATGCGGGCGATTCGGTGGAGCGCCATGTCGCCGACACGCTCGATGCCGGGGCCGGTCTGTGCAAGGAAGCCGCCGTGCGCACGATCATCGGCGAGGGCGCGGCGGCGATCGCGGATTTGGTGGACTACGGAGTCTCATTCGACAAGGAGGGCGGGCATTTCCTGCTCGGCAAGGAAGGCGGCCACTCGCACCGGCGGATCCTCCACGCCCGCGACACCACCGGACGCGAAGTGGCCAGGGCGCTGATAGAGGCCGCGCGGAACACCCCGAATCTAACATTTATGGAGGATCATTTTGTGATCGACCTGATCACCACCGCCAAGCTCGGGGCGGTGGTGGAGGACCGGGTGCTCGGAGCCTACGTGCTGGAAACGAAGACCAGCGAGGTGAAGGTTTTCCGTTCCAACCGGGTGATCCTCGCGGCGGGTGGTTGTGGCAAGGTCTATCTCTACACGACCAATCCCGACTCCGCGACCGGCGACGGCGTGGCCCTGGGCTGGCGGGCCGGCGCGTCGGTGGCGAACATGGAGTTCATCCAGTTTCACCCGACTTGTTTCTACAATCCGGGCGCGACCGGTCCGGAAGCG
>JANOZJ010000052.1:0-4640 GCA_031429315.1 Akkermansiaceae bacterium
GGGGACGATCTGCGAGCCATGTTTATCGAGCAGGCCGATGAACCGACTCAGCAGCTTCCATCTGGAAAGCTGTTGCTCAGTAATGGACTCGGAGCGCGGCTTGGACACGCGACGATTCAGGCAGGTACGAACGAATCGTAAAAGTGACAATTTTGTCACATTGAGAGCGCTGAGAAGCTGGAATCATTCTAAGAACACAACTGGCATTCTGCCCGGGCTACCGTGGCGCGGGCATTCTGCCCGCCGCCATTCGCCCGGCCAGCCATGCTTGGCGACCTCGTTGAGCGCCCGCTGCTTGCCGGGAATCCAAAGTCCTTCGCGGGCGATCTGATCTCCGTCGCGAAGATAGCCGGCCCGGTTGAGGATTTTTTCCGCTAGATGGAAACAGACCCACGCGCGCCACGCGCGGATTTCCGCCCGGGGGCCGCTCATGCGGCTGGCGAGGTGTTGGAAATGGCGGACCGGATTCCCGAGGTAGCCGCAGGTGCCGTTAGATGCGTTCCCGATAATCCAAGCCAGCGCCTGATAAGGCGGCGGGTGGGATTGAAGGACCGGCTCGTCGTTTGATAGATCCGCCATCCATGCCTTGTTGAGCTGGAGGATGGCCTGCGCGGGTTTGCCCGCGAGCCACTGGGATTGGGCGTAGCGCAGCGCGTCGAGATAGAAATCCGCGCCTTTCGCGTGGCCATGGCGGCGGGTCAGCGAGAAGTCGTGGCTGCCGGATATTTCCGGCAGCCACGGGCAGGCCTGATTTGCAGTGGGAGTGTTGATGGGAGGAATCTGTGCGGCCCAAGGCCGGAACGCGAGTCTCCAGACTCGCCGCGAAAGGATCGACAAAGTGAGGGAGGCGGACGCTGCGATTCTTTGGCAACTCTTTCGCTGCGAGTCTGGAGACTCGCGCTCCGGCCTGGCCTTTTCCGGGCTTGCATCTGCCGGGAGATCATCAATTCTCGGTGCCCCATGAGCAATCGTTTAGAAGGTAAAGTCCTTGTCGCACAGGGTGGCGGCCCCACTCCAGTGATCAATCAAAGCATCGTCGGCGTCGCCCTCGAGGCCCGCAAGTTCAGCCAGGTGACCTCCATTTACGGAGCTGTCCACGGCGTTAGCGGCATCATCCATGAGAACTTCGTCGATCTCACCCGCGAGACCACCCACAACCTGGAACAAGTCGCCGGCACGCCTTCGTCCGGACTGCTTTCCACCCGCGACAAGCCGGATGAAGATTACTGCGCGCGGATGTTCAGGGTAATGCAGGCGCATGACATCCGTTATTTTTTCTACGTCGGCGGCAACGATTCGTCCGACACCGTGCGCATCGTCAACGAGCAGGCAAAGGAAGCGAACTACGAGCTGCGTGCGATCCACATTCCGAAGACCATCGACAACGATCTTGAGGAAAACGACCACTGCCCGGGCTTCGGCTCGGCAGCGCGTTTCGTGGCGCAGGCGTTTTCCGGGGTGAACCTCGACAACCGCGCGCTGCAGGGCGTTTACATCGGCGTGGTGATGGGCCGCCACGCCGGCTTTCTAACCGCCGCGTCCTCGCTGGCGCAAAAGTATTTCGATGATGGCCCGCACTTGGTCTATGTGCCGGAGCGCCATTTCGAGATGGACAAGTTCCTCACCGATGTGGAGCGCGTCTACAAGCAGCACGGCCTCTGCACGATCGCCGTTTCCGAAGGAATTTCCGATCCTAACGGCGTCGCGATGATCACCAAGCTGGTTGGCACCGAGGAGCGGGATTCCCATGGCAATCTCCAGCTTTCCGGCACCGGCGCGCTCGGTGACCTGCTTTCTAACGAGATCCGCAAAGGCCTCGGGATCAAGCGCGTGCGCTCGGATACTTTCGGCTACTTGCAGCGTTCGTTCATGGGCATCCAGTCGGACCGCGACGCCCGCGAGGCGCGTGAAGTCGGTGAAAAAGCCGTGCAGTTCGCGATGTGGGACAACGTCGATGGCTCGGTGGTGATCAAGCGCCCGGTCCTCAACTACAGCGTGGATTACGAACTGGTGGACATCAAGAAAGTCGCCGGCAAGACCCGCCACATGCCGGATAATTTCATCAATGCCGCTGGCAATGGCGTGACCGAGGATTTCAAGAACTACTGCCGCCCGTTGCTCGGCTCGGACCTGCCGGAACCGCATCGCCTGCGCGCACCGAAAGTCGCGAAGATCCTGCATAGGTAGAGAGACTGAAAAGCTGAAAAGCTGAAACAAGAAAGAGCGACTCTTGCTTTTCAGCGCTTCAGCTTTTTCCTCCCCCCTCCATCTCAACGCGATAGCGCGGGATGGAGGGGTCGATTTCCCGGCTCCAGGCGTCGATGCCGCCGCGCAGGCCATACGTCTCATGCAAGCCGTGGCCGCGGAACCAGGCGACTTGGTCGAGCATGTTTTGGCCGCTGTGATCGTAAAGCAGGATGCGGGTGTTAGAATCGCCGGCGAATAGCTGTTGTTGGAGTTCCTGGGTGAAAAAATCCGAGCCTGGAATCACCACCGCCTCGTGTTCCTCGCGGGTCCGCAGGTCGATGAGCCGCAGTCCGGAGATTTCATCTTTCGCCACGGCAGGCTCCATCAGCATCGCGGAATCATGGATATGGCTGGTTAGCAAATGCTCGAGCACCTCGGCCGCCGGAATCTCGGAGCGGGCGCAAAGTTCCGCGAGGGTTTCCTCGTTGGAAAACGCGCAACTCTGGCAGCCGCCGAGGTGGTAACGGGCGAAAATCGCCCGCCGCGCGCCGGGCAGGGTTTCAAGGATCAGCGCCATCGGCGAGTGGGTGGAAAGATCGGCAGCTTGCATCGACGGAAACCTAGCCGCCCGACAGTGGATGACAACCTCGCGGTTCCCGTCCGGACTAACAACGCGTTAGCGCTTTGCCTGTTCTTTGGCGAGCTGCGCCAACTCGTCTTCGTGCGAGTGGATTTGCAGCAACGCCTGCACCCCGTGCGTCGCGGCGGTGGCCTTGAGAATATTGCGGATCGCGGACGCCGTGTGCCCTTCCCTGCCGACGAGCATCGCCACATCCCTTTGCACCAGCACGAGCTTGAAGCGCAGCCCGCTCGGCCCCAGTTGGGTGACTTTGATCTGGGCGCTGCCCGGCTCGTCGATCAAATTCACGGCCACGAATTGAAGGAAATTCTTCAAGCGCAGCGTGACCGCCTGCAGCTCGTCCGGGCTGATCGTTTTCACCGGCGGCGGCACCGGTGCTTGTGGCGCGGGCTCGCTCTCAGCTGCCGGGGCACTTCTGAAATCCCACTCCATCACCTTGTAATGGGCCGTCCGCTTGAAAAAATCGACGACGTCGATCTCCTGATTTGCGACTTTTTTCACCGCCGGCAGGACGGTGCCAAAATCCCACTCGGTCACCTGGATGCTCGCCAAGCGCTTCAGCGAACGGGCGATCTCCAGCTCCCTGACATCCGTATTCAAGAGTTCGATGAAATCCCAATCCGTGACTTGGATTTCTCCGAGCTGCTTGAACGAGCTGGCAATTTTGGAGACACGTTTTGGCATGGAATTCGGTCGGAGTGTTAACCTTGATTAACCTTTCGCTCAAACCAAAAAAAGCGGGGCAGCGGACAGGGTGTGCAGGACAGAAAAGTCAAGGAGCGGCGGAACGCCTCCGCCGACGCCCATGGAAAGCCAATGTACCGTGCATCCGCTCATCTCATTGCCAGCTCATGGACGTCGGCAAACACGTTTCGCCGCTCCTTGGGCCACGAATTAGGGCCGGTCGCCCTTATTCCACCTGCACCAGCAAAGAGATCAATCGTGTTAAGTGGGATCATTGGTTTTAAAAATGTCTCTGCAATTGAGGCTCTTTTGTCAGCAGATTACTGTTCATCGGAACATTTTCCTTGGCTTTATGCTGCTTTCCGATGGCGGAGTGAACCGAGAACTGCAAAGCAGAGCAAGGCAATAAGCCCCTGACTGCTGACGGTGCAGAGTTCTCCATTGGCGTCTCATTCGCCTGCACCACAGGAGTTTGATGCCTCCGGTGTGGTGGTACCATCAACCGCCGGTGCGTGGCGGCCGCGGCTTTTTCTTCTCCGGGGTCACGTCGCGCATGGCCGCACCGCCTTGGGATTTCGCTTTCTGCATCTCGGCCTGGCGCTCGGCCATGCGTTGGACGAAGCCCTTCTTCTCGCTGGTGGTGCGGGCCTTGAGTTCGGGCTCGGGGACCTTGTTCATCAGCCAGGTCTGGCCGATCGAGAAGATGTTCTGGGTGGTCCAGTAAAGGGCGAGCGCGGAGGCGAAGTTATAACAGAAGAAGAAGAACATGAATGGCATGAACATGATGATCTTCTGCTGCATCGGATCGCCGGTCTTGGGCGTCATCTTGATTTGTAGGAAGCTGGAAATGGCCATGACGATGGGCAGGATATTGAACGGGATGCCGCCGAGGAACGGGAAGTGCATGAGCGTGTCCGGCTGGGAAAGGTCATCGACCCACAGGAATCCCTGGCCGCGGAGTTCGACGGCGTATTGGAGCATCCGGTAAAAGCCGAAGAAGATCGGGATCTGGATGAACATCGGCAGGCAGCCGCCGAGCGGGTTGATGCCGTATTTCTTGTAGAGACCCATGGTCTCGGTGTTGATCTTGTTAGGATCGTCGGCGTATTTCTCTTTGATCTTGGCCATC
>JANOZJ010000053.1:0-2060 GCA_031429315.1 Akkermansiaceae bacterium
GACGTCGAAACGCACGTAGTAGGCGGTCGAGGTTTCACCGACAGGGAGAATCCGCCCGCTTTCGCGATAGGGCAGGAATCCGCGGTGGCCGGAAACTTGTCGCAACGAGCGCGCGGCTTCCACCAGATCCGCCACGACCGAAGACGCGGTGGGGTCCTGTCCGGCACCGCGGCCGTAAAACAAGGATTCACCGGCGGCGTCGCCATGCACGGCGACGGCGTTGAAGACGCCGTGGACGGAGGCGAGGATGTGCGTTTGGGCGATGAATGAGGGCTGGATGCGCAGTTCCACCGCGCCGTCGGCGTGCTCCCGGATCACGGCTAACAGCTTGACGGTGTAGCCGAGGTTTTTAGCGAAGCTGATATCGGTCGGGCGCACTTGTTCGATGCCGGAGACGTGGATCGAGGCGGGGTCTATCGGGAAGCCATAGGCGAGGGTGGCTAGGAGAATCGCCTTGTGGGCGGCGTCCCAGCCATTGACGTCGAGCGCCGGATCGGCCTCGGCGTAACCGAGCGCCTGGGCTTCGCCGAGCGCAGACTCAAAGGTGAGTCCGGCGTCGGTCATGCGGCCGAGGATGTAGTTGGAGGTGCCGTTGATGATGCCCGAAAACGAATGAATCCGGTTGCCGATGAACGAATCCTGCACGGTCCGGATGATCGGGATGCCACCGGCGACGGCGGCCTCGAAGTGGATCGGCGTGTCCATTTCCCGGGAAATCGCGAACAACTCGACGCCGCGCTCGGCAAGCAGCGCTTTGTTGCCCGTGACCACCGGCTTCTTCGCGCGCAAGGCGGCGGCCACGATCTCAAACGCATCGGTCGTCCCGCCGATCAGCTCGACGACAATGTCCACCGCCGGATCGGCGACCAGCGAGCGCCAATCGGTCGTGTAAATTTCAGGAGCCACCTCGCCAGTGGTGGCGCGGACTTTGGCGAGATCGCGGACGAGGATCTTGGCGATGTGCAACGTCACGCCTCCCCCGGTGCGTCCGGTGATGAGTTCGCCGTTACGCTGCAGGATGTTCCAGACTCCGGAACCGACGGTTCCGAATCCGGCCAAGCCGATGCCAAGGGATGCGCAGGAGTTCACGGCGCGGACTGTGGCGGCGTTTCCCGTGCTGTCCAAGCCGGAAGCGCTGAAAAAATCCGCAGCGCGTGGTCCGCTTACGAGGACTGGCGTTCGGCTTCGAGCCAATCGCCGTGGGAGTCCCCCGGCAGGCCTTTTTCCACGCGGCGGCGGTAGTTCAGATACGCGGCGCGCGCGATGGCATCGAGCGAGGGCTTCGCGGCGGCTTTCCTGGCAGCCGGAGCTGCGGCAGGAATTGCTTCTTTGGCCGCGGGAGCGTCGGCGTCGGCAGCTACTTTTTTCGGCGTTTTGGTGGCCTTTTTGGCGACGGGCTTCGGAGTCGTAGCAGAATCCTTCGGTGATGCTTCGGTTGTCTTTTTTGCAGTTTTCTTGGCAGCCATATGGTTGGGGAGGTTGATTCGGTATGAGCACACAAGGTGCCAAACGGGACGATAATCAGCCTTTCTGGTGATTGCCAGCTCATTCGATCTGCGTATAGTCCCGGCGTGGCGGAGACCTATACATGGAGCAAAGCGCGCGGCGGAGTGGCCTACCGCTTGCCGGGTCCCGACCATCTCGGGTGGTGGGCAGCGGTGGCCATGTTGTTGTCGATCCTGCTGCATGTGATCGTTTTTTTCGTGCTCGATCAAATGAAGATCGCCTTCAAGTTTGAACAAGCCCGCGAACTCAGCACCCGCGCGATCGACGTCCGCCAAGTGGAAATCCGACCGCTCGACAGCGAGCGATCGCTGCCGCCCGAAGAGGTGATCAAGCCACCCACCGATACCACATCCTTGCTTGAGGACGTCGAATTGCTGGATCTGCTGCCCAAGGACCAGGAGATCGACATCAAGCCTGAAATCATCGAGGCCGAATACGCCATCCGCCTGAAGAACCCCGCCCGGGAAGGCGCACCGGAGGCCGTCGTCCTCGAGGTTTCCTCCGC
Source organism: Akkermansiaceae bacterium (assembly GCA_031429315.1). Lineage (GTDB taxonomy): Bacteria > Verrucomicrobiota > Verrucomicrobiia > Verrucomicrobiales > Akkermansiaceae > Luteolibacter. Next base: position 2,012 of record JANOZJ010000053.1, read on the forward strand.
CTTTGAAATCGAAGCCGACCTCCCCGAACTCGGCCGCGAACCGGAATCG
>JANOZJ010000054.1:0-3766 GCA_031429315.1 Akkermansiaceae bacterium
CTCAATTTCCTCGCGCCAGTCAACCAATCAATCCAGGTGGAAACCTCGCCCGACTTGTTCAACTGGACCTTGTGGGATGTCCCGGGCAACCAAGGCACACCCCGGTTAGGAGGCCCGGCGAGCCTGTCAGGTCCGGCCTCCGCCGCCTCCAAGTTCTTCCGCCTGCAACTGCGCGACAACTGACCCTAACAACCCGCTATGTCCGCACTCCATGGACTGCGATGGGAAGCGATAGCGCCACACCTCTGCCACCGCACTCCAAGGGATTCACCCCGCCTATTCCGCTTGCCCGGTGGCGGCGGGTTGGATACGGGGAACGCGCGGTCCGGCATGTGGCCGGTCTCACACCAACTCCGCGAAAGACTTTATTTATGGCTATCACCCGCGCTCTGCTTTCTGTCTCCGATAAAACCGGCCTCGCCGAATTCGCCAAGGAACTCCACGACATGGGCGTGGAATTGCTCTCCACCGGCGGCACCTCGGCGGCCCTGCGCGACGCGGGACTGCCGGTCATCGACGTTTCCGAGTTCACCGGCGCGCCGGAACTTTTCGACGGCCGCCTCAAGACCCTCCATCCGAAAGTCCACGGCGGCCTGCTCCAGCGCCGCGACGACGCCAACCACATCGCCCAAGCCAAGGCTAACAACATTCCGACGATCGACCTGGTGGTGGTGAATCTCTATCCGTTCGAGGAAACCGTAGCGAAACCGGGTGTCACGCTGGAAGAAGCCATCGAGAAAATCGACATCGGCGGCCCGTCGATGCTGCGCAGCGCGGCGAAGAACCACATGAGCGTGACGGTCATCGTCGATCCGGCGGATTACGGCCGGGTGATCGAGGAGATGAAGGAAAACCACGGCAACACGACCAAGGGCCTCCGCGAACAACTCGCGGTGAAAGTCTTCATGCGGACCTCGCAATATGACGCGGCGATCACCGACTACCTCGGCCAATGCCGGACCGGCACCTGCTGCAATTTCACCCTCAGCCTGCCGCTCGAACAGGAACTCCGCTACGGCGACAACCCGCACCAGAAGTGCGCGCTCTACGGGAATTTCCGCGAGTTTTTCACCCAGATCCAAGGCAAAGACCTGAGCTATACTAACATTTTGGACATCGAGGCCGCAGCGGATCTCATCCTCGATTTCGTCCGGCCGACGGTGGCGATCCTGAAGCACACGAATCCCTGTGGCGTCGGCCAGGACGACGAAGACCTGCGAGTCGCCTGGCAGAAAGCTTTCGAAACCGACCGCCAGGCCCCATTCGGTGGCGTGATCGTCTGCAACCGCCCGCTCACGTTAGAATTGGCGCGCGTGATCTCTGAAATTTTCACCGACGTGATCATCGCCCCCGAGTTCGAGAGCGACGCGCGCGCCCTGTTGCAAAAGAAAAAGAACCTGCGCCTGATGGTCATGAACGACGCCTATCTGGCAGAGAAACAATCGCCGGTGATCCGTTCGTGCCCCGGCGGCATCATGGTGATGGACCGCGACCACACCGCGCTCGGCCTTGACAACCTCGAATCGAAAGTCGTCACCAAACGCCCGCCGACCCACGAGGAAATGCGCGCGATGCGCTTCGGCTGGCGGATCGTGAAGCACGTGAAATCCAACGCCATAGTTTACGCCAGTGCCGACCGCACGCTAGGCATCGGCGCGGGCCAAATGAGTCGCGTGGACTCGTCACGGATCGCGATTTGGAAAGCCAAGGAATCCGGTCTCGACCTCAAGGGCAGCATCGTCGCTTCCGACGCGATGTTCCCGTTCGCCGACGGCCTGCAATCCGCCATCGACGCCGGTGCCACCGCCTGCATCCAGCCCGGCGGCTCGATCCGCGACGAGGAAGTCATCGCCGCCGCAGACGCCGCGGGGATGGCGATGATCTTCACCGGTCACCGGCATTTCAGGCATTGATTCAATTGAAGTTAAAACAGCTCAGTCTGCTCAAGCTTTAGTTTGAGACCAAGCTGGAACTCAAGGAATGCGGGTGGTGGTTCCGGGAGCGGGAGATCCGCGCCGACAGTTCACCAGTGTCTGATAGGAGACTCCGCGCGCGCGGCAGAAAGCGGCGGCGCTTTGGTCGGAGTGTTTGAAATCCCGGATGATGCGGGCGTTCTCTTGATCGGTGTGGCGCGTGCGTGACATGCCGCGATCCTGGCCAGGCGCGGGCAACGACCGAGGCTTTTCAAACGGCGAACGCTCGGAGGCTTACCTTCAGTCCGGCGGGCGTGGCGGAAGGTTCCGCCACGCTAGCACGGCCGAAAGCGAGGCACCTCCTGAGGACTAAACGCGTCATGCTAACGGGGCTTGGTCGATTACTCTATCTGTATGCCGAGACAGGCTTCGGCACGACGCCGAGTTCTGCGTAGTTGAAGCCGCTTTCCAGAGGCTTGTAGGTGCCGACGATATCGACGCTGCGGGTGGCGGTGATGTCAGATTCCATGCCCATGCCCCAGTAGCCAGCATTGATGATTAGGCGGCGTAGGCCGGCGGATTGTAGGTCGGTGCCGCTGCCCATGGTGCATTGAAACACGCGGGCGGATTTGCCTTCACTGGTCTGCCAGTTTTTAAACCAAGCGACGGGAAGAGGCTCGAGTTCGGTATTCGGCGCATCGTCGGGATTGCGCCCCATTAGCGGCTGGCCCCAGACGAGGGCGGTGCAACCGGCGGGCAGGCTCGTGCCTTCTTTGTAAGTCCGGTAAACATCCGAGTTCCCCCAAATATCACTCACACCTCTAACAATCGGATGATCCTTGAGCTCTGGGACGACAGTGCCGCGAGTGGAATCGGCGTGCCAGCGGCCATGGTGGCCCATGAAATCGCCGCCCAGGATTTCGCGGCCCCAGTTCACTTGCTTGCCGTTGATTTTGTATGGAAGGTCGGTATTGAAGCCGTGGTTGGCGGTGCGCAGGGCGATGAAGGGTTTTCCGGAGTCGATATATTTTACGATCATCTCACGCTCCGCCATCGGCAAAGTGAGCAAGCGCGTCACGAAAATCACCAGATCTGCCGAGGCGAGCTGCTCAAGGCCGGGGATATGATGCTCCTTCACTTCCCTGCCTTTCTCGGGGTGCACAATCATCGTGGGATCTACCTCGCCCTTGTCATTGACTCCGAATAACACCGTGCAATTAAAGCCATGATGCTTACTGAGAATTTTCGCCATCATCGGCATCGACTGCTCACTGCGGTATTCTTGGTCAGCGGTGATCAGGACGATGCGTTTGCCTTTGCCCGGCCCTTCGCCACCGGGGTAGGTCAGCCATTGCGGGCTGTCTTCGGCATGGGCCGAGCCATAGGATAATACGAGTGCCATGGAGCAGAGGAGACGGCGGAGTGGTGGAATCATGGTTTTGTGTTAATCAGTTTTTGGGAATTTCATTCACCGTGTAATAGGCTTTGTTGTGCAAAAGGGGACGTCCGTCCTGGGACAGAATTTTGGAGAGATCGAAATCGTGGATGTGGTCCTCGGTGATTTTTTCGAGACGCACCATCACCGAAAGTCCATCAGCCGCCGGAATCGCCTCGGTGACACGGGCGGTGGTCTGGTCCACTTCCGGACTGCCATAGCCGCCGCCATAGTTATGGGTGTAGGTGGTGATGTTATAAGAGGCAATATCCGCGGCGACCTTCTTATCCACCGGCTTGGTGAAGGTGATGAGGAAGCCATTTTTCTTGATATTGATTTCCTTGGCCTCGAAAGGGACGACACCATTCCAGTCGATGCGTTGAAGTGCGAATGGCGATCTGCCACGGACGGGCCACTG